>JAUYTY010000043.1 GCA_030694905.1 Eubacteriales bacterium | reverse complement strand
TGCCATCCATATGATTTCTAGCGTCATAGCCCAGGCTCTTAATATAATAGGTGAGCATCATGCCGATAATGGCAGCCTCCACATAGCCCTTTGCCACCGCCAAAGACTCAGGCAGTTGCGGTGCGGTGTCTATAGCTTCTTTATCCATCTCCACAGCAAAAACGATGGTATTGGTATGTTTCGGTTCGACTATTTCTCCATACGACGCATCGTCACGGCCTCTATGGCTATAATAATAGCTTTCATCGCAACCTGTGACACCACAAAGGACACTTCCATAATAGCCAGCTAGACCCTTGATTCGCTTAGTGAACAATTCAGGAGTTCCAGGACATATTGTCTCACTCAACATGGGACCAACGGCGAGATGCTTAATGTCGCCCAGAAATTCAAACGCAGACATAACCATCGGGCTGTTAACAGGGTCATACGTTGCGGTTCCCTCGGCGCACAATTCCGGCATCATTCTAATTTCATCATCTATTTTCCGCTTTTCACCGCGGGACCGGTAATAATCCTCAAAGGCCTGCGAACCGGGTTTTCTGGCCATTCTCGAAAACATAACATCTCTTTCATCTATTCTCACGTCAATTCTGCCTCCCTAATGTTCCTAATCTTCTTTTTTCTTACGCCTGAAAATTCCAATTCCCCCAAATCCACTGATTACCGCCATATAAAAACCCACATCATAGCTCCAGCCTCTATTAAAAACCTCATATACTCGGATTGTTCTGTTAAAAAAGCCGATAACAACCGAAAGGGGGGCCAACCAGCCATGCCAGACGCCCCAAAAGAATCCAGCAGGGTTTTCAATGCTATTCCTGCCATCTCCTGGCAAGCACCCAGTCAAAAGACAAACAACCATCAAAACCAATAATATGAGTATTGCTTTTCTGCGAAACATGTTATCCTCCTGATTTTAAAACACAACGTTTTCAATCCATATGCCTTTGCTTGAATCTGCTTTCTTTGAATCTGCGCACCTTTCTGGAAACCAGTATAATCACCATGACAATAAACAAGACTGCAACAATTGGGACAAGAATTGACAAAACAGCCATGATCACTGATACTACTGTCTCTCCGGCTGAGACAACCGGATTAGCTATACCACCGCTGAAAACTGTTGATGTGGTATGTGCACCATTGCTGATCAGGCTTGTCACTGATGCCACGCCCCCACCGGCTATTATAGCCAGCGTCCACTGTAAAATAGGGCTTATGTCTGTTATGACCGCAGCTGTCACAACAATCCCCGCCACTGCGCTAATCGGTATGCTGATGGCATTAAGCAGGTTGTCAACATACGGAATAAAGTACGCGATTATTTCAACGATTGTCGCTATGCAAAAAATAATCATTGCGGGATAGCTGCCTATCCATGAAAAACCCTCACTCAATTCCAGGTATCCGACCTTGTTTGCCACTCCCATGACCAACAGCGGTACGAAAACTCGGAAACCGCATGTTGCCGCCAATCCAACGCCAATCAAAATATTCAGTGCCAGCTCCATAAGATCATTCCTTCCAATACAAACAGTTAAACAACAATTTCAATTATTACTGATATTATACTCTATTCTCAACGAATTCCACAACTTTTAAGAAAAAAACACCACCTTAATATCATTGAATGTTTGGATGATTCTATTATATAATACAGTATCACCATCTGTTTAGTAATAGAAATCAAGGAGGCAGTTTTGAAAGAAGAAAACAGCAAAATTCAAGGGATAGTCAATGAACTGGTATCCAACTCACTTAATGCCAAAGCATCCGATGTGGTTGTCCATATAAAAAGAGAAACAGAAGACAATACGGTCATATCGGTAAAGGACAATGGAGAAGGTATGGATAAGGAAACTGCAGAACAAGTCCATCATCTGCTCAACCAGCCCAACTTAATAGAATATGAAGACTACTATGGCAATCTGACAGGCAACCCGATGTCATCTTCTGGACTCAATATTGTCGGTATGCTAGTAGACGAGGCAACTGTAGACAGCAAAGAGGGTGGCGGGACAACCATCACAGTTTTTAGAAGGAAAAAGTAATCGGAGATTGAAAAAAGACAAGGGGTGCGGAGCATATCGCATATCCTTGTCTTTTTCCCTTTTTCAATAAACTCTAACTACGCCCTCGTCCATAATTTCAATGTTCATACCATCCTTGACGTAAGTCAGAAAATCTTCTCCAAGATTATCCACCGTTGGTAAATTGATATCTGTCCAGATGTCTGACAGAATTGCACCAGCTGCTGCCAGCGAATCGATTGTGTTTGAAAACAGCAGACATGCAGGGGATGCGCCCATATCACAGGCACAATACAATACCATCCCACCGGTTGTTGAGCCTATAGTTTGGGGCATGCATAACGCCTTTCCCGCCATCTTCTTTTTATACAAGTCCTGATTGTTCTGATCAGAACAAGTTGCTTTTTTATCGTTAAACATGAGGCTTTTCTGGAAGCTTGCCAATGTATTAAACCCCGACTTGGTTACGAGAGCTTCCGCTTTTGTTTTTCCCGGTATTACAACTCTTCCTTTGAACTCTTTCATATCAATGCCTCCTGGTTATTTGATCCAATATCTCATGGTCTGTATAGTATCTTGAAGTCGTATAGGTCCTCAATTTGTTGGAATTGGTGATTACAGGCATCTTCGCGCATAAAGGATTGTTCATGTACATCAATGGACAAATATAAGACAACCCAACCCCCATCGTTTCGAGCTTAGAAAAATGAGGGTTTTTCTTAAACTCTTTTAGAACCGATGGCGATGTTGTCAAAACCGTTGGAACAGAGACTCGATTATTTTTGTGAATATGAAGTCTCTTCTCTATGTTTTCGACCCATTCCTCCAATTGTTGGAGTGACAAATGGGGGCATCCTATAAAGCACATCTCGGGTCTGGCAGATAAATCTTTCCACATGACCTTATAGCTGTCCTTAATGCGAATCAGCTCTGACTCATCAATTACATAGGTTTGATGAGTCTCTTTTATTAGGCTTTCTCCCTGTTCAACAGCCTCTGGTGTTATTCCCTCCAAATGGTAAAGTCCTACCGCCCCATTACTGGCAGTCGCAGCTCCCATATCCTTGAGATAATCCCTCACCCTATTGTTCAAATCGTTTCCCAGATGCTTTTCCAGGCCTTTAATATAGGGAACGTTCTCCATGACCTTCATTCCTATAGCACTGCCTAAAACCTGAGCTTCAGGCAATTCATCTGTCTTGACTTCGATTACCCAGGTTGCTTTTCTTCCTTCATCAGTCAGTAAGCCAAAATTTGGCACTTTTCCTAAGATACTGCCGAATAACTCTATAAGACCTGAGTTTCGGTTACATCTTGCACCAAGAACTGAATTGGCATACACCACAGCAGAACTCTCTGCCCAGCTGATAACTTCACCTTTTTTGGGGATATTTCCCAACTCTTCCATATAACATGTGCAGGTGAATCCATCTTCAGTCATAAGCCCCATTTTCTTTAGCTGATCTTCATAATCATTTTGCTTGCTGTACATGTACTTGAAAACCAGGTTTTTCAAAAATCCAGCCGGTACATTTTCCTTGTCAACGGGTCTCGGATCCACCGTAAACTTCTGCTTCGAACAGATTCCTGCCTCCAATAGTTCCCTCATTAAATTGTATACAGGTTTCATCATAGAAAGACCGAAGCTGGTTACCAGGTGGCCATATTCGCCACTGACCGGGACGAGGCGATCCGCTCCAAAAGTATCGCCATACATGACTATAGTCTTCATGACCTTGGCTAATGTCTCGCCTTTTTCACCCTTCAGTATGCTTATTTCATCCTCATTAAGATTCATCTTGAAATCATACAATGTAATCTCCCCCTTAGATATTTCTCGCTATTGCATTGGCGGCTCTTGTAGCCTCCAACACCTTACCGCCCTTCAAGCTATCTCCTATATTGAAAATTTCTTGTGCCACTTTATCAGTAAATGCTTGCCTGTAAAGTTCGTCAGAAGGCTTGTTTCCCATTGCAAAAACAACAAGGTCCGCGTCAATCAATCTCTCCTTTTCATCAACAAGATATTTTGGAGCAAATGGATTTTCTACGTTTTCCGGCAGTACCGGCCTCCAAGTCAAGTAAGGATCTGGCACTGTGCTGGAAACATTCTGTAATACGCTTACCTGATTCTCTTCCAATCCTATTACCTTAGTACAATTTAGCAGCTCAACGCCTGATTTTTCAAGGTAATAGAGCAAATACCCCCGATTGGCTGTACATGTGTGGTTCATGAAATGTTTTGTCATCTCGATGACCTTAACATCCTTGCCGTATTCATGTTTCAGCCAATAAGCAATTTCACAGCCGACAACGCCACCGCCAATGACCACTACCTTTTGTGCATCTCCAAGTTTTTCGGGATTCAGCAATAAATCAGTCCCCTCAATATAGTTGATATTCTCCTTGCCATTCATTGGAAGCAACAACTCTTTCGCGCCGGTGGCAAATACTAGTGAATCAAATTGCTGCTCCTTCAGCCAGTCAATAGTAGCCTCGAAATTATCAATATAATTCAGCTGGTATAGATCTCTTGCTTTTGTCAGCTGTGTTTCCAAATAGTTCTTGTAGTTCCCAATTTCAAATTTAATTTTTGGAACAGAACCTGCTTTGACTTTACCGCCCACCTGATTACTTCTCTCAACCAAGGTGACTTCATGTCCTCTTTTAGCAGCCATGACAGCCGTCATCACACCGGCCGGTCCCGCACCTATCACACCGATTCTTTTCTTATAATTAGCAGGCGTTAGCTCCTCCGGCATCTTGAATTCAAAGCTGGTCCTCGGATTCACCGCACACTGAGGATGGCCTCCCTCAACGAATTCATTAATGCAACCTTCCTGACATCCAATACAGGGAATAATGTCTTCAATCTGGCCATTATACGCCTTGTTGGGCCACTCTGGATCCGCCAGTACCGGTCTACCCAGCATAACCATGTCGCATAGCTTATCTCGCAAAGCTTTTTCTGCCAAATCTGGATAACCCAGTTTGCCTACAGCAACCACGGGGACCGTTTTCCCCGCATTTGAAACAATATTGTTCTTTTCAAAATAATCCTTTGCCAATTTTGAAATGCTTAAGAAGCATCCCGGCGGCATACTTGCAGGAGGATGCGGCAACCACCAGTTGTCATAGCAGCCCAAATCCACATCAAACATGTCAACGCCTGCTTTAACCAGATTACTCATATATTCAAGTGTCATATCTATTGTTCTACCATTTTTGAATTTCTTGAGATCTTTAATATCCATCTTATCACCATAAACCTCATTCAAAGCGAGTGACAAGTCGATTCGATACATGATTGGATAATCAGGACCCACTCTTCTTCTTATCTCTTTTATCATATCTATTCCAAAAGCCTGCCAATTTGAGTAAGCGCCTATCTTCCTTCTGTTAAAGGCGGGATTGGTCAATTGCTCAAGCAGATAGCCCTCATGTCCATGCAAATATACCCCATCTATATTAAATGCCTTGGCGTCTGCCGAAGCCTGACCGGTATTCTTGATTATTTTTTTAAGGCTTCGATCACTCAAAGGCAAACAAGGAATCTGAGGCATATAAAAGTTCGGATTAAATGATGCTGATTTTGGAAATTTCTTCATTGTCAATAGGCATTGGGGATTGCCCACTCTGCCCAATCCCGGTGTTAGTTGAATAAATATCTTAGCGCCATAATTGTGAATACCTGCGGACAAATCCCGCCACCCAGCCATTACACTTCTTGATCGGTCAATCCTGGGAAAATATGTAAGTCCTTCCGGTTCTGTCACAGTCGGATCGATGCCATGGCTGACAGGCACAAGGCCCGTTGTTATGAGACCGATTCCGCCCTTCGCCCTAGCAAAAAAATATTCAAGCATCTGATCATTTGGTCTTCCCGTTTCATCACACATGGATATGTTGCCCATAGGTGCCATCACTAAACGATTTTTGATTGTTAAGCGGTTAATCTCAATAGGTGTAAACATTTCTGCATAGGGATAAAGATTTTTGGACATCTTTCCCATCTGATAAGCATTGTCGTCGTTGAACCAGTCTGCATAACTATCCACCAATTCACAAATCAGCTGATCTTTTTTCATGTTTGCCTCCCATTATTTATACCGAACTTTGTTCGGTTTCTATTGCCTAAATTATAACACAACATTGGAATGGTTTCAATAAAGATTGATTAATTATTGTCAATTCAAATTAATTTCTACTAACTTATCCTGTTGATTTCGTGATATAATGAACAAAATTATTCAGTCAGGGTGGGAAATCGATATGTCTATGAAGTCCGAACAGTCTAATCAAACCAAGAAAAGAATAATGGATGTAGCCCGTTATCTCGCTATTGAAAAAGGTCTGAATAATATGACTATCCGAGATATATGCCATGCAGCCAATATTTCCATTGGTGCCTTTTACCACCACTATGCTTCCAAGCAGGAGTTGGTTAATGAATCATTCATGATTTACGATGAGTTGTTAGAGAAAAACCGCACAAAGTATAATCTTGAAAATCCCTTGGAATCTCTTAAGGCAGTCCTCCTTGACCAGACTGCTTTTGTTGTCAGTTTTGATAAGCAACTGGTTATTGAGTATTACAAGTCTATTCTTTTATCCATGAACAAACAGGCCGTTAGCTGGGAGAGATCTTATTACAGGCATGTTCTCGATTGCACCAAAAAAGCCGTCAATGACGGATTAATCAAAGACAGCTTTGCGCCTGAATATGTGGCCTCATTCTTTATAAAATTTGTCAGGGGAAACATTATCAACTGGTGTCTCAACGAACCTAATGTAGCTTTTCTTCAAGAAACTGAATCTGAAATTGATTTGTTGCTGAAGTTGTTTGGTTCTGAATAATGGTGGTAACTCATTCCATCGTATCAAACCTTCCCGACAGGCGCCAGGTAAACTGCAAACTCTTCCTCTCCGTCCAATTGCAGAAGGTTATCCAACAGCTTCTGGTCATAGGCTGCAATGGCACAAGTGCCACATCCTATTGCCTCGCATGCCAGATATAGGTTTTGACAGATATGACCGGCATCCAACAGCATCGGTTTATGGGACCGCTCGTTATAGCGCCACTCACCCCTGTAAGGAACCACAGACCAAACGAATGCCACTGCGCAATTCCCCGCGAATTTCTGTTTTCTCGCTGCTTGAGCCATCGTTCTGTCCATGTTTTCTGGCGTGTACACATAGGCAAGCTGATGTGTCAAGGACAGATATCGATAGATGCCTTTTTTCAATCCCTCTACCTTATTGATCATCAGATTGGTTTCGTAGGGATGTCTGGCGCCAGCAGATGGAACAGTTCTCAAAGTGGCATATTGATCCCCTGCAATCGATTTGACTCCCTGCGTGCTCCACAGCAAAAATGACAGTTCCTCCAAAGACATCGCTTCATCTTTGAATTTCCTGTGGCTCACCCGGTCATTGATAATATCTAGAATATGGGTTTTCTCAAAAATATCATCCCCGAATTCCGGTAAAGCAATTACGTCCTCGAGGCTTTTAACTGGATTGGAAAGTGGTGGCTGAGGCTTTCCATCCATCTGGTCGCTGTTAAAGGGTTCATCCTCGCTAAACATTGATTTAAGCCATTTTCGTTGCTCTTTTGCTCTATTCATTTGATTCTCCTCCTATTATTCCCATCAAAGCGCGTTTGAAATCCTCCTTGGCTTTTTTCTGCCACTTGATTTCAGTTGGGTAATACAATTCCCGAAAATCTTGTCTTATTCTTTCCTCTGCTTTGGCATTGCATTTTCTTTGCGCTAGATTATTCTCAAAAATCATTGTTTTAAGGCTCCTGATCTGATCTATCATTCGGTCTCCATAAGTACCGAATTCAAAACAGGTGCCGTAAAAATCTGAGGCTGATCGTTTTTTATCGTACTTGCGGTACATGAAGTCCATCATGTCTCCATTGATTTCATAAAATTCTTCAGCTGTCGCTTGAAGTATTAGCGGATAATCCAACCGCTGCCTCCAGAAGCTCAATGGTCTTTTGTCCTGGGGGCTGTTCAGGATAGTCATCTGGTACCTTGGACCATACCCGCTATGGAGATCTATCCAAATCAACCTTTCCAGTGAAATAGCCATCAGTTCGTCAATCTCTTTCATCACATAATCAGTTTCAGCTTGAACGCCATTCCCCGAATAGTATATGCCCTCAGGTTTTTCCGATTGCCCTTTCAAAGATGCCGCTCTCACGCCAGATGTTCCGGCTCCAATTATAAATCGAATCAGTTTGGCATAGAACTTCAAATTAGCTAATCCATAATCACTGATATCATATGGCTTGAAAAATTCATAATGCTTTATATAATCATCGTTTTCAGATACCACGTTCCCGACGCCAAAGGTCCGGTTCAGATCCACATTGTTTCTGTTTACCCTTCGGTTATTCTTCATAGCCCGCGGATTGAGGCAGTGATAGATCCTGATTTCGGTGTGTTCAGTATCAACACATGAAATCAGCTCATCCAGAAAAAGATACACCAGATCGCTTCCGATGAAGCCCTCGATGCCATGAAGTCCCGTGGACAGCACCAACATCTTTTTTCTCTCTTTTCTGGCATGGATGGTATAGCGGTCTGTTATTTCATCCACACCATATATTTTCTGATGGCATTCGATAGCGTAGTGTTCCTTTAACTCCTCAAACTTATCTGCAATCTGTTTTCTTTTATTCTCATAGCTTAGCATGTCACACCCCGTATCCAATCGCCAGACCTAATCCCAAAAAAACCACAGACAGTAGCATCAGAAAAACCTGAAACAAGATAATCCACTTGAACCATTTGGTATAGCTCACATTGCTGATTCCAAGACCTATCAGCAACACGGCGTTGGTTGGATATAGAATATTGCTGAAACCGTCTCCAAATTGAAACGCCAAAACCGCCAACTGTCGTGACACACCAGCCAAATCCATCAACGGTGATAGAATCGGCATCATTAAAAAGGCCTTTGCACTTCCAGACCCGATGAAAAAGTTCAGAAGCATTGTCATGCCATAGGTTCCCACCAAAGCCACAAACCTGGAGGAATTTTCAATCGTCTGGGAAGCATTGTACAAAATAGTATCCATTATGCCACCGGATACGATGATATACTTGACGCTTGTCGCTAGTAAAATCAGCACAATTCCTGGAGACATAGCCTTTGCGCCATTCAACCAGTTCCTCAGTATATCCTTGGTTTTAATGCCCATCATCATATTGCTGCCAAAGGATGCAATCAGAAAGAACAACCCGATCAATGGCAAAACAATCCCCTGAATAAAAGGAACAAATGGAGATGAGAATACAGTTACAAGCATAATAGACATCACCATAAGAAAAAATCTGACGGCTCCTGGATCAGCCTTTTTTTGATCAAACACACTAACATCAGATACGATATTTGTATCGATTCTTTTGGCATATCGGCTGATAAATAAAAAGGTAAACAAATAGATGACGAGAAAAATAAATAGCCTGTAGAATGAGCCTGAAAACGCCGGCAATCCGGCAATTCCCTGAGCTATGCCTACAGTAAAAGGATTGGTGACTGCTGCGGAGAACCCTACTCCTGTGGACAACAAAGTCATCCCTAAGCCTGTCATGGTATCCCATCCCAGATTTATGGCGAGCATGATCATTATCGGTATGAGAGGAATCACCTCTTCGAATATTCCGATGAACGAACCTACTGACATGAAAACAAATATGATGATTCCAAGCAGCAAGTATTTTTTCTCCGCATAACGCTCAACAATAGATGCAATGATGCTTTTCAGTATACCGGATTGATTCAGGAGATGAATGGACCCGCCAATGATCAATAAAAACATTATGATAGCAATTATCATCACACCATCACCACTACCTAAAACCATAACTGGTGCGGCTACCCACCGCCAGACAGGTAGCTTTTCAACATTCGTCTGGTGGTATGTGCCTGCGATCACCGTTCCATTTAGGTCTCTTGCGAACTCTCCACTTGGGATCACTTGGGTCAATACACCCGATAACACAATCAACGCAATAAGAATCACTACTGCAATCATAAAGGTCTTCATACCTATTTTTAATTCAGCTTTATCAGTCCCCATAGCATCCTTCCTCCAAAATCAACAGGGTTCTTGGATTCAGTTGGCGTTTCATACGCCATCTGAACCTTAGAAACCGTTATCCAGGGGCTCTACAGTGCTTATCTCCCACTTATAGAAGTGGGAGTATTAGCAATGCTAGTCATCGGATAGAAGTGGGAGTCTTAG
>JAUYTY010000031.1 GCA_030694905.1 Eubacteriales bacterium | reverse complement strand
GCCGAAAAGTACCAGGAAAATTTGAGGGCACTCCAAAACAATCGGTTGCCGGAGTTGAGAGATTTGGAAAACAAAAACAGTAGCATTTTAAGTTGCTTTGTAAGTTATTGTTAATATGCTTGTTATGAAACTGACGGAGTTGAAAACAGTTAAGTCAATTCCGTATTTATAAGCAGATCAGTCGCTTGTGAAGCAACTTAAAATTACAACTTCTGAAAAAACTGAATATTTATACAGAAATGTCATTTCTACCGGAATTTTATTGTTTAATGAGCAAATCCTCAACTCAAAGGCAACATTTGTTTTCCGATAATTTTCCGCGGCTACTTTGCGGGAACGACGAGGACTGTTTGACGACCAAAGGGAGGAGTTCCGCAGTCGCCGAAAAGTACCAGGAAAATTTGAGGGCACTCCAAAACAATCGGTTGCCGGAGTTGAGCGATTTGGGAAAACAAGATAAATACAAAAGAGCTGCCTGAAAATCAGACAGCTCTTTTAGTAGCGGAGACAGGATTTGAGAATCTAATTTTCTGATTCATAACTATTTGAATATTAGAACATCAAAATTAAAAAATTGTTCATTTTTGAGTTTTATTGACTTTTATTTGCCTTTCGTCTGAAGAAGCATTTTTCACTCATTTGCTATGTGATAGTATACTTTTATTCAATTATTCCTTCTCCATTCCCATGGTGGAATTGGTGATTCATCTTTCCATAAACCAATCCTTTTCTCTCTTGCAATTTTTTCCATATCAGAAAGTCTCGGTTCTTTGTTGTATTGTTTATAATGCCATGCAAAACCCGCTTTGATCAACTCATAGTTGAGAGTATCATTATTTACCACAACAATCCCAAGTACACGGCCATATCTATCTATACCATTAGAAATTATTGCAACTTGTTTCCCAAAACAAAAATCAACAGTGAATTGCTTTGCTTTTTGTCCAAATGGTTGTTTTGATTCTGGGCAATCAATTCCATCTAGTCTTACCTTTATTTGTTTGTTTCCTTGATCTAAAAAAACAATAGTATCGCCATCTGAAACTCCAATAACTTTCCCATTTAATTGCTCTTCTGCATAATGAGGTATAAGCAAAAAAACAATGAAGATCAGTATTTTCATTTCTTTTTAATATAAACTTTATTTCCGTTTGAATTAATATAATACTGACCACCTCTAGGGCCTGTATGAATTACTCTTGTTGCCGGCTGTTTTGTTGCAGTAGTAGTTGTGGCTTTAGTAGTACTATTAGTTGCTTTATTCGGTTCATATGTTGACTTGTGTTGCCAGCAGTAATCACTTCCAGGCTCTGCATTTCTTGAGCATTGAGTTCCTGCGTTTGTAATTGCAATGCACCTCTTGGCTGCCGCATTGTTCAGTTCATCAGAAGTTGTTTTTTCAAGTAAAATTTTTTCGAGTACTTCTACACGGCTTTTAAGTGACTCAATTTCAGCTTTTAGTTCTGATAATTCCTGACCTGATGCAAGAAACGGAAATCCTATTAACAGGATTAAATACATTAAAAATTTTTTCATGAGTTTAAAATTTAAGTTATTACTAGGTTGTGCTTGATTAATAAATATTTAATATTCAGATCCTAAATAAGCATTCCTCCTTTACCATTCATTCTCTTCACGCAACTGTCTTTTCAACAAATACTGTTCAATTTCTTGAAAAATTTTCTCTGAAAATAAATTCATCTTTTCCTTTATGTCTTTAGCAACATTGTTATGGTAACTTCTATTAATGCCTGTCTTAAATTGCTCTGATTCATTTGTAATAAACCCAAGATTACAAGATCTAGAATTTCTAGGTAAATTCTCATGAATAATGTTTGTTAGGTCAACTTTAATTCTTCCGTCTCTTGATTGTATCTGCACTAAAAAAGTAAGATGGCCTTCGTATGCTAAATATTGAAGTTTCCCATATGAATATTCAACAGAACCTTTACCTGAAATCAATTTCAATTCTTTGCTATCGTCTTGAATTACCTTATTCGGAGTTTTAAAGCTTGAAACAAACCATTGCCTAGATAGGAGATACAATGTATCAGCATGAGTATTTGGAATTTGAATCACTTTTGAATAACTCTGTGCTTCTTGTGAATATAATTCTGAGATACAGACAATTAATAAGATCAGGAATAAAAATTTTTTCATTTATGTTAGAATTTTAATTGTAATTGCGTTTTAAAAACTACCCTGCATCTGCACATCTTGCATCGTTGCCCCGGTGGGCAACTCCTCCCCCTTTCTCTCTCTCAAGCAGCTTAGTGTACATACTAATGACATCATCAAGCTGCTTATGGGACTGTTTCAACATGTTTATTAAATCATCAGCTTGTTTTTGTGATTGAACAAGCAATTCTTCTCTTACTAGATTAGGAATTGGGTGAGAATGGTCTATTTCATCCTTGTACATATCGCCAATTCCGAGAATCAACCACTGTGGCGAAATATCCTCATATTGTTTGCATACTGCATACAATACTTTGTATCCAGGTTCGCTTTTACCAGAAACAATGTTCCCAATAGTAGTATCTGCAAAGCCTATCGACTTTGAAAACGCTCTAATGCTCAAATTTTTTTCTTTGATTATTAGAGATATACGTTCAGAGATATCCATTTTGCACTAAATTATTTGCATATGCGTATTATTATTCGCAGTTTTACAATCGTATTCACAATCGTATTCACAAATGTAGCCAGTTATTAATGGAGAAAGTTACTAAAAATATAGAATTATCATACGGAGAAGCGAAAATAATTGCTTCAAAAGCACATACAAAACCGGGTTATGTGCGCACAGTCCTTTACAGATATAGGCTTGGGCAAAATATCTATGGGGCCAAAGCTAGAATGGTAATTAAAATCTACAACCGTTTGAAATCTACAAATCAATAAACAAATAATATGAATCAATTTCAATTAGCTCTGTCAGAAGCATTAGAGCAACAATCGGAAAGCTTAGAGTTGATATCAAAAGGAGTAAACAAACTCTGGGCAATTTATAAAGGGAAAGTATATGAGAATTATGCTGATTTACCTAAAACAGCTCGATTCGCAATTGCAAGGTGCATACAACCATATTCCGATGTCTATACATCCCTTCGATTGAAGTATGATGTTATTGAAGCAGAAGAACGTTTGTGTTGGTGCCTGTTTGGCTCACTGGATGGATCGTCAGACATTGATGTGCAAAGGGGCAAAGCATCTGTTGAAATTTCATCACATTGTAGTTCTTGTCAATATGAAAAACCATTCTGTAACAAAGTACTTCCAGGGCTAACATTAAGACAACAAGAATGCATTCTATTAATGAGAACAGGACTCACTGACAAAGAGGTGGCCAGTAAGCTTGGAATATCATACCTGACTGTAATAAAGCATATCAATAACGCAGTTGAGAAGTTCAGGGATATGACCGGGAAACCAATCACAAGACAGTATATTATTTCACAATTAAATATTGCAGGACTATGAAAGATGATTTGAATTTGGCTGTGCCCGATGATCTTCAAAGATGCAGAAAACAGGCATTAAAACTAACGCATTTCGGAAACTTGGAGGGTAGAGTTCCGGTGAGAATCGATAAACGAACTACAATATTTAAAAAAGCAAACAGAAATGAACCTAAATCTTAATACACTGAAAACTCTTATAAAGGCTCTACAGATAGCCAAAGAGAGCACCCAAATTGCTTTTTCTACAAATCAATTAGAATGCCGCATTCATGGGCCAAGTAAAACAGAAGAATATCTCGAGAAACAATCAGTACTTATAGATTCTTTGGATGAGTATGAGAAACTTATTGATCAACTCCAAGAGTTAGAAACAAGACAAAGGCATGAACTATTAGATTAAGACTATATGATAATTATTACAAAGGATAATAAAGAATATGTGCCACTTCTAATAGGGAGTATTGAAAGCCAGGAGCCCGGAGAACATATTACATGTATCGAATCAGGAGATAATCCGGGCAAAGACCTTTTCGGCAAAATAGCACATTTTAAAATTCATGTTTCAGAAATCAAGGGATTTAGAGGCAGTTACTCATTCCCATTACCAGAAATCTTTTACAAAAAACAATAACAGGATATGGCTCGTATAGAGAAAGAGGACATAATGCTTGCAACAGATTTTGGGAAATTAGTGATTCTTGATTATTACCCTCAAGCTGCAGTTGGTTTTACAAGTAGACGAAACTTTAAAATGAGGTCTGATGATAGAAACCCTTCCGGAGCTGTTTTTTTAAAGGATGATATCTGGTTCATTCAGGATAAAGGGGGAACGGATACAAAAGCTTATTCTGCTATTTCCCTGGTAATGGATAGAGAAAGGCTGTCATTCCCTCAGGCACTGGAACATATAGCATCCAGATTTGCACCCCATTTACTTGAAGATAGAACTGCATCTGTAGGGCCTAAGCCTAATATGGAAAAAGCCCCTGCAGGATGTGATGAAATATTTGTTCAGGTTAGGAAGCCAGGAGAATTCACCCCTCGAGAACTAGATCTTCTAGGATATAGAATTACAAAGGAAAATTGTGATTCAATGCTTCTAAAGCCTATCGATTACTATATAACAAAGAAAAATGAAAAGGGAATATCCTGGAAGATTTCTTCCAATGAAGATTATCCTATCTACTACTATGATTACGGATCGTATGGGAAAATTTATCAGCCCCTTGGAGAGTTGCGCTTCCTTTGGGCCGGGGAGAAACCTGAGAATCTAATATCCGGGGATAAACAGTTCATACATCGGTATTCTGAAGCATTGAAGGGAAAGTTTCCGGAGGTTATTCAAGCTGATGGTGTGGATGAAAGATGGGAAGATCTTATCCTTTGCTCTGGGCCATCCGATGCTTTGAATATTCATGCATCAGGATATCATGTTTGTTGGTTAAACTCAGAGTCTGCAAAGGTTTCATCTTATGAATATTCTCTTTTATCCAGGCTGGCCAAGAACATTTACATCTGCTACGATATTGACGAAACAGGTATAAATAAAATGTATGAATTGGCTTTGACATATCTGGATCTGAAAATAATAATGTTGCCGGAATCACTCAGAAAGATTCGTACCAGAGGCGGTAAGTTTTGTAAAGATGCTAAAGACTTTTTTGTTCACTATAGACGGCCAGATCAGCAGAACCCAACAAAGCTTTTCAGCCAACTTGTGAAACTTTCGTTCAGTTTAAAATTTTGGGTAGAAAAGACAGATCGTAAAGGAGAATTTACAGGGTATGACATAAACAACGAACAGCTGTATGCTTTTCTCAATGCTTGCGGTTTCTGGAAGATAGAGACAAGTACCAATAAGAAAGGCTTTACATTCTGTTTTGTTAAGGATAATGTAGTTGAACTCATTGATGAAGACAGCATATCCTCAATGTGCTCAAACTATCTTATTCAGTATCTGAAAGAGCATCCTGAGTATTACTCTCAGATGCTTGTGAATGCAATTCACAGAAGCAATCAGATAAAAATATCTTCCCTTGAAAAACTGAAATTCATACACCCGAACTTCCAGGCATTTGATAAGAATTCCGATGTGTTCTTTTTCCGTAATTCAGTGGCCAAGGTAACAGCTTCCGGAGTTGAAGCATTTAAACCGGGTTGGGGAGACTTTTATGTATACAAACACAAGATAATTGACCACGACTTCTCGGTAGAGAAGCCTCTGTTCGAGGTCAATTATACCGAACACTATGCAACACTACTTAATCAATTAAACTCTGGCAAACTTGCTCCCCTCTCCCCCGAGTTTGTTTCATTGAAAAAGAAAATTGACGCTTTGCCCGATGTGGAGAGGTATGAGGTCAGAATTCACGATTGGGATTTTTCGTACCTGAAATATATTTACAACACCGGCCGTCAATACTGGCGCAAAGAAGAACTCGGCCACCCTCTTACAGAACAAGAAAAAAGAGAGGTAGAACTTCACTTTGTCAACAAGGTTTCGGCTTTGGGATATCAGCTATTCAAGCATAAGGATGCCGGTCAGGCATATGGAGTGTATGCAATGGAACTGGAAGGTGGTGATGTAGGGATGCACCTGGGAGGAACAGGTAAATCATTGTACATATCTTCAATCGAGCAGGTGAGAAAACAGCTCTTCCTGAATGGCCAAGATCTTAATGCAGACAGACAAGAATTCATGTTCTCAGGTGTCGAAAGAAATGTAACGGATCATGTATTCTTTGATGACTTGAATGAGTATGTGGACCTGCATAGATTTATGCCGATGATCACCGGTAAAATGACAGTGAATGCAAAATATCAGAATGCTTTTGTACTTGATTATAAAGACAGTCCGAAAGTAGCATTCACATCAAACCATGGTATCAGAAATTTTGACGCTTCGCTTAGGAGACGGACATGGTTCACAGCGTTCAGCTCTTATTACCATCCTGAGGATCCAATGAAAGGTCTCAAGGAAAGGTCTCCATACACAGAGTTCCGGAAGAACCTCATATCAGATTACACCCCGGCCGAGATGAACAAGTTCTACAACTTCATGCTGCAGTGTCTGCAGACATATCTGAAATTTCGTGTGCGAATACAGCCGCCAATGGGACAAATAGAGAAACGAAACATACAGAGAGCAATCACAGATGAATTTATCTGGTGGGCTGAAGACTATTTCAATGAAACAAGATTGAACACCCTGGTGAATAAGCATGAAGCATTTGAAGCTTACAAGGCAACATTGAATGAGAAAGTAGCGAAGATGATCAAAATAAATACTTTCAAGAGCCGACTCATACAGTTCTGCCAGTACAAAGAGTGGATATTCAATCCTGAATGTATGTTGAAAACAGAATCAGACAAGGAAAGGAATGAAATACGCATTAAAGAGAACAATGAAGACCATTACTTCTACTATATATCAACTATCCCGGTAGAAGATGAAACTTCAATTGAAGCATCAGATATCGATGAAGACTTACCTCCATTTGAATAGTTCTTTTTTTGATACTATGAAAGAAATAAATGAACATATAGAGTTTACCTTTTTCTTTGCCCTTTTGCCCTAAAAGAAGAATAAACCTTATAATAGATAGATAATCAATTGATTAAAGTTAGGGCAAAATTAGGGCAAATTAGGGCATTTTGGAAAAGTGTTGCCCTAAAAAATGAAGTTTCGGGCAAACATAGATTAAAAAATTGCCCCGTTGTATATCGCTGTTTATCTGTGTTTTACAGAGATAATTTAAAAAGTGGTCGGGCATTTAGGGCAAAATGCTAAAATGAAATTGCCCCGATGATGTTCAATGAGTTACAGCGGTTAGGGCAAAAGGGCAGAAAAAAACGGAAACTCTTGTAGAACAATTTTAAAAAAAAAGAAAACATGGACAAATTTCCCTTCTACGATAGATTTTTAAAGAGCTGGATTTATGATAAAGTTCCGGCTTCAATGATCCTTGCAACGGATGAAAAGGTTTTAAAAATGGGTACGAAAATTCTGTTCAAACCAATCTCCACACTTCGAGGTAATGGACAGTTGGAAAATCACTTCATCTCGGCCGTAATAAACGCTGAGAACATTAAAGCTGCAAAACACTACCTGAAAAATGGGTTGGTGTACATTAAAAAAACTGGGGTTTAATTGAAATTTAAAAACAACAATCTTTGAAACATGGAAAGAATGACAGTAGACGTTAGAGTTGGAAAAGCAATAAAGGAATTCATCCTGTCAACAAACGGATCTGATGTTTTAGATCCAGGCAAATTCACCATTCTCTGGTGCCTGCTAAAACAGCATCTGGTAACTGTTCCGGGCAACTACAAACCTTTGTCAGATCGCTCTGAATATATATCAATCAAGCTTCGTAATTCCAATGATATCAACACGTTCAATGTGCCTAAGAATGCTAAAACAATTTTTTCAACTCTGTTTTACTCTCACTTATCTGATACAGGACAAACAGTAGTACGAAGGCACTTTGAAAAAGAGTTCAAGTCTACCTTCCGTAATTACATGAGAGGGGCTCTGAACAATAATCCTTACTTGAATATAAATGATGCAATAGAGGAATTTATGAATGACCATAATATTACTATGAATCATATTTCAATTGACATGTTAAAAAAAGACTGGTATAGATACCGTGTGAAATCAGCAACGAAAAAATTATGTCCATTATGTTTTTAATAAATAAGTTAATCCTGTTACTGTCCTTCTAGAAAAGAAAAATTTCAAAAATAATACATCCTGTTTGTGTCCCGTAAAAAACTATAAAAAAATATATTATGAAGCTTGCAATTAAGAAAATCGAATTCATCCCCTGCAGAAGAATACACTCCTGGTCACATGTTGGAAGAAATGATGCTATTTCAGTCAATAGTTTTGTTGATGGTCCTTTTGAAGAACTAAAATTCACAGAACTAACTACATCATTGGAGGAAGAATGGATTGAATCTCCCTCTGGTATATATAGCAATGTCAGAGTTACCGGGATAATAAGAGCCAAGAAAACCCAGATAAGGAGTACATTATCTTACCTGATAAT
>JAUYTY010000027.1 GCA_030694905.1 Eubacteriales bacterium | reverse complement strand
TCATTTAAAAAAAGAAGAAAAGAAGATGTCTACACCCCAGGTGGAGAGCCGGATAAAAGGCCTGACAGGGCTGTAACTGTCTATTCCAATAAAATTAGAGAAGCCTACAAGGACACAGTTATCATTATAGGAGGCATTGAGGCCAGCTTGAGAAGACTGGGGCACTATGACTACTGGGATAATAAAGTGCGAAGATCGGTGCTGTTGGATTCCTCCGCGGACCTTTTGGTATACGGAATGGGAGAAAAGGCCATTTTGGAGATAGCCGAAGCCCTGTCGAGCGGCATACCTGTAGAGGAGCTTACCTATGTCAGAGGTACTGTCTATAAAACCAAGGATAGGGAAAGGGCTTTTGATGCCTTGGAGCTGCCCGATTTCGATAAGATAATCTCCGATAAGAAAGAATACGCCAAAAGCTTCAATCTGCAATTCGAGAATACAGATGCCATAAACGGAAAAACCTTGATTGAACGATACGGCACTGTGTTTGTTGTGCAGAATCCACCCATGGAGCCGTTAAGCCAACTTGAGATGGACGACATATATGATATGGAATACATGCGGGATTATCATCCCAGCTATAGAATCAAGGGAGGCATACCCGCCTTTGATGAGATAGAGTTTAGCATCACAAACTCAAGGGGATGCTTTGGAGGCTGTTCCTTTTGCGCGCTCACATTTCATCAGGGCAGGGTGATACAATCCAGAAGCAAAGAATCGATTCTGAAGGAAGGCCGCGCTTTTGTCAGCAGTCAATCATTCAAAGGCTATATTCATGATGTTGGCGGACCGACGGCCAATTTCAGAAAAAGAGCCTGTGTCAAACAGGAGAAATACGGCGTCTGCAAGGATAAGCAATGCCTGTTTCCCGAAAAATGCAACCAGATGATTGTTGATCATAAGGAATACCTGGATATTCTGAAGAATCTGAGACAGATAAAAGGCGTGAAAAAGGTTTTCGTCAGGTCAGGGGTTCGATATGATTATGTGCTCCAGGATAAGGATAAAAGCTTCTTGGAAGAGCTTTGCAGCCATCATGTCAGCGGACAGTTGAGACTGGCGCCTGAGCATGTATCGGACAAGGTGTTGAATTATATGGGAAAACCCAAATTCAAAGTATACCTTGAATTTGTTGAAAAGTTTGATCAAATGAATAAGAAATTGGGTAAAGACCAGTATATCGTTCCTTATTTCATTTCATCGCATCCGGGTTCAACCTTGGAAGATGCCATCGCTCTTGCTGAATACATCAAGGAGACAGGTCATTCTCCCGAGCAGGTGCAGGATTTTTATCCGACTCCGGGGACACTTTCCACTTGCATGTACTACACAGAAATTGACCCATTGACCATGGAACCGGTATATGTTCCCAATTCATTTGAGGAAAAAAGAATGCAGAGGGCACTTATGCAATATGATAGGAAAGAAAACTACAGTCTCGTTAAAAAAGCATTGATAAAGGCTGGAAGAGAAGACTTGATTGGAAGCGACAAGAGAGCCCTGATAAAGTGAACTTAATTTAATAAATTATTAATATTTCATCTATTGCAAAAAATTGCAGAATACTATAGTATTTTACTATAACATGACAGCTATGATATTGGGAGAAGAGAGCTATGAGAAAACGAAAAAAGAAAAAAACAAATCTGATCATTATTTTATTGATTGTTATTGTTGCCGGTGCTGTATATACATTCAACCATTTCGGTCTTTTTCCCCAGGGAGGAGAGGGACCGACCAACGGACAGGAAACGACCAAGCCAACCGAACCTGTTATTGAAACAAGCGAATCCGGACAAGATGAGGAACCTAGAGTGGAAAGGCTTACAATTGCAGCTGTTGGGGATATCATTTATCATATGAGTCAGATTCACAGTGCCTATAATTCTGCTGACGGGTCTTATGACTTTAAACCCTACTTTGAACTGATCAAACCGATTATTGAATCCGCAGATATAGCGATAGCAAACTATGAGGGAACAACAGCCGGTACCACTGTGGAGCCATACATGGCCTACCCCAGATTCAACGCACCGGATGAAACGCTTGACGCAATGCTATATGCAGGATTTGATGTCATATCGA
Source organism: Eubacteriales bacterium (assembly GCA_030694905.1). Taxonomy (GTDB): domain Bacteria; phylum Bacillota; class Clostridia; order Tissierellales; family Dethiosulfatibacteraceae; genus 38-11. Next base: position 15,233 of record JAUYTY010000027.1, on the reverse strand, counting down.
CAATCAATAACCACACATTGGACATGAGAAAGCACGGTCTTTTGAGAACCTTGGAGCAACTGCATCAACGAGGTTTTAAAACTGTTGGCACCTATGCGGAAAGACCTGAAACCAGGGTGCTTTTTGTCGAGGAGAAAGATATCCGGCTGGCCTTTATAGCCTATACATTTGGATTTAATGGCATGGATGCCACAATGACAGCTCAGGAACTTGATGATATGACAAACTTGATTGACCGAGCTAGGATTTCAGAAGACATAGCGGATGCCATTGAAGCTGAAGCTGACATGATCATAGCCATAATGCATTGGGGCAATGAGTATCAGCGCAATCCCTCAACCGAGCAGCGGGATCTGGCGGATTATATGATTTCAAACGGAGTGGATATCATACTTGGCAGCCACCCCCACGTGATACAGGATGCCGAAACGGTTGAATATGATGGCGCTACAAAATTTGTCATCTATTCCATGGGTAATTTCATCTCCAATCAAAGGCAGGAAAGCCTGGATCATGAGTATCCTAATCTGGACAACTTCTATACCGAAGACGGTGTCATCGTCAATATTGAAATTGAGAAGGATTTCGACACCAATGAGACAGTTATCAAAAACATTGAATTCACGCCAACATGGGTGAATAGATATAAAAAAACACCACTGTATCATTATGATGTTATACCTGTTGAACATTATCTTGACGGGAATCCGCTAGGACTCGATGATCACACATTATCTAGAATGGAACGTTCCTATAGGGACACCATGATAAAGTTCAATGTGAATCTGAATTAAATAAAGGGGGGTGCAGGATTGGAGTATGTAAAAACATTAGCAACTAATTTAAGGCTCCGGGACTTCATAGATATAGCTATAGTGGCATTTGCCTATTACAAGCTATACATGATCATCAGGGAGACTAGAGCAAAGCAACTATTAAAAGGTATTATGTTTATTGTTATCATTTCAGCCCTGGCCAGCACTATGAAGCTGTTTACATTGAGCTGGATCTTGACGAACACGTTGCAGGTAGGTTTAATCGCACTTATTATTGTTTTTCAGCCTGAGCTAAGAAAAGCTCTGGAATATATTGGCAGAACGACTTTTTTGTCGTTCAATTTATTTGAAAGTGATGAAAGAAAAAATGAGGAGACGATCAACGCTCTCACAACGGCCTGTTCTGCACTCTCCAACCAGAAGATTGGCGCACTGATTGTTTTCGAACTCAAAACCGGATTAAGCGACTTTATTGAATCCGGCATTGTTATTGATGCGGACATATCCAGCAGTCTGCTGATTAATATCTTCATACCCAATACACCGCTTCATGACGGTGCGGTCATCATTAAGGATTATCGGGTCAAAGCAGCCAGCTGTTTTCTGCCACTGACAGACAACTCTCATCTGAGTCAGGATATCGGAACGAGACACAGAGCAGCCATAGGTGTGACTGAAAGGTCTGACGCCATTGCAGTTATCGTATCAGAAGAAACAGGTCATATATCATACGCCCTTGAAGGCAGGTTGTATAGGAACATTGAAATCAAAGAGCTTAGAGAGCTTCTTAAGAATGTGTATAAACATGATGAGAAGCATTCATTCTTAGAAAGATGGTGGCATAAAGATGTTAAAAAGTAAAGATAAGATCATAATCCAAATATTGTGCGTCGTCGCTGCATTAGCCACATGGCTGTTCGTTGTCAACGAGGTCAATCCAATCACAGGCAAGGATGTGGCATCTATACCGATCATAATCAGAAACGCAGATGCCCTTGAAGAGCTGGGTCTGGTTGTAGCGGGCATAGATATTTCCGAGATAAGAGTGACTGTTGAAGGCTATAGAAATGATATTTTGAATATAACCCGAAATGATATCAATGCATTTATCGATGTTAAAGGATACAAGGAAGGGCTCAATAAAATGCCTGTCGAGCTGGAACTCCCGGACGGCGTAAACATTGTTGACTATTCGCCTAAACAGATTTTGTGTGAGCTGGAGGCCGTAGTTAATAGGACCATCGATCTATCTGTTGAAATCGATGGATTGGTTGAGGATGGCTATTACGTCGGCAGATCCATCTCCAGTGTGAATTCTGTCATTATTCGAGGACCAAGAAGTGTAGTCAACTCAGCAGTCAAAGCCGTTGCCCTATTCAATGTGAACGAGGCCACGGATAGCCTCGAGAAAAGAATACCGATCGATGTCTATAGCGACAAGGGCTTGGAGCTGGATGTTAGAATAACACCGGAAATAGCTGAGATAACGGTACCGATTTATCCGACGAAACGGGTTGAATTCTCAGTGCCCATAGCGATTACACCAAGGGATGGCTATGAAGTGACAACCATCACTGTCGAGCCTAGAGACATTTTAGTAGCTGCAGAACCAAATGTACTGGCCAACATGGTGCATGTATTGACTGAAGCGGTGGACTACGAAGATGTTACAAGCAACATATATGTAACAGTTGATATTGTCGCTGGAAACTTTATACTTGTTGAAAATGTGACGCCGGTTGTTACAATCAATATCGAAAGAATAACATCTAAAATCTTAATCTTCAATCTATCTGAAATAGAATTTGTCAACATACCGGAAGGCTATACAATTGCTTTTACCGCCGAGGATCAGCCAATCCAGGTTGAGGTGACCGGTCTGTCGAGCTTTATTGATGCCCTTGTCAAGGAGGATATCAAATTAAAAGCAGATGTTGGTATGCTTGAAGGAGAGGTTGGATTGATTCCAATTTATTACGAGTCCGGCAAAACTTTCAGAGATATCACCATAGAATTTGAAAATGTTGAAGTGATGCTGACAGCAATACAACCTGCGACAGAACCAACGACAGAAAATACTCAACCCACGAATTGAAATTTTCGGATAATAGGGAGGTTATGACTTGAGAAAAGAACTGGAGATTTTCCTGACTTCGACCAACGATGGAGTCATAGCCATTGATGGCAATTGCAACATCACGTTGTATAACAAACAGGCTGAGAAGCTGGTAGGGGTTCCAAAGGAAGCTGCTTTGGGAAAGAACATCAGAGATATTGTCATCAACACCAGACTACCCTATGTGCTTGAAACGGGAGAACATGAGTTGGAATGGCACCAGCAGCTCAGGGACTATGAAATCATCACCAGTAGAATTCCAATAAAGGATCCCAGTGGAAAAACCATCGGAGCGATGGCAGTATTCCGAAATGTGACGGATACCTATAATCTCGACAAGCAACTATCTTCCCTTAATGAGTATAAGAGTCTATTGCAGGCAGTCTTCGCCGCAGTACAGGATGCTATAAGCGTTGTGGATGAAAATGGAAACCACATCATGGTCAACCCTGCATATACCAGAATCACAGGCGTAACAGCCGATGAGATCTACGGGAAACCTGCCGGGTATGATATTGAAGAAGGGGAGAGCATTCATCTTAGGATCCTAAATACCAAAAGACCTGTAGGCAACACTAAGATGGTCATAAGGCCAAGCGGTAAAATGGTTATCGCTAGAGGTGCGCCGATGCTGGTGGGAAACCAGGTGAAAGGCAGTGTTGTCATTCTGCACGACATCAGTGAAATCAAACAGCTGACAGAAAAATTGGTTGAGGCGCAAAAAAGAATCCGTGAATTATCCGCTAAGTATACATTAGAAGACATAGTCGGTGACAGTGAAATAATACTGCAGGCAAAGCAGCAGCTGATCAAAGCGTCGAATGTTCCCGCTACAGTTATTCTTAAAGGTGAAAGCGGAACGGGGAAGGAATTGTTTGCCCATGCAATCCACAATGAGAGCAGCAGAAAAAACGAACAGTTTATAAGAGTCAATTGTGCGGCTATTCCGGAAACATTATTGGAGAGTGAGCTTTTTGGCTATGATGAGGGAGCGTTTACAGGTGCCAAGAAAGGCGGCAAAAAAGGTCTTTTTGAAGAGGCCAACAATGGAACCATTTTCTTGGATGAGATTTCCGAGGTGAACAACACCACACAGGTGAAGCTACTGAGGGTTCTTCAAGAGAAAGAGATAACCAGAGTTGGCGGGGTCAACCCCATTCATGTCAATGTCAGAGTTATTTCCGCCACCAATGTGAATTTGAAGGAGCGGGTTGACGTCGGACATTTCAGGGATGACCTGTATTACAGGCTTAATGTTTTCCCCATTGACATCCCGCCATTAAGAGATAGAATCGAAGATGTGGATGCGCTTGTCAAACGGTTTATTGAAAAATTGGACATAGAATATGGCAGAAATGTAACCGCAATCTCAGAGGAAGCCATTAAGACGTTGAAAAAATACAATTGGCCTGGCAATGTGAGAGAGTTGGAAAATGTAATCGGCAGAGCCATGATCAATATGAACATAAACGAAAAAATCATCAAAAAAGAACACCTGCCAATATTGGTTTACTCGGATAAAGAAAAAGCAACAGAGCACATCGAAAGCCCGGACATAGATAGAATAAACAAGCTTTCTGAAGTCACCGATGAATTTGAAAAAAAATATATCGATCAGGTATATGCTTTATGTCAGAAAAACAAAACAACAACTGCCAAAAAGCTCGGTATTTCAATTAGAAATCTTTATTACAAGATGGAGAAATACAATATCAATTAGTGCAAAATATTGCAAAAATTACTTTATTTGCAAATATATGCATGCTATTTATTGCAATTACATTAAGGTTCAGCAAGCGTGTTTTAACAGGATAGAGTCGTTTCAATACATTGGAGCGTCTCTTTTTTTATTTTTTATTGGCACGTTAATTGCTAGTTATTTAGTAACATGGTTATGGAGAGGTGAGGTATGAGGAATTTTGAAGAAGTCATTACAGCTGCCAGAAAAGCCGGACCCAAAATACTATCGGTTGCTGTGGCACAGGACGAGGATGTCCTAACAGCTGTTAAGGTAGCCGTGAATAATGGCATAGTAAGACCAATTCTAGTTGGCAACAAGAGCAAGATAATTGAAATAGCAAAGGAAATAGACTTTTCATTGGCAAGCATAGAAATAATAGATATTTTGGATTTGAAGGAAGCTGCACTTAAAGCTGTGGAGCTCGTAAGTTCGGGAAGAGCACAAATACTGATGAAAGGTATGGTCGACACTTCTGTTGTGCTGAGTGCAGCCTTAGACAAGGCAGTCGGTCTTAGAACAACAAAAACACTGAGTCATATTGCTGTGTTTTTTGTTTCAACCTATCATAAAATGCTTATGGTGACGGATGCGGCTATCAATATAGAGCCGGATCTAAATAAGAAAAGAGAAATTCTGGAAAACGCTGTCGGTTTTGCCCATTCATTGGGCATAGCAAACCCCAAGTGCGCTGTCATATGTGTTAAAGAAACTGTGAGCCAGGCAATGAGACACACAGTGGAGGCAGGTCAGCTGGTCGATATGAATGAGTCCGGCGAGATTAAAGGATGCATGGTAGGTGGTCCGTTTGCCTTGGATAATGCTATATCCAAAGAGGCTGCTGAACATAAGGGAATCAAGCATGCGGTTGCGGGAGATGCTGATATTCTGCTGATGCCTCAGATTGAAGCAGGCAATGTCCTCTATAAATCTCTGACCTTCTTGGCGAATGCAGATTCGGCGGGCCTCGTTTTAGGAGCCAGCGCACCTATTGTGCTGACATCAAGAGCCGATAATGTTGTTGCGAAGCTCAACTCAATCGCTCTGGCATCACTACACGCATAGGAGGAATTATGAAGCAATTGGTAATCAATCCGGGATCCACATCTACAAAAATAGCTGTTTTCGATGATGAAAGGATTTCGTTTGAAAAAACATTAAGACATTCTGCTGAGGAAATGTCGAATTATCACCATATCATTGACGAGCTTGATTTCAGAAAAAAAATTATTATGGATGCGCTGGAAAGCAATCATTTCCAGTTGGAGCAACTATCTGCTGTGGTAGGCAGGGGAGGATTGCTCAAGCCTATTGCCAGTGGAACTTACGAGATAAATGAAACCATGATTAAAGATTTGAAGGAATGCGCAATGGGACAGCACGCCTCTAATCTCGGAGGCATACTTGCGCATGAAATCGCTAAAGAATGCAACATTCCTTCATTTATTGTCGATCCTGTGGTTGTCGATGAGTTGCAGCCTATTGCCAGACTGACAGGGCATCCGAGATTTGAGAGAATCAGTATTTTTCACGCTCTCAATCAAAAGGCAGTTGGCAGGAAGGCAGCGGCAGAATTAGGAAAGCAATATAATGACTGCAATCTGATCGTCGCACATCTGGGAGGCGGCATCTCAGTGGGCGCACACAGTAAAGGTAGAGTCATAGACGTGAACAACGCCCTTGACGGAGAGGGACCCTATTCCCCAGAAAGAAGCGGCACATTGCCGGTGGGTGATGTAGTCAAATTGGCTTTTTCGGGAAAGACCACCCTTGATGAAATGAAAAAAATGATCAAAGGCAACGGCGGATTGATAGCATACCTTGGGACCAACAATGCAAAAGTGGTAAGCGAGATGTGTGAGGAAGGGGATGAGAATGCCAGATTGATTTATGAGGGAATGGCATACCAGGTGGCGAAAGAGATAGCAGCCAATGCGGCAGTATTGTGCGGAGAGGTTGATGCCATTGTTATAACCGGTGGCATTGCCTACGACAAGCGGTTTGTTTCATGGATAGAAAAGAGGGTGTCCTTCATCTCAAAGGTCATAGTCTATCCGGGCGAGGATGAATTGACTGCTCTGGCTGAGGGTGGACTGAGGATTCTCAGAGGTGAGGAGGAAGCTAAAATCTATGGGTGATCTGAGAGACAACAGACTGACAATCATCACAGGACACTATGGTAGCGGCAAGACTGAGTTTGCAGTCAATTACTCAATTAAGAGTTTGAATAGTTACAATAAGGTCGTATTGGCGGATCTGGATATAGTCAATCCTTATTTTAGGAGCAGGGAAAAGGCAGCATTCCTAAAAAATATGGGAATTAGAGTCATTGGAAGCAGCATGATGAACTCCAGCATGGAAATACCGGCACTGACAGCAGATATCAATGGCGCCATAGACGACAAAACCTCTAAAACCATTATGGATATAGGTGGAGACCCCGTTGGAGCGAGAGTTTTGGCCAGGTATTCAAATCAGATCAGTATGCAAGGCTACGATATGTTTATTGTTGTCAATGCGAACAGGCCTGAAACACAAACAGTTGAAGCTGTCAAAAGATACATGAATAATATTGAATTGTCCTCAGGACTCAAAATATCCGGATTGATCAATAACACTCATTTGCTCAGAAGCACCAGTATCGATGATTTATTAAAAGGACATGAGCTATGTCAGAAAGTCACTGAAGACACTGGAATTCCAATTGTTTACGAAGTGGCAATTAGAAGCATAGCTGATATGATAAAGGATCCAAGTATCAAAATCTTTCCAATCGACCTCTACATGAGAGAGGATTGGATGAGCTAAATTTTATGGAGGTATATTATGGCAAAAGGTTTGGTAACATTTAACGAAGATATATGCAAAGGTTGTGAATTATGTGTTGTGGCATGTCCAAAAAAAATAATAGCGCTGGACAAAAGCAAAATTAACGCGAAAGGTTTCAATCCGGCCCATGTTATTGACATGGACGAGTGTATCGCTTGTGGAAACTGTGCCATCATGTGCCCGGATTCTGTTATAAGTGTAGAAAGATTATAGGGAGGGATTTAAATGGCAAAAGTATTGATGAAGGGTAATGAAGCAGTATGCGAAGCAGCTATTAGAGCGGGATGCAGATATTTTTTCGGATATCCCATCACCCCACAAAACGAGGTACCGGAATATATGTCGGAAAAATTGCCAAAGGTAGGAGGCGTTTTTCTCCAGGCGGAGAGTGAAGTAGCGGCCATCAATATGGTTTATGGCGCAGCTGGCGCCGGTGGCAGGGTAATGACATCATCCTCCAGTCCGGGTATGGCGCTGAAGCAGGAGGGTATTTCATATATAGCAGGAGCAGAACTGCCTTGCGTGATTGTTAACATGATGAGAGGCGGTCCGGGACTTGGAAGCATACAACCGGGCCAGGCCGATTATTTTCAAGCCACAAGAGGCGGCGGTAATGGAGATTACAGGCATATCGTCTATGCACCGGCTTCAATACAGGAGATGGTGGATATACTGATGGAGTCCTTTGACATTGCTGATATCTACAGAATACCTGTGCTGGTGCTGGGTGACGGAATGATTGGACAGATGATGGAAGCTGTTGAATTCAAAGAGGCGATCCCAAAAGAGCTTCCTGAAAAGGATTGGATAACAACAGGAACCAAGGAAAAAAGAAAGCCGAATGTTATCAATTCACTTTATCTTGAACCTGAATTACTCTATGAGCATAACCTGAAACTTGAAGCCAAGCATCGCCTGATTGAAGAAAATGAGGTTAGATATGAAGCTACTGGCGTAGAAGATGCCGAGGTTGTCTGTGTGGCATATGGCACAACAGCTAGAGTCGTAAAAAACGCCATGGAAGAATTGGAAAAAGAAGGTATAAAAGTTGGATTGATAAGACCAATCACACTTTGGCCGTTTCCAAATGAAGCCTTTGATAAGATCAATCCTAAAGCCAAGGGTTTGCTGACAGTCGAGATGAGCATGGGACAGATGATCGACGATGTCAAGATTGCCTCCAATGGCAGATGGACGACGGATTTTCATGGAAAATCTGGCGGTCTTGTACCATCACCTGCAGGCGTTATCGATGCGGTTAAAAAAATTATTGGGGGTGGCAAATAATGGCAACAATGGTTTATGAAAAAACAAAAGCCTTATCGGATACACAATTTCATTACTGTCCCGGATGCACTCATGGTGTCATCCATAAGCTGGTGGGAGAAGTATTGGTTGAACTTGGAATATTGGGAGACGCCATAGGCGTTGTGCCAGTTGGTTGCTCTGCCCTGGCTTATAAATATCTCACTTGTGATACCCATCAGGCCGCACACGGTAGAGCCCCGGCAGTAGCGACAGGTATTAAAAGGGTAAGCCCTGAGAACATAGTATTCACCTATCAGGGAGATGGTGATCTTGCCTCTATAGGAACTGCAGAGATTGTCCATGTAGCCCATCGAGGTGAAAAGATCACGACAATATTTGTCAATAACGCCATATACGGCATGACTGGGGGACAGATGGCACCAACAACACTGATCGGTCAAAAATCAACCACATCTCCCGAGGGAAGAACAGAGGAGCATAGCGGAAAGCCGTTGAAAGTGGCTGAGATGCTTGCGACAATAGACGGCGCTAAATTTGTGGAGAGGGTATCCGTTCACAACCCCGCTGCCGTCAGAAAGGCTAAAAGAGCCATCAAGAAAGCATTCCAGTGTCAGATAGAAGGCAAAGGGTTTGCCATTGTCGAGGTCCTGTCAACCTGCCCTACAAACTGGGGATTGACACCGGTAAACGCTTTGAATTGGTTGGAAGAGAATATGATTCCATATTTTCCACTTGGAAATCTGAGGGATTTTGAGGAGGCGAAATAAATGATAGAAAAAGTGATCGTAGCTGGATTTGGCGGACAAGGCGTTATGGCAATCGGCAAGCTTCTGGCTTACGCAGGCATGCTTGAGGACAAACAGGTATCCTGGCTGCCTTCTTATGGACCTGAGATGAGAGGTGGAACAGCCAATTGTGATGTGATAGTGTCTGATAAGCTGATTGGATCCCCAGTTTTGACAGACGACGCTACCGCTGTAATTGTAATGAATCTGCCTTCCATGGATAAATTCGAAAGCCATCTTGCAAAGGAAGGCAAACTGATAGTCAATAAATCTCTGATTCACAAAAAGGCCACCAGAGATGACATAGGCGTCTATTATATCGATGCCAATGAAATAGCGGCAGAAATTGGCAATCCGAAGGCAGCCAACATGGTTATGCTAGGCGCGTTTTTGGAGTTGACAAGCATTGTCAAGCCTGAGTCCGTTCTGGAAGCATTCACCAAGGTTTTTGGCGAGGATAAAGCCAAGTTTATCCCATTGAATGCAAAGGCATTGGAAAAAGGGGCGGAAGCTGTAAAGAACTGAATTAGATAAAAACACATTGAACCGGAAGACAGTCCATGGATTGTCTTCTTTTTATTAAAAATAAAAACAAGTTTATAATTGATTAATAACCATAGCCGTGATAATATTGGAATGATTGTCAAATCTGTAATCTAGGAGGACTTTAATGTTCAGCAAAAATTTAAAAACGATATCCCTTGTCATTGCATTGATGCTTTGCTTTCAATTACTTTCACCGTTTCAGGGAATGAATCTTTTAGCTGAGGCTATTGGAAATGATTTAGGCAACATATTTACTTTTGAGAGTTTAAAAGTTGATAGTGTTGAAATCAATGAAGATGCTTTAATTGAAATTGATGGAAACACCACTGTTATGTTAAGTTATACCTGGGAAGTAACTGATGGGGATGCGCAAGCCGGGGATTGGGCAAGAATAACTGTTCCTCAAGCATTCAAACCACCCACGGATTTTACGGAACAACCCATAATAGTCAATGATCCAGACGATGGACCAATAACGGTTGGAAGCTATAGTCTATCCGCTTCAACCAATGTATTGGAATTTGTCTTCAATAAAGAAATCGAAGATACAGATATTAGAAATGGGATTGTAGGGTTTACGTTGGTTTTTAATCTAGTTGAATATGCAGAAAATACGATTCAAGAAGTCGCTTTTCAAGATATTACTGACAAGACCTTCACAATAACGCTTAAACCTGCTGTGGATGCTACTTCTATTGACAAGATAGGCGTTCCGGATGCCTATCTTGATGCTAATCTGATTACATGGACAGTAGATTTCTTTAATACCGAATTAACTGATATTAGCGCTTTAACCGTTACGGATGTTATTCCTGAAGGATTGGAATATAATGATGGTTCGCTAACCGTATATCCATTGGCGTATGGGTATAATGGAGCGATATTTCAAAGTGAAGCGATAGAAGTCACTCCGACAATAATCGACGCTGAGATTGCTCTTGATTTTACTGAGCCATTAATGCCTTATGAAGGCTATCGGCTGGTTTACACAACATCTATAACAGACCTTTTCAAAACTAGTTTTACAAACAATGCCACGCTGTCTTATGACGATAAGAACCTGACTGCTTCTTCCACGGTATCAGGGCTTGAGAGAAGCAACCCTTTGGAAAAAGATGGCTTGAATATTAATGACCATCGTATCCGATGGACTATTGATGTCAATAAATCAAGTGAAAACTTTACTAATGCGGTCCTCGAAGATACCCTGGCACCAGGATTGGTGCCTGATAGCACCTCTTTTGAAATCTATGAGTTAAATAAAAGTGGCAATTCATGGTCACAAGGAGACTTGGTGACTCTTGATCCGGCAGTTCAAGGCTTCCCCATCACTTTTGGCGCGATGACATCAGAAGATGCTTATCGGGTAATTTTCTTTACCGATATTGACTATAGCTTGGTAAATGGAGGAATCTATTCGACTCATAATAGTTTTATCAATCAAGCTGTATTGAAAGACAACGGGATAATTGTTGGGCAGGATGAAGACACAGTAAACATTGACAGGCAACCTGTCTTAAGGAAAACCAGCGCATCCAATCTACAGCCGGGAGACGCTCCTAAAATAGTCAATTGGACAGTCCATATAAACGAAGCAAACCATCCAATCAACAATGCGATTTTTACGGACACAATTCCAGAAGGATTGGTTTTGAATGTAGCTGATATAAGAATATACAAGAATGGTACAGAAATATTCCTTGATCCTGCCGACATAACGCTTGTTGGTTCAGTTCTCACTATTGGTCTAGGTGATATTGGGCAAGATTACTACAGAATTACTTATCCGACTACCATAACTGATTTCACAAAAAATTCATTTGCTAATAGTGCTACCTTGAATGGTGATGGTATTGGTTTTGGCGGTGTAACCACTACAAGTAGCATCAGCCCTGCAAATAACACCTATGAAAAAGCACACAGGGGGACTAATTATACCAACAAAACCATCGATTGGCGTATTAGGATCAATCCAAGAAGAGAAAATATCGCATCGCTAACCATTACAGATACTTTCCCGAATGCTGGTTTAATCCTGCTTGAAGATACCTTGACAATTACTAAAGGGTCAACGACTTTAATAAAAGGTACAGATTATACTTTAATACCAAATACAATAGCAGATGTTACAGGATATGAGAAGGGATTCATTGTGGAGTTCCTGGCACCAGCACTGCCCCTAAACGCACTGATAACTATTACCTATATCACTTCATTTGATCCGGAACAGGGGATAGACCCTAACACAAATGCCAGCAGAATCTATCAAAATAAAGCTGATTTTAATGGCACCACCTCAAATGGGACTACAGTTAATCTTTCACGCACAGCGCAATATACTTTAAGAACAGATGCATGGAATACAGGTAAAAAAGCAGGTAGACGTATCCATATGGATGAGGACAATATAATTGCCGGTTGGATCAGCGGACAGGAAAGATTGATTGAATGGGAGCTATATATCAATTATTTAAAGCAAGACTTAGGGTCCAATGTCCAAGTCATTGATTTGTTGGACTATGATGGGTTTATAGACATCAGTAAAATAAAGGTAAAAACCTATATTGTCAATACGGATGGAACAACCATCATTGGTGACGACGCTGTTATCGATTACAGCATCATCTCAAATGAATCTGGGAAAGGTTACACATTGACCTTTGATGAGAAAGTTGACGAACGATACGTGATCGTTTTTACAACTACTGTTCCCGATCTGTCGCTAGCAAACTACTCAAATAACGCAACTGTAAAAATCGAATCTGAAGAGTTGCCTTATTCGGCAACGGTATCATACAACAGTTATAATCAATTTATTGAAAAAAATCCTACAAATGTTGATGGTACAAGAGTTTATACAGATGATGAAATAAACTGGAAAATTGAAATCAACAAAAGCTTATCTGTCATCCATGATTTAAAATTTGAGGATGTGATTTCAGAAGGCTTGATTTATATCCAAGGCAGTCTAGAAGTCTTTGAAAACGTTGGAAACGAAGAAATTGAGCTTATTGAAGGAGAAGAAGGGGATTATAGTTTAGATGTCGTTGAAAATACTGATGGCACAACAACTCTTTCAGTGGCTTTCAATGATACAGTAAGCAATCTTATTGTCATTCGATATAGTACGGTGGTCTTGGCTGAATCAGGTACTGTCAATAATACAGCGTCTATTAGTGGTCATAACTTGAATGAGATTACAGTTGAAACATCAGAGATGAATGCCAGTCAATCCTCTTTTGTCGGAGGAGAAACAAGCCCAAGAAAAGGGAAAATTGTGATTAACAAAGTAGATGGGGACACTGGCTCGCCGATTGATGCCGAGTTTGAGCTTTACTATTATTTGAATAGTGAAGAAAGAATGATAGGTGATTCTGTTTCAACGGTCAATGGATCAATTGCATTTAATAACCTGTCCTTCAGAACTTATTATTTAAGAGAAGTACAAAGCCCGGAGGGCTATGCTAGTTTATCCAATGACATTGAAATCACGCTGGATAGATTTGATACGAGCAGCAGCTATAACGCGACTTCAAGAACAAAAACAGAGCTTGTTCAAAACTATCGATTGGGCTCGTTGATGGTTACTAAAGTAGATGAGAATGATGAAACAATAAGACTTGAAAATGCTGTGTACAGTTTGAGAAACACTGATACGCAAGCTATTTACACTATAACAACCGATGAACAAGGGATAGCTTTTATCGATCAACTACCGCAAGGAAACTATTCTTTAAGAGAAACAGCACCACCCCGGGCATATAGACTAAACGACGAAATAAATTTATTCATAATTGGGTACAACTCTGAGCTAGATGAGCTCCGTTACGATTTCAACTATACCTTTGAGAATAAAAAGATTCCACCTTCAACAGCCGAAACCCCAGGCAGCATTACCGTTGTCAAAACTGATGGTTCTGACCAATCCAAGTTCCTGGCAGGCGCTGAGTTTGAAGTCAGGAATAATACCGGAGAACTAATAGGTGTTCTTGTAACAGATGCTTCTGGTAAAGCAAAGATAGATAAGTTAACATTAGGCACCTACAGGGTTGTAGAAACAAAACCACCTGCTGGATACGTTTATGACGGAAAACAGCATGAAGTGTTTATTGGTTATAGCATCAACATTCAGTTAAACGTAACCAACGAAAAGATTGCTGTAGTTATTGACCCGGTAGATCCGGTAGACCCAGTAGACCCACAGGACCCTCAAGACCCAACTGATCCAGAAGACCCACAAGACCAGGAAGATGGAACTGTGATTTATGAACCAGATGAAGATGTCATTGATATAGAAGTTGTCGACCCACCTAAACATGGTGTGATTGTCATAGAAGATGGAAAGGTTAAGTACATTCCTGATGAATCTTATCAGGGCGATGATAAGGTAGTCATCAGGATAACACGTGAAGATGGCACAGTAGAAGATATTACCATAGAGATTACAGATGACCTTGTCCCTGCAGGTCCGATTATTCCAATTCCTAAAACTGGAGTTATCGAAAATGTCTTTATCTACTTAGCACTTTCGTTACTTTCGCTGATAATGATTTTTATTAGGAAAAGAAAAATAACAACTTGATTTTAAAAAAGAAGGTTCCATTTATTGGAACCTTCTTTTCTTAACTTACATTAATAAAAACAGATCGAAATTTTCTCAAGTTAATTATATGGTGACATTATCACAAGTTAACAACAATTTGTTAGAATTCATGTTGACATTGATGTCTTTATTTGTTAACATAGTAAAAATTGAATAGTGTATTACAGAGGTCGCGATTAGTCAATAGTACCGAAAGGGAAAGGGACTGTCGCCGAAGCTTGCAATTTTGAGCTGGGGCTATGCTGAACAAGTATAGAACTGTCCGAAACGGACCCACCGTGGAAGGGAGTACTGTGATACATTGGGGGTAAGAATCGATGATTTATTTGTCATGAGTTTTACTCATGGCTTTTTTGTTAAAGTTGATCCCCTTGTCGTGCTTCAAGCACATGAGGGGATTATTCCTTTACTTTACACTTGACAAAAACTTTAATCGGGATTCGCCTCACAAAAAATATATGGAGGTATGAATATGATTTTCAAGGGAGCAGGAACAGCATTGATCACGCCATTCAGAGATGGCAGAGTGGATTTTGAAAAGTACGGAGAGCTTATTGACTGGCTGATCGAA
>JAUYTY010000025.1 GCA_030694905.1 Eubacteriales bacterium | reverse complement strand
GCTCCGCTTCAAGGCTATGAGGTGGCATTCTACCTATCATTTGTTCGGACATATTTCGCTCCTATATTCCGGTTACAATCACCTTTGATTTTACATTCGCTTCTGCATGAAGCTTGACTAGTACCTCATGGGTACCGACTGTTTTTATGGGGTCTTTCAATTCTATCCTCTTTTTGTCTATTTCTATATTATGCTGGTTTTTGAATTCCTGCGCTATTTCCTTCGTCGTGACTGAGCCGAAAAGCTTGCCGTTCTCGCCTGCCTTTATTTTTATTTCAATGGATTTGCTTTCAATTTGCTTGGCCAAAAGCTTGGCTTCTTCAAGCAGCTTTTCCTCATGGTGCAATATCTTCTGCTTTTCTCTCTCCAGGTTTTTCAAGTTTTCCTTTGTCGCCTCTATGGCTATTCCTTTCGGTATGAGGAAATTTCTCGCATAGCCGTCCTTGGCATTAATGATATCTCCCTTTTTTCCCATTGATTTATCATCCATTAAAAGTATAACCTTCATTTTATTTACTCTCCTTTATGTATTTGTCGATTTCTTGGAGAAGCATTTTTTTTGCCTTCTCCATGTCTTGCGTATCCACTTGGGTGCCTGCTATTTCAAGATGGCCTCCACCGCCCAAGTTTTCCAATATGACCTGGACATTGATCTTTCCCGTTGATCTGCCGCTGATGTGGATGTGCTTCTCTCTTCTCACCAATACAAAGCTTGCCTGCACTCCTTTGACCGACAACAGGTCTGTGGCACTCTGGGAGGCTATGATCAACCCTGTGGTATATATATCATCAATAGTCGATATTGCCACAATCTCCCTATAGATTTCAGCTCTCTCAATAACCTCTGATTTCTGTTTCCATGTTTCCAGTTCGTCGCTTAAAAGCCTTTTGGCATCCACAGCATCTGCGCCTGCCCTTTTCAGGTATGATGCGGCCTCGAATGTTCTGACACCGGTTTTGAAGGTAAATGCGCTGGTGTCCATAATGATTCCAGCCAGCATGATATCCGCCTCGAATTTTGTAAGGCTTATCTGATCATTCATGTATTGAAAAAGCTCCGCTATCAATTCACAGGTGGAGGATGCATAGGGCTCCAAATAATCCAATACCGGATCATCCAGATATTCCTCACCTCTTCTGTGATGGTCAATGAGAACAACCCTGTCTATTTTGTCCAATATATCCGCAGCTTCAGTGAAACTTGGCCGATGGGTATCAACCATCACTCCCAAGGTATTTTCATTGATCACTTTCAAAGCGCTATCGCTATCGATGATTATCTTGGAATAGTCCGCTCCATCAGCCTTTATACGCTCGAAAACGCTTTTAAGTTCAGGATTCATGCTGTTTAAAATGATATAAGCTTCCTTGTTCATCGCTTTGGCTATTGCGTGTATGCCCAATGCAGCACCAAAGGAATCCATATCACCTGATTTGTGTCCTGTGATGATAATATTTGACGATTGGGCTATAATCTGCCTAAGAGCATTGGCAATGATTCTCGCTTTGACCTTTGTGCTTTTTTCAAACGCCTTGCTTCGTCCACCAAAATAGGTTACTTTAGTTGAACCTTTCACGACTGCCTGGTCTCCACCCCGACCTAATGCAATGCTTAACGCACCCAGTGAGTTCTCATATTGTTGGTTCAAGGTTTTTCCACCGGTTCCCAGTCCTATGGACAATGTGAAATACTCATCTTTTTCAGTTTTGATCTGTTTCACCTGTTCCAAAATATCAAACTTCTTAGTCATCAGATTATCCAGAAATCTGTTCTCAAATATGATCAAAAACCGGTCATCAAGATGCTTGATCATAAACCCGTTCATTCTTTGGGAAAATACATTCAGTTCTCTTTCAATTCTGGCCATAAGGGAAGTTTTTTCAACGCGGTCCATCTTCTTTGATATTTCATCAAAGTTGTCGATTTCAATAACCGCAACTAAAGTCTTTTCAGCCGAATAGGCTTCTTTCAGATTGGTGAATCTTGTATTGTCAAGAAAATATAGCATGTAAACCGCACTGTCCGTTTCATTGCCTTCTATTTTACTAAAAATCACATTGTAATTTTTTGACCCGTACTGTATGTCAAAAGAGGCGTTTTCGTTGGCATCCAATAGACTTTTCATTGAAAAGGAGCTAAAATATGATTTTATGTTGTCCTTGTGACCCTTTTCGTTCTTGACCACTTCTTTGAATTTAGAATTGTACCAATGGACTTCACCGTCACTGCCGATTATGGTCAATGGTATTGGAAAGTTCAGTAAGGCTTGCCTTGACATATCGTCAATGGTATTGGTGAATTCTATCAGATACTGGTTCAGCTCTTTTTTTCTGTCTTCGAATTTATTAGAATTGATTCTTATAGCCACTAAAATTGCGACGCCTGCCACAAGTGCTGTGTAATAGTTGCCAAGAATCACCATTGTGATAAAGAGTGCCAGTGAGATATAGAAAAAAATGCTACCTTCCTCTGTTAGAAAACTGCGTCCTTTTAATCCTTTCATCAGCTCAACCACCTATTTTTATTTCTGATTTTTCTTAGGTCAAAAATAATATCTGTCAAACCGACCATGGTGACAATCAAGTTCAAATAGCCGTTCATTAATATGAGAATCAATATCATAAGTCTGAGCAATTTTGCGATTTTGTGCTTGACCATCATGAATTTAACGACAGCCAATCCTTGAATAAAGAACAATATTTGAAAAATAAATATAATATTGGAAGACAATGCATCACTATTGACAAAGCCGGTCATACTTATGAAATAGGTTCCCACAAGAAATATCAAAATCCCAAGTGAAATGTTCGCCGGCAGTCTGAAATGGCTGAAGTCTTGCATTGGCTCAATTGAGACCTGAAGTCTTTTTCCCATCTTTTCCGCAACAAAATAGTTGATTAATGCCATAGAAACCGATGCGAATATAATAACAGCCGGTAGTAAAAGTATAATCATTTCAAGCATATTTTGATAGACTTCCTTGGAAGCCTGAAGCTGTTCTTGCATTCCCTCAAAATTCGAGAAAAGACTTTCCTGGATTTTAAGGCTTTCAACAAATGTTTCTCTGAGATAATCAACCAGATTAATGCTGAGAAATGCCTGCATGATCCACAACAAGCAAAGGAATGACATCAGATAAACCCCACTGCCTGCAGCGATTGCAAAAATCGGCTTTTTGTTCTTGCTGATGAAATAACCCATTACAGCTGCCATGGGGGAATAGAGCACCACATAATACATTCCCATCTGGATGCCCAACAGCATCAATATAATAAGACCTGCTGATACCAAGGCCATGATTGCCGCCTTGTAGTCATGTCTCTTGGCTAATAATAATGCCGGCAGGGGATATAAAAAATCTATGAATGGAAACGCGAAATTTCCGATCATTGCAAATATGATTAATATGCCCGTTATTAAAGCTGCCTCTGTAAGCCTGCTTGTTTTGACATTTCTGCTCAAATTATGCTCCTTATTTTTTGAATATCCTAATTCTACATTATTTTGCCTGATTTTTCAAATTAATTAAAACCCGCTCAAATAATTAAAGGAAACTTTGCATTATTTAATTCCGTCTAATATAATAGTGTCTAGAAAAGGAAAGGTGGTACTTATGAAAAAGAGATTATTGATTCTTATTATGATTGTATCTTTATTGTTTTCATCAACTGTTTTCGCCGCAACAGAGGAAGGCTTCGACGCTGAGTTTGAGTTTCTCGGAAGAGTTGCCAAGTTTATAAAGGCTAATTATTTGTATGACCTGACTTATGAGGAAATCATCAATTCGCTTTATAACGGGGTGTTTAACGATCTGGATCCATATAGCGTTTACTACACGCCGGAAGAATATGCTGATTTTTCATCTGAGATGGCGGGTGAGTTTTCGGGTGTCGGAATACAAATTGTAAAGGAAGGTCAAAACATTATAGTTGAAACACCATTGTACCAATCCCCTGCTGAAAAAGCAGGCATCATGCCCAAGGATATCATTCGATACGTGGACGGCATCGATATAACCGGCTATTCAACCGAAGAGGCTGCCAAACTTATCAGAGGTCCTGTGGATACGACTGTAGTGCTTGGCGTAGAGAGAAACGGCATGCTGATTTATTATTCAATTGTCAGGGATACTGTCGTTATCAGCTCTGTGTATTCAAAATTGCTTGAAGGCAATATCGGATATCTGAAAATCACACAGTTCAACGAAAACACAGCTGAGCTTCTGGCATCTCATCTGTCTGATCTTTTGGTGGATGATGTCGACAAGCTGATTATAGACTTGAGAAATAATCCGGGTGGCAATCTGAGTGAGGTATTGACTATACTGGATTTATTTGTTCCAGCTGGCCCCTTGGCCTATCTTGTTAGAAATGACGGCGCAGAAACTGAGTATGTCAGCACGCTAACGATTCAAAACTTTGAATTGGCTGTTCTAGTTAACGGCGGTAGTGCCAGCGCATCTGAAATTTTTGCAGGCGCGGTTCAGGACAGGAAGGCTGGTGTTCTAATAGGAACAAAAACCTATGGCAAAGGGGTTGTTCAAACCTTATATCCGTTGCTGAATGGAAGTGCCATAAAATTGACCACAGCTGAGTATTTCACAGCTGGCAAGAACAAGGTACAGGATATTGGAATCACACCGGATATTATTGTGGAGAATAGGGTACGTGTTGAGGAAATAGATACCTCCGCTATCCCAACATTTAATAAAGCAAGAAAGCCTTCAGTTGGAACGGTAGGGTTGGACGTGCTGGCCGCTGAGAAGATTCTCGATATATTGGGTTATGCCGTGCATGAGCCGGATGGTGTTTTTGATGACAACCTGAAGATCATGGTGACGGACTTCCAGAGAGATTCGGGACTCTACCCATATGGCGTGTTGGATTTCACCACTCAGGATGCCCTGGTCATGGCGCTGGATGACTATCAGCATGATGACACAGTAGATCTTCAACTGGAAAAGGCATTGGAAGTTCTAAGATAAAATCATTAAGATAAAAATGGAGGCGGAGATCTGATTCTCCGCCTCAGCTATGTCTTGAATAATTGGTTTAGCTTTTGATTAACAGGGTTCTTGGGTTCAGGTGGTGTTTGAAACGCCATCTGAGCCTTAGAAACCGTTATCCAGGGACTCTACAGTGCTTATCTCCCGCTTATAGAAGTGGGAGTCTTAGCACTGTTAGTCATCGGATTAGTGTTCCACTCTCGCCTTTTAGCGCTTCATTGGCTGAATACAGCGAGGTTATGATTGATTTTCTACCAGGCTTTGACTCTGCAAACATGACCGCTGCCTTGACCTTGGGCAGCATGCTTCCAGGGGCGAAATGTCCTTCAGCCATATATTTTTTGGCTTCATCGCAGCTGATTTCAGACAAATTTTTCTGATCAGGCTTGTTGAAATTGATGGCTACCTTTTCCACCTCTGTGAGAATTAGAAGTATGTCTGCATTTATGGCCTCTGCCAATCTTTCAGCAGCAAGATCCTTATCTATTACAGCCGCCACTCCGGTGTATCCGCCTTCTCCATCTTCAATCACAGGTATTCCACCACCGCCACACATGATGACTATAGTAGATGACCATAGCCTTTCGATGGTGTCAACTTCCACTATGGCTTTTGGCATAGGTGATGGCACAACTCTTCTCCAGCCTCTTCCTGAGTCCTCTTTCATGACAAAGCCCTTGTCTCTGGCAATCTCATCTGACTCTTCCTTTGAGTAGAAAAGTCCGATTGGCTTTGTAGGATTTTTAAAGGCCTCATCATCCTTGTCCACAACAACCTGTGTGACTATTGTAGCGACCGGAACGTGTCTGTTCCTCTTATGCAGCTCTTTACGAAGGCTTTGCTGAATGTGGTATCCGATATAACCCTGACTCATGGCACCGCAAACGTCAAAAGGCATGGCAGGTGTCACGTCCTTTGCATATTCAGATGCTAGAAGAATTCTGCCAACCTGCGGTCCGTTTCCGTGCACGATTGCGATTTCATATCCTTGACAGCTAATATCTGCAAGGGTCTCACACGTCTTGGTGACTACCCTCAGTTGTTCCTCTGCAGTTGCTGGGCTGCCGCTTTCCTGCAAAGCATTGCCGCCTAATGCTATAACGACTCTTGTTAAATTTGGCATAAATTTTCCTCCTGTTTTAAACTATGTGTTTTAAGCCATTGTTGCAACCATTACCGCTTTAATGGTATGCATTCTGTTTTCTGCCTCATCAAACGCTTTTGAGTGTTTGCTTCTGAATACCTCGTCTGTGACTTCCATTTCGGTCAACCCATATTTTTCGTATATTTCTTTTCCGATTTCCGTTTCCATATCGTGGAAAGCAGGCAGGCAGTGAAGGAATATGACGTCTGGGTTGCCAGTTTTTTTAATCATGTCCATATTGACCTGGTATGCCTTCAGTTGCTTTATTCTTTCTTCAAAATGAGCCTCTTCGCCCATTGACACCCACACGTCCGTATAGATGACATCCGCGTCTTTTACACCTTCTTCTATATTATCGGTCAACTCGATTACCGCGCCTGTCTCCTTGGCGACTTCTCTCATCTCTGCTACCAATGCCTCGGAAGGGAACAATTCCTTTGGAGCGACACCCACAAAATGCATGCCCATTTTCGCCGCGCCGATCATTAGGGAATTACCCATGTTGTTTCTTGCATCTCCCGCATAGACAAATTTCACCTTGTTCAACGGCTTGTTGACATGCTCCATGACGGTTAAAAAGTCAGCCAATATTTGAGTCGGGTGGTAAAGGTCAGTCAATCCGTTCCATACCGGAACACCTGCATGCTTTGCCAAGCTGTCAACCGTTTCTTGTTTAAATCCTCTAAACTCAATGCCGTCGTAGTATCTGCCAAGCACCTTGGCAGTATCCTCAACAGATTCCTTTTTTCCCATCTGACTATTTGTCAGGAATGTGACGTTTGCGCCTTCATCAAAGGCAGCAACCTCAAAGGCACATCTTGTCCTGGTGGATGTCTTGTCAAAAATCAAAACGATATTCTTTCCTCTAAGCAGGTCATTCTTTATTCCCGCTCTTTTTTTTCTTTTCAAATCCGCTGACAAATCCAGCATGTACTTGATCTCTTCCGGTGTGAAATCTTTGAGCGTTATGAAGTTTCGACCTTTTAAATTTACTGGCATTTTAATTCCTCCATTATTTTTCTTTTATATGAATTAATTTATTTTCTACCCATTTGTTAAAAAGGGTTATGTTCAATATATCACTCTCTTATTAAAGGCATGCTCATGCATCTTGGCCCACCTCTGCCTCTGGAGACCTCTGAACTAGGCATGACATAGGTTTTGACACCTCTGTCCTCGAGCAGTTGATTGGTAACGTAGTTTCTGGAGTAGACGATAACTTCTCCCGGGCCTATCGCCAATGTATTCGAGCCGTCGTTCCATTGTTCCCGTGCGGCATCTATCATGCTATTGCCACCGCATTTGATAAGCTCCACATTATCGATCTCCAGATATTTGGACAATATATTCTCCAGCATATCGCGCTCTTCATCAATCTCTATTTTTCCGTCCTGAAGCGTCAGTGAATAGACTGTGATGGCGTGTTGAATATTGGGATGAATAGTGAACTTGTTGTGATCGACCATCGTAAATACAGTATCCAAATGCATAAAAGATCTCACTTTGGGGATATCAAACGCCAAAATCCTGTTGAAGTCATTTTCTGAACTTAGTATTCTCTCAGCAAATATCTCTATCGCTACCGGATCTGTTCTCTGGGATATACCAACTGCAATAATGTTCTTATTCAATATGAGGATGTCTCCGCCTTCTAGAGAAAACTTGTCTGTTCTGTCATACCAAAGCGGTATGTCGTGTGGTGCAAAATCAGGATGGTGTTTTAAGATGTATTTTGTAAAAATGGTTTCCCTATTCCGTGTAAAGGTTTTCATCCTGTGCAAAGATATACCGTTTGCGATTGAAGCGAATGGGTCTCTGGTGAAATATAGGTTAGGCATGGGATCTATGATAAAGGGATAATCATTGTCCAAATAGTCCTTCAACCCTCTTTTCGAGAAGTTTCTGAACTCATTTTTTCTCAGCCCTGCCATCATCTTGGCAACCAATTCCTTCTCTTCCATTTCCATAAAGTATTGTTTAAGGCCTTCAAATCTTCTTTTGTTCCAAATGTTGGCCTCATCAAGATACTCTTCGACGAATGCTTCTTTGATAGCGCTGTCTAAAATGGATTCCGTTGCAAGGTCTTCAAGATATACAACTTCTACCCCGTTGTTCTTTAATATGTTTGCAAATTCATCGTGTTCCTCTTGAGCTATTTTAAGATAAGGTATGTCATCAAACAATAGTCTTTCCAGATATTCTGGCATTAAGTTCTCAAGTTCCTGTCCAGGTCTGTGAAGCAGAACTTTTTTCAACCGTCCAATTTCACTTGTTACGTTAATTGGTTTCATAGAGACACCTCTTTCATTTTATTAACTATATTTTATGAAACGTCATTTCAAATGTCAAGGTTTATTTGAATATTATTCATTAATAGTATATTTATTCATTTATTTCCAGCTTATTGATTTTGTTTTGAATCACATTGACCGTTTCAGATAAGCTGTCTATTATGAATTGAAAACCCTTATGTTCCAATCTGCTTTTGGGTCCGGAAAGGCTAATCACAGCCATCAGTTTTTTAGAATGTGTAAAGACTGGCCTCCCAATGCAATAGAGTCCGTAGTCATACTCCTCGTCATCTATGGCGTATCCCTTCTCCAAAATATCCTTCCTTTGGTGGCTGAAATCCTCTATGCTCGTGATGGACTTGATGGTTCTTTGTTTTGCATGGCCTTTGTTGAAATAATCTCTGATCTCATCATCGGATTTATGGGATAAAAAGATCTTTCCGGATGATGAGCAATTATAAGGTGCATCTGAAACGAGCTTTGACAGCAAAGATGTCTGTTCACCATTCTCTCTGTCTATTATAAGTGACTGGTTATCATAATCAATGGCGAGGTTTACGGTTTCACCCACTTTATCAGCCAACTGCCCCATATAAGGTTTGGCGATGGTATAGACATTGATATCTCTTTTGACCCTGTCGCTATATTTAATGAATTTCCCGCCAAGGGTGTACTTTTCCGTCTCGTGACCCTTGGATATAAATCCTCCCTTTGCCAAAGTGATCAATATCCGATAAACTGTGGCTTTAGGCAAGCTCAGCTCATGGGATATCTCGGAAACCCCCAGCTCCCTGTTGGTTGTAAAAATTAGATCCATAATATCTGTAGCTCTTTCAATCATGGTTATATAGTTGTAGTCATCTTTCAATCTATCACCTCCTGACAGAAAAATTATATCACTTTTGAAACAACGTTTCAATATCTTAATTTGCATAATTAACCTTGTGTTAACCTTAATTGAGTTGTATTATTTTCTGATTCATGTATAATAGCCTTATTATATTTTAAAGGATATGAACACGATGATTGATTTACATATTCACTCAGATTTATCAGATGGTACAGATTCGATCGAAGAAATTATTGAGATTGCAAGACAAAATAGCGTCAAGGAATTTTCACTAACTGACCATGATAC
Organism: Eubacteriales bacterium; assembly: GCA_030694905.1. GTDB lineage: Bacteria > Bacillota > Clostridia > Tissierellales > Dethiosulfatibacteraceae > 38-11. Next base: position 797 of record JAUYTY010000025.1, on the reverse strand, counting down.
TGTCTCAGGCATAGACCAGATAACCTCGTTAGCCGCCCAACATGAAATGACTGTCATTCCTGCCATCGAGCTGACTTCAGTCTCCAATGGCCACTCCATTCACATGCTGGGATATCTTATAGAGCACAAAAACCGACAGCTGTTGGATTTTATAAAAATAACCAATGAGTATACCTCAAAGTATTCATTGGATATGATATCCAAGCTCAATAGGCTAGGTATTATTGACTACAGAGCTTCAAGGGTAGAAGAGCTGATGTCGTTCAAGGACACTATCTATCTTTCGGATTTGTACAAGGCAATGATACGGGACGGGCATCCTTACAAGCTAAAGGATTGGCCTGATTTTTACATGCGAACCTACAATCGGTTTTCATATACCTTTCCTGAAAAATTTCCTTTCACATCCGCGGATGTCGTTGAGATCATTCTAGAAGCTGGCGGTATTCCGGTATTCGCCCATCCTGCAAGATTGGGCAATGAAGACTTGAAGGAAATGGATAAGCTATTGGCGCATGGCTTGGGTGGAGTCGAGGTTTACTATCCCTACCATGATGATAAGTTGAACAAAAGATACAATGACTTTGTTTCAAAAAACAATCTTGTTGCCACCGGAGGCTCGGATTGGCATGGCGATTTCACCACCTGGGAAGCGACTATAGGGCAGTTTGGCATAAAAGATACAAAGCTTCTGTACCAATATGCTGATGCTAGATCAACAGGGTTCTTGTGTTCAGGTGGCTTTTCAAACGCCATCTGAACCTTAGAAACCGTTATACAGGAACTCTACAGTGCAT
>JAUYTY010000024.1 GCA_030694905.1 Eubacteriales bacterium | reverse complement strand
CGCCATCTGAACCTTAGAAACCGTTATCCAGGGACTCTACAGTGCTTATCTCCCACTTATCAACAGGGTTCTTGGATTCAGTTAGCGTTTCATACGCCATCTGAACCTTAGAAACCGTTATCCAGGGGCTCTACAGTGCTTATCTCCCACTTATAGAAGTGGGAGTCTTAGCACTGCTAGTCATCGGATAGAAGTGGGAGTCTTAGCACTGTTAGTCATCGGATAAATTTTATTTCGATTGATTGTTAAAGCTAATGGAGATGATATCATCTCCATTAATCTTATAACCCATCAATTATTGTTTGCTTACATTAGAAACCTTATACAAGAGATATGCTAGGTAAAGTGTCAGACGATCATTTGTTTTGAAATAATTATAACCAGTAATTGTTTCAATTTTCTGCAACCTGTACCGAAGGGTACTAATATGAATGTGAAGAGTGCTTGCTATTAATTCAAGTCTATCCTGTATTAAACTAATCTCAAGCGTACTCCAAAGTTCAGAATTGAACTTCTTATCGTATTCTTGAATGGGATTAACAATGCGTTGAAAAAACATATTAGCATCACTGCTACCAATTCCGCATGATATTAACCCTAATTCAAAATAATCATCATATAAGTATAAATGCTCGTCAGTATCAATCTGACGACCGAATTTAATGGCTTTTTTGGCTTGGTCATAGCATTCAGGTATCTTCGTCAACTCCGTAACTGACGTGCTACACCCTAAATCAAACTTACCTCTTTCCGTTCGTGAAATTGCTGATTTACACAAATACAACCTGTCTTTTAAGCTATTGGCATTGCTAATTGTTTCATGAGAAACGAGAATTACATGCTCATTTTTTCTCTTAAAAGCGATTGCAGAACCGAATTGCGCTGTAAATATTTTTTTAAGATTATCAACTGTTGAATAAAAGCCAAATTTGTCATTTTTTGAATCTAAACGCGACAGGATGACCATTAATTTATTTTCGTAAAGGGTAAAGTTTAAAAGATCAAGGCGGTCTGCAATGACCTCAGCATTAGAATTTTTGGAAAAAAGTATATCATTTAAAATTGAAAATTCTAGCTCTCGTTCAGCCTGTACTTGCAGATTTTTCTCAAGAAATTTTATGCTTATTCCGTTAATAATGGATTGCGTAAAAAGATAAACAAGGTCAATTTGCACTTCAAACGTAACAATACAAATTGTTGCGAGTCTTTTCTCCTGCACAATGCAAGGGGAAATGATTATATTCTCTTCTTGGTAAATCGATTTATCCTTTTCGGAGAAATTCTCGAAATAATGTTTTATGGCATTGTCTACTTTCTTTGTATCGTAATCTAGTCTCAGAGACGAGGCTTCGGCTATTTTTTTGCCTGATTGATCATTGCAGCAGCAATAGCAGTCTATTTGCGCACAAAGAAGATTCAGAAAATCCTGTATTGTGCGATTCTGTAAAATAGAATCAATTAGAGCTTTATTAACGTCATTTATACGGATAAGATTCAAGCGTTGGTTACCAGTAATAACAGAAAGGGTTTCTCTTAAAATTTCGCGAAAATAAACGTTGTTATCCAATTCAATAAGTGCTACGTTATGATCATTGGCTATTTGTATCGTTGATTCATCTATACATTTAATATATCGACCAATCTTTATCCCAATGGCAGCAATCTTTACCTCGCATAAGCCACGAACTATGCTGTTAATCTCTTCTAAAGAACTATGATGAGCAGATAGTGTTGTTAAAACAAAAATATGTTCACCAAGGCTAGCCAAGCGAAAGTCAGGTGACTCCATGACTGTAACGAACTGAACGTCGTTGTTTTCGCCTGTGTTAGTGAGTAATCTACTGTTTTCTTGCATAATAGGCAACTCTAATATGCTTTTAACTGAAGTGCTCATTCGTTCATCTCCTTAATTGAATAGTGTCAAAAACTTTTTCATTTCATGGAAAAGCAAAGAACTATATGTAATAATTTTAGCATACTAATTAGTTACCATCAACATCAATTCGGCAACTTAAACGACAAGTGTATGAAAAATCACAACACACAAACGCTTTAAAAAGGGTTTAAAAATTGCATTATCCTATTCAAAAATGAATTAGGATTAATATGACGCATTGTTAAATATGATTTAAAATAACATCATTTTCCCGAATATCATTTTCTAAATATTTTGACTTATAATAACCTCTGTATTATAATATCATAGAATACAATAAAGGAGGTAACTTATGACTATTAGTAAAGATATGTATATAGGACAAGTTCTCAGAGAAAAACCAGAATCTGCAGAGATATTGTTTCAATATGGTATGGGTTGCATTGGCTGTCCATCATCTCAAATGGAAACATTAGAGCAGGCAGCTGCTGTTCATGGATTAGATCTTGACGAGTTATTAAAGAGCTTGAACGCATAATATGACAACTAAAAACGCCGGTTATCAGAACTAAACTGATCCGGCGTTTTTTATTTTCTTTCTTCTTAATCTCTCTGGCAAAGCTCAACCAAAACACCATTGGTGCTTTTGGGATGGCAAAAGGCTATCTTCGCCCCGCCTGCTCCGTATCGTGGTTTTTCATCAATCATCTTGACACCCTTTGATAGCATGTCAGCGATAGCCATCTCTATATCATCAACCCTATAGGCGATGTGTTGAACCCCTTCGCCCTTTTTATCAATATACTTTGCAATAGGACCGTCAGGATCAGTTGATTCGAGCAGTTCTATTTCTGTATCACCTATAGGTAAAAACGCTACCTTTACCTTTTGTTCTTCTACAATTTCAACACCTTGCAGGTCCAATCCGAGAGTTTCCCGATAAAATTTCAGCGATTCTTCCAGGTTTTTTACCGCAACGCCTATGTGATCAATTTTCGTAACCATGTGTTCTCCTTTGTTTATTTTATTCTTGACAGCAACGTATCCCTTAACGTAAAAGGATCTGTCTCCTTGTTAAAGAGGCTTTCTGTCATACTGTCCAATTCCCCGTTGTTTTCCGTCTCTCTTATCACAAGCTTTTTCAGCTCTTCTTCAACCAACTCAAGAAGCTCTCTTTTGATGTTCTTTTTTCTTCTTTCTTCCAAGAGACCATTGTCAACCAGGTAATGATAATGTTTCTGAATTTCCAGTTCCATCTGCTCAATATTCTTGTTCTGATTTGCAGTAACCATCACGACAGGTGGCCTTCTATCTGTTTTTGGGCTCATATCCAGCATCATATTGATTTCTGTCGCTGTTCTTTGGGCGCCAAAAAGATCGCTCTTATTCACAACGAACAAATCGCCTATTTCCATAATGCCAGCCTTGATGGATTGAATATCGTCTCCAAGGCCTGGAACCATCACCAATACGACCGTATCCGCGGCTTTTACGATATCAACCTCAGATTGCCCCACGCCAACGGTTTCTATGATGATATAGTCACATCCATATGCATCCAGAATTTTAACGGCATTTCTGGTAGCCTTTGCCAAGCCACCCAGATAACCTCTCGTTCCCATACTTCTGATAAAAACGCCGGGATCGAGGGCCAGATCGTTCATTCTGATCCTATCACCAAGAATAGCGCCACCGGTATAAGGGCTGGTTGGATCAACAGCTATGACACCCACTTTGTAATCGCTTTTTCTTAATAGCTTGACATATTTGTCGGTCAGCGTGCTTTTGCCAGCACCGGGAGGTCCTGTTATCCCTACGATATGTGCTTTTCCTGTGAATCTATATATTTTTTTTATCAGCTTTTCTGATTCTTTTTCGTCATTCTCAACGATGGAGATAAGGCGGGCACAGGCTCTCTTATCCCCTTTAAGCATCTTATTAATCAATTCCATTGAATCATCGCCTTAATGTCTTTATCGTTTAACATTGTCTCTGATGAATTGAACAATCTCAGTTGTCAAGGCACCTGGTGTAAATATGGCAGCCACTCCCGCTGCTTTCAATGCCGGTATGTCATCCTCAGGTATTACACCACCCGCTATAACCATTATGTCATCCGCGTCTTGATCTTTTAATAATCCTATGACCTTTGGAAACAAATGATTATGCGCGCCGGATAAAATACTCATGCCAATTATGTCGACGTCCTCTTGAATCGCTGCTGCTACTATTTGTTCAGGCGTTTGCCTTAAACCTGTATAAATGACTTCCATTCCTGCATCCCTTAATGCCCTGGCTATCATTTTCGCTCCTCTGTCATGTCCGTCAAGACCAGGTTTAGCAACTAAAACTCTTATTGGTTTGTCCATTTTTTCCTCCTAATGAATCAATCTCAACTTATATTAAAGCATTACGCTTTGTTCGTATTCGCCGAAAACTTCTCTCATGACATCGCATATCTCGCCTAAAGTGGCATATTCCCTGACGGCTTCCACAATATAAGGCATAAGATTTTCAGTGCCTTTACATGCCTTCTTCAGGGCGGTCAATTTTTCCGTAACTGCCTGATTATCTCTTTTTGCTTTAAGTTCAACCAATTTCTTCTTCTGCATCTCTCCAACCATCGGATCAACCTTCAATAGGCCTTGCGGCGCTTTTTCAGCAACCTTGAATTTATTCATACCAACGACCACAACGTCACCTTTTTCAACATCCATCTGGTACTTATAGGCTGCGTCTGTGATTTCCTTTTGAATGTAACCGGCATCAATTGCCCTTGGCGCTCCGCCCAGTTCGTCTATTTTGGTGATGTATTCCATAGCCTTGTCTTCAATCTCTTTAGTTTTGGCTTCTATGTAGTATGAGCCGGCCAATGGATCCACTGTATTGGTGACACCACTTTCATGGGCTACAATTTGTTGTGTTCTCAACGCGATTCTAACAGAGTCCTCAGTCGGTAAGGCCAGCGCCTCATCCTTGGAGTTTGTATGCAGAGATTGGGTTCCTCCCAACACAGCTGCCAGCGTCTGGATCGCAACCCTAACGATATTATTGTCCGGTTGCTGTGCTGTCAAGGTTGATCCGCCTGTCTGCGTATGGAATTTTAGCATCATGGATTGTGGGTTCTTAGCCTTGAACCTTTCTTTCATGATTTTCGCCCACAGTCTTCTGGCTGCTCTATATTTAGAGACTTCTTCCAATAAATCGTTATGCGCATTAAAGAAAAATGACAATCTTGGTGCAAAGGAATCCACATCAAGTCCGGCTTTGATTGCAGCTTCCACATAAGCTATACCGTCAGCCAAAGTAAATCCGACTTCTTGAGCGGCTGTGGAGCCTGCTTCCCTAATATGGTATCCGGAAATGCTGATAGTGTTCCACTGAGGAACGTTTTTTGAGCAGTATTCAAATATGTCTGTTATGAGTCTCATTGATTCTTCTGTGGGGTAGATATATGTTCCCCTCGCTATGTATTCCTTGAGGATATCATTCTGAATAGTCCCTCTTAGTTTCTCAGGAGATACGCCTTGCTTATCAGCAACAGCAATATACATCGCCAACAGAACAGATGCGGGAGAGTTTATCGTCATGGATGTGCTGACTTTCTCCAGATTTATGCCGTCAAAGAGAATCTCCATATCCGCTAAAGAATCTATGGCGACACCCACCTTGCCAACTTCTCCCTCAGCCAGTGGATGATCCGAGTCATAGCCGATCTGGGTAGGAAGGTCAAAAGCGACTGACAGTCCTGTTGATCCCTGATCAACCAGGAATTTGTAACGTTTATTTGATTCTTCTGCCGTTGAGAAACCGGCATACATTCTCATTGTCCACAATCTGCCTCTATACATCGTAGGTTGATAGCCACGTGTATAAGGATATTGACCCGGTAAACCAATTTCCTCCATATAATCCAAATCATTAATATCTTCAGGTGTATACAATCTTTCAACTATATCGCCTGATCCAGTTTTAAACGCTTCTTTTCTCTCAGGTGATCTGGCAAGTGATTTGTTCAGGTCCTTATCTTCCCAATTTTTTCTAGCCACTTTTAATTGCTCAAATTTCTCTTTGTCAAACATCAATTATACCTCCAAATGTACATTTATCATATTTAATCTATATTAAAAGCCTTTGAAATGCAAGATTTAATGCAAAAATGATTTATTTATTTTAAATCTTGCGAGTTGCTTATCAACAGGGTTCTTGGGTTCAGATGGTGTTTGAAACACCACCTGAACCTTAGAGACCGTTATCCAGAGACAGTACAGTGCGTATCTCCCACTTATAGAAGTGGGAGTCTTAGCACTGTTAGTCATCGGAGAAATCTAAAAAAACTGTTTCGAAATCATGAGGGGTGTGTAGGTATTTAGATGTATTTTTTGCTCTTGCGACGTAATCCCTCAATTGATCCTTAAAATCCGGATGGACGCACTTCTCAATAATCAGATCTGCTCTCTCAGATGGACTAAGACCTCTTAAATCAGCCAGGCCTTGTTCCGTTACCACGACTTGAACATCATGCTCTGTGTGGTCCACATGCCTGACGAATGGCACAATACTGGAGATCTTGCCATTTTTTGCTGTGGAAACTGTTGTGAATATCGAGATATAACCGTTGCGAGTAAAATCACCCGAGCCTCCGATGCCGTTCATCATTCTTGTGCCACCAATGTTGGTGGAGTTTACATTTCCGTAGATATCGAATTCTATTGCGGTGTTCATCGCTATGACGCCAAGCCTTCTGATAACCTCCGGGTTGTTGCTGATTTCCTGTGGCCTTAGAATTATTTTGTCTCTGTACTTTCCAAAATTCTTATAGAAGTCATCCAATCTCGAGGGTGAAATGGTCAGTGATGTTGCTGAAGCGAAATCAACCTTTCCAGCGTCTATCAGATCAAGTACCGAATCCTGTAAAACCTCCGAGTATATTGTCAGATTTTTAAAATCACATTCACATAATCCGCCGAGTATGGCATTGGCAACGCTACCAACTCCAGACTGCAATGGTAGCAGTTCTTCTGGAATTCTACCTGCCATCTTTTCATCATATAGGAATTTGATGATATGACTGGAAATTTTTCTTGAATCGTCATCGATTGGCGCCACATCTCTAGTCTTATCAATGATATCTGAATAGACAACCGCTTTGATTTTTTCAGGATTGCAGGGAATATAGGTAGTTCCTATTCTATCTTCGGGCTTGTAAATAGGTATCGCTTTTCTATTCGGTGGTTTTTCCACACTATATATATCATGGATTCCCTCCAGTTCTTCCGGTTGGGATGTGTTTATTTCAACAATCACCATCTCAGCCATTTCAACCAATACATTTGAATTGCCAATAGAGGTTGATGGTATTATTCCCCCTTCTTCTGTTATTCCCACAGCTTCAATGATCGCCACGTCTATTTTCCCAAAAAAACCATATTTTATCCATTGCGGTACATGACTTAAATGCATATCCGAATATTTGACAGACCCGTTATTGATGGCATCCCTCATTGAAGCATCTGTTTGATAGGGGTATCTTCTTGCTATCACACCTGACCTGACCAGTGCACCATCAAGCTCGTCTCCGACAGATGCGCCTGTAATCAAGGTTATCTTGATTTCTTCTCCGTCTTCAGCTCTTTGGGCCAAGGCCAACGGGACCGCTTTAGGATAACCTGCCGGTGTAAATCCACTGGCGCCTACTATCATACCATCCTTTATCAGTTCCGCGGCTTCTTTTGCTGTCATTATTTTGTGGTTCAAGGCCTTGCATCTGATTCTTCCATCCAGCATGTATCTGTACCTCCAAAGTGTTTAATTATTCAACAGAATTCTTGGGTTCGGATCAACAGGGTTCTTGGGTTCAGATGGTGTTTGAAACACCACCTGAACCTTAGAGACCGTTATCCAGGGACTCTACAGTGCTTATCTCCCACTTATAGAAGTGGGAGTCTTAGCACTGTTAGTCATCGGATAAATAAAAAATGCACGAAAAACGACTTCGATTTATGTCGCTGACCGTGCATCATTCGCTTCAAAATAAGGGGATACCTCACTACTGCGAACAATAGGCATATTAATTTATCTGAAGCCATGATAAAACAATATATGTCATCTGTCAAGAAAAATTGCCATTTATGTATTGCTTACTTAAGTTTTTCAAATTTCTTCTTCTGAAATAAAAATCGTATCAAATTTCTTTTTGCAGTTCTGAACAGCTGTCTTGATTGCTTTTTTTGCCGATCCGAAATAGGAAATGTCAATCACATTTTCTATTTCGTCCATCTGGTTGATATTCTTTCCCACCAGCATACGTGATACAAACTTATTGGCCAGTTGGGTGGACAAAGTGCACTCCGCTTCCAATATCTCTCCTGTTTCCGATTTGATTAGAAGTCCAACCGCGATCACTTCATACATCTTGCTGGCAGTGATGTTTGTAGGAAGCTTTGCATAACCTGTTACGAAAATTTCTTCGGCTAGCATCTGATTCATGTCCTTGCCGGTCATTACTTGATAAATTTAGAAACATCAATGATGAACCTCTCATGAGTTCCTTCTCCGATTGTTTTTTCATCAGTGTATGTTCTTACGCTAAAAGTCAGTTTTTTTCTGTCAATGGCTATCAGTTCGCACTCGGTGCAATAAGTTCCATCTACGGCAACGGCCGCACGATGTGAAATATTGACGTGTGTTCCCACTGTGCTGTAACCTTCAGGTAGATATGGCTGAACACAAGCTGCACAAGTACCCTCCATCACTCCAATCATAACTGGTGTGGCTAAAACCTCTACCAAACCGCTGCCAAAAGAAGCGGCGGTATCCTTATATGCAACAATTCTCTCCACGCTATGCTTGAGTCCTGTTTTCAAATCAAAATCCATAGTTACTCCTTAATCAATTCATCTAATTTTGCTTTATTGAATCCTTCTATGACTTCATCATCTACCAAGATTATTGGAACGCCCATATAACCCATATCCATCAGTTCTTTTCTGGCTCCCATATCTGTAGACACATTTTTTTCTGTGAATTCAATACCCTTGGATTTCAAATAATCTTTGGCAGTAATACAATGAGGGCAAGTATTACTTGAATATACAACTATTTTTGACATGATGCACCTCCTTTTTTGTTTATTTTACCATAAAAAAGTTTTTATTTCCATAGCTTTGCTCTTTTGCGACAATTTACTTTATTCTAGAATTTTGATAATATGAATAGCAGAAGTTGCTTAGCAATAAAAGAATCGGAGGTCTACAAATGTTAATCAAAAAAGCAGGTCAGTACGATGTGGTTGTGGTAGGGGGTGGTCTGTCAGGAATGTACGCGGCTATCGAAGCCAGCAAATACGGCGCAACGGTCGCCATCATATCAAAGAAAAAGACCGGAAAATCAGGCTCTTCTGTCGTCTCAAAATCAATCCACAGATTTTCATCAAAAGATTCTTCTCTAAAAATTGATTATTTCAATAAAGCTATTGGGGCCGGCAGATTTATCAATGACAAGGCACTGATGACAGTTCTGATAGACAATGGTTCCGATTCAGTTGAAAATCTATTGTCATATTTACCGAATCTATATTTGAATAAAAAAAATTCTGATGGAATTCTATACAGCAATATTGCCTACCACAACCCTAAAAAAGGATTTTTCATAACCTCAAAAATTAGAGAATATATAGACAAACATACATGTATATCTATTTTTGATGGCTTTACAGGTGTGGAAATAATGACAAGAAATGATTCTGTCTGTGGCCTTATTGTAGAAAAAAACAATGATCTCCAATACTTCTCAGCCAAATCCATCATTTTGGCCACAGGCGGCTATGCCTACATCTATAAAGAGACTAGCACAACAAATGATGAAACAGGCGATGGAATCGCTATGGCGTTGAGAAAAGGTCTATCTACGGTTGACATGGAGTTTGTCCAATTCTATCCCTATCGCGTTGTATTCCCTGCTATTCATGATATATTTCCCAATCTTTTCAGTGAGGGTGCCATCTTTGTGAATGAGAAAAACGAAAGATTCATGGAGAACTTTCCTAAGAAAGAACTGGAAAACAGGGATATTTTGGCCCGAGAGATTTTCAAGCAGAAGGAGGTTTTTCTAAATCTTGATATGTGTTCTACCTCATATCTTTTGAAAGAGTCGCCCGAACTGCTTGAAATAGTAAAAAATCATCCGGGAAAGCCGCTAAAAGTGGTGCCAAAAGCTCATTTTACAATGGGCGGGATGCGAATTCAATCAGACTGCTCAACTGATTTAGATGGCCTTTTTGCCTGTGGCGAAGTGACTGGAGGTCTTCACGGCGCCAATCGCCTTGCAGGCTATGCCTTGACGGAAACGGCTGTTTTTGGTCCTATTGCTGGCAGAAATGCAGCGTTATACGCTCAAAATAGGATTCATGGGGATATCATTCCGGAAGCGCCTTTCTTACCCCAGGCAGGCCAGGACGACATTAAGGCAATAAAGCGCCAACTTAGGGATATGATGTGGAAAAAAGTGGGAATTGTCAAAAGCGAAGAGGGCTTGTTGGAGGCTAAATCTGTCATCATAGAACTGAAAGCTAAACTTGAAAAAACCCAGCCCTCCAGTCTCAAAGATTGGATTGAAACCTACAATATGCTGATCTTGGCAGACGTCATGACGGAATCTTCATTACTTCGAAAGGAAAGCCGAGGCGCACATTTCAGATCGGATTATCCTCTTGAAGATGACAATTATTTAGGTAATTTCGTTTATCAACAGGGTTCTTGGGTTCAGATGGTGTTTGAAACACCACCTGAACCTTAGAGACCGTTATCCAGGGACTCTACAGTGCTTATCTCCCACTTATAGAAGTGGGAGTCTTAGCACTGTTAGTCATCGGATAAAAGATCTGATTTCGAGTTGATTAAGCTTTTGAATAAATAAGAGCGGGAGTCTTTACTCCCGCTCGATGTTTATTGTTATTGTGGCACCAGATATTTGATGAATTCATCAAACATTTCATAATTGGATCTTCCTGTCTTTGGCCTGATCGCAATGTTTGTCTTTTGTTCAGTTCCATCGGTTCTGGTCAATGTTCCTGAGCTTTCAGCAAGGCTTACGAGTGGCAATACCAGATTGGCCTTCTCCGTTAGATCACTTGGAAACATACTCATGACTGCCATATATTCCACTTCTATTTCAGCTGTATTCATCTCTTCGTCACCAATGACCACCAAGGCTTTAATGCTTCCATCTTTCGCTTTAGACAATATTTCATATCCTGATTTCGTGAATCCAAGGTTTAAAGCACCTTGAGCATTAGCTTCCTTTTTAAGGGTGAGCAATCCTCTGTGCGGTTTGTTGATTTTTCCGGTTATCATGGCTATTTCTTGAAGCAGCTTCTGAATTGCCGGTAAAATGGTCAACTCATCAATCACAATAACAGGTTTATTGACCTTGCTATAAGCCTCAGCTATTTGTTCAGCTTGACTATCAGCGTTCAATGCCATGTCTTTGTTTTTCCCTGACAAATTTTTAAGAACATTCTCGAACAAAGTCTCCAGATCCTGTGTCTGATAAGAAGCAATGGAGAAATGATCCAATCTGGTTCCTTTTTCTGATATCGATATCAAGGGTCTGTTCAGGTTCTTTATCTTCACACCTATAGGTGCGAAGCTCTCATAGACATTCCCAACCGCAAGTATCAGTTCCGCATTGTTCAATTCCTCATACTTAACAGTGGATTGGATATCGCTGCCTGTATTATTGAATGATCCAATCATTTCCGTGTCAAGATGTCTGCTGAGACTTTTGACCAATCCCAATTCTTCATTGGTCAGTCTCTGAGAAACAAGAAATCCTATACTGTCCTTGCCATGCAAATACTTAGTGGATTTAAGCTTCGACACAAATTCAATTTTTGCATCCTCAAAGCTTATATCGGTAGCAATGCCCTTTACTCGCATGGCTGGTCTAGTGATTCTATTTGTTTTGTTGATATAATCAAACTCAAATTTGCCTTTCTTGCACAGAACGCCGTCATCTTTGAGCCTGTTTGGCGTCACCTTGTAAATCAGCTTGCCTTCATGCTGATAGATCACGTTGCACCCGAGAGAGCAATTGGAACAAACTCCCTCCGTCTTTTCCAGGTTCAAAGGTATTTCCTTGTGCGTTCTTATTTTCTCCTGAATGGCTCCAACTGGACATACATCAATACATTGACCGCATGATATGCACTCTGTTTCTTCCAAAGGTCTATTAAACTCTGGTGCTATCAATGCATCAAAACCTCTGTCTACAATACCTAAAGCTGTGATGCCCATGAACTCATCGCAGGTTCTGACACAAAGACCGCATTGGATACATTTATCCGGGTTTCTGTCGATAAACTCATGGGTCTGTGGTGCATAACGCTTATGATTTTGACCGAGCTCCTTATCTGTATCTATATCTTCCGCTTCGATATAATCTATTAACTGACACTCAAAATAATCCTTGCAGCCACACTCCAGACATCTTGACCCTTCTTTCCTGGCGTCGCTCTCGGAATAATATGTCACAATCTCTTCAAAATTATGCTTCCTGAGATCGGCTTCCATGTGTTTAAGTGGCATTCTTTCTTCGCTTTTGTATTTTTCAAAGTCCTTTTCAGTCAGGTCCTTCTGTCTTACGATGATGGGTTCTCTGTGAGGTATGATGAAACCATTCAAGTAGCTATGGATGACTTTAGCTGCGTTTTTACCGTCTGCAACCGCCTGAATCGCTATTTTAGGGCCTGTCACAGCATCTCCACCGGCAAAAACACCCTCTATATTGGTCTCAAATGTTCCTTCCTTGACCTGTATCGTACCCCATTTTGTCGTTTGAATCTCAGAATTTTTCCCCATGCTGACATTCTGGCCAATGGCGGCAATAATCGTCTCTGATTGCAACATCTCAATTTCGCCTTCGATTGGCTCGGGCTTTCTTCTACCTGATTCGTCCGGTTCTCCAAGTCTCATCTTCTGGCACAAGAGTCCAGTCGCTTTTCCGTTCTCTTCCATTACATTGATAGGAGCTGACAAGAAGCTGAAAACCACACCCTCTTCCTTTGCTTCCTTAATTTCAATCTTTTCGGCAGGCATTTCCTCTTCGGTTCTGCGATAGACGATCCTAACTTCTTTTGCACCAAGCCTTACACACGTTCTGGCAACGTCCATGGCAGTGTTTCCACCACCAACTACCAAAACCTTTTCTCCCAATTTTAAGGGTTCGTTCTGTGTCACCTGTCTTAAAAAATCTATTCCCCCTATCACACCCTCTGCATGCTCACCCTCGCATCTCATTGCAGAGCTTTCCCACGCGCCGATAGCGACAAAGGAAGCATCATAATGCTTTTGAAGGTAACTCAGTGTGATGTCCTCGCCAAGTCTCATATTATAGTTGAATCTGACGCCCATATTTTCAATCAGTTTTACTTCAGCGTCTATGACATGCTTGGGCAATCTATACTGAGGAATGCCGTATCGCATCATGCCACCAGGCTTATCCATGGACTCGAAAACCTCAACGGCATGTCCGTTCTTTGATAGAAAATAGGCTGCTGATAAACCTGCGGGCCCTGCACCGATTATTGCTATCTTTTTGCCGGTTTTAGGCTGCATTTCTGGCATATAGGTCTCTTCTCTTTCATCGAACAAATCGTAATCAGCCGCATAGGCTTTCAAGGCGGCTATAGAGACTGGCTTCTCGACAGAGTTTCGTCTGCAGTCGGTCTCGCATGGATGGGGACAAACCCTACCGATGCTTGCAGGAATAGGCAGATCTTCCTTTATTAGTTTAACGGCTTCCTTATACTGTCCGTTTGCTATCAATCCGGCATATCCTTGCACGTCTGTATGAGCAGGGCAAGCCATCATGCAAGGTGGTCTGCAATCCCCTCTATGATCTGAAACAAGGAGCTTCAGAGCCGTTTTTCTTGTTGCCGATGTGCGCTCGGTATTGGTTCTGATCACCATTCCATTCCTGACTGGCGTCGCGCACGCTCTAACCAGTTTTGGCATACCTTCCAATTCAACGACACACATGCCACAGCCGCCATATGCTTCCATTCTTTCATCAAAGCAAAGGTGAGGTATTTCAATGTTGTTTTCCAGGGCCGCCTGAAGTATATTTTTATCGTCCGTCGTGATTATTTCCATGTCATTGATATTCAATCTTATTTTAGGCATATTCAATCTCCCTTCTAATCAACATTTACTGCATTGAAATTGCACACGCTTTTGCAATTACCGCATTTAATACATAATTCCTGGTTGATGTGATGCAGCTTCTTAACTGTGCCTGTTATGGCATCGGTTGGACAATTTCTGGCACATAAGGTGCATCCGGTGCATTTATCTTCCGATATAGTATAAGTCAACAACTCCTGGCATTGTTTAGCTGGACATTTTTTGTCAAAAATGTGAGCCTCATACTCTTTTCTAAAATACTTCAACCCGGTTAATACAGGATTGGGAGCCGTCTGTCCAAGACCGCAAAGGGAAGCATCCTTGATGCTATCTCCCAATGCCTCCAATTCATCCAAATCTTCAGGCTTTCCTTTTCCCTTGGTGATTCGATCTAATATCTCAAGCATTCTTTTTGTGCCGATTCTACAATACAAGCATTTCCCACAGGATTCCTTGCAGGTAAAATCAAGGAAAAACTTGGCAATGTCCACCATGCATGTGGTTTCATCCATTACGACCATGCCACCTGAACCCATTATGGCGCCTGTTGCATTGATATCCTCATATGTAACCAGCGTATCCATCAACGCCGCAGGTATACAGCCACCTGAAGGTCCTCCAAGTTGAACGGCTTTGAATTTTTTATCCTCTTTAATGCCACCGCCGATATCGAATATGACCTCACTTAGCTTCATACCCATAGCTACCTCGACCAGACCACCGTTTTTGATTTTCCCAGACAGTGCAAAAACCTTTGTGCCTTTGCTTTTCTCGGTACCTACAGATGCAAATCTATCGGCTCCGTTCGAAATAATCCAAGGAACATTGGCCAACGTCTCAACATTGTTGATGTTTGTGGGCTGCTGCCAATAGCCGGATTCTGCCGGGAATGGAGGCTTGAGTCTTGGCATTCCTCTTTTTCCTTCCAATGACTCTATTAGAGCGGTTTCTTCACCACAAACAAAAGCGCCTGCTCCCTTTTTTATGCGTATTTCAAAATTGAAATTCTTTCCAAGTATCTTTTTGCCGAGAAAGCTTTTCTCCTTCGCCTGAGCAATGGCGCCTTCCAGTCTTTCAATTGCCAGAGGATACTCCGCTCTGCAATATATGATGCCTTCATCAGCCCCGATGGCATATCCGCCAATCATCATACCCTCTATGATTCTGTGCGGATCTCCCTCCAGAATGCTTCGATCCATGAAGGCTCCCGGGTCTCCCTCATCGGCATTGCAAACCATATATTTTTTGTCTTTTTTTTGCTTTAAGGCGGCATCCCACTTGAACCAGGTTGGAAATCCAGCACCACCTCTCCCACGCAGTCCGGATTTCTTGATTTCCTCGATGACCTCTTCTTGACTCATATTGTTTAGTATTTTAGAGATTGCCTTATAGCCACCCTTCTGAATATAATCCTCAATTTTTTCCGGATTGATGATTCCACAATTCTCCAAGGCTATTTTCACCTGCTTTTTGGTATAATCAGCAGGTTGATCAAGCTTGTACAGCAAATATTCTTCCAAAGGCTGGTGATCATTCAGATGGCTGTCCAAAATCTCTTTAGCCTTTTTACCATCAACAAACCCGTAGGAGAATACATTGCCATCAGTGACAACATCTATAATCGGCTCATAAAAACACATGCCTATGCATCCAGTAGGTTCGACAATCAACTCCAGATTATTGGCCTTAACTTCATGACGCAGAACTTCCAGCACTTTTCTGCCTCCAGCCGCTATGCCACAACTCCCTAAACCAACTCTAATTTTCATTGCTATCACCTCTGTCTTCCTGCTTCTTGATATCCTTGATAATCTGGACAGCCTTTTTGGGCGTCAGATTGCCATAAGCCTCTCCGTTAATCATAATGACAGGCGCAAGACTGCAACATCCAAGGCACGCCACATTCTCGACTGTAAACAGAAGATCCTTAGTGGTTTCACCGGCATTGATCTTTAAATGTTCACAAATAGCTTTCGAAACATCTTTTGAACCATTGACATGGCAAGCAGTTCCTTGGCACTGAAGTATCAGGTACTTGCCAATGGGATGCAGTCTGAACTGTGTGTAAAAAGTGGCCACACCGTAAATTGTTGCCTTTTTATTTTCGGTTGTCTCAGCCACGTATTCCATAGCCTGTTGTGGCAAATAGCCGTAAACATTTTGAACCTCCTGTAGAATATTAATCAGGCTGCCCTTGATTTTGCCATATTTTTCAATGATCGGTTCCATAAGTTTCAGATCAATCGCTGTACCCGTATCAGTCAACTGTATTTGCGTTTCGTTGCAGTGTTCACACATTTTCATTTCCCCTTCACATGAATTTTGATATTATCTTAATCATCCAATGGACTCTAAGTATTTTTCATTATTCTTTAATAGCCATCTCCAAATGCAAAATAGCCTCCAGTACAGCGCCTCCGATGGATCTTGCCTTATCAGATATGGTATGGCAATCAACCTTGGAGCCTCTGGGGTCAACGTCAGCTATTTTCATCCCTTTAAATACAGACGTTCCCTGTTGAATCATGCCTCTTACCAAGCCCGAGATGTTGGAAACAACTATATTACCATTGACTTCAGCCAGCAAGTCGCCGACTTCAACTATGGATTCAATATCCTTGTAGACATTTATGGGACCTTCATCGGGTGAATAAACAACCCTATCCCAGGTAATTGCGTCAATGCTGCCTGGTATGCCTGTGTTCTCTTCCGCTTCTCCATTATAAATGACTCTGCCTAGATTATGTCCCCTGTTAGTTTCAATGACCGCGTGAGAATCTACACCTGCTAAAAAACCAGGTCCCAATGCAATGACTATATCTGCCATATCCTTACTGGTACCAAGATTCTTCTTGGCCAAAACAGCATCTATAACCGCTAACGGTTTGTACTGATCAATTAAAACACCTTCTGGATCTATAACAATAGGTATCACATGATCTATATGTGCCTGTTTTATTTGTTCAACATTTGCACATAATCTGCTCCTGACTCCCTCAACCGCCATCTCGCCATCAAATATTGCTTGTGAAAATGAGACAGTTCTTCTTATAGCTGTCGGATTTTTGATTTCTAATATTATAACTTTAAAACCTGCCTGATGCAACCTATAAATGGTACCTGTGGCGATGTCTCCTCCACCTCTTACGATTACACACTCCCTATACTTCATGATTCCCTCCATAAAGGTTATCAAAACTAATTGCTTTCAATCTGATTATTTGTATCCAATCAACTGTCTGCTTATATTCTATCACTTTGTATCAATGTTGAATATCATCAAAACTAATTGCTTTCAATCTGATTTAACCTTTATTATAATTTATTTCCCTAAAAAAACCTTCCCGAAGGAAGGCCTCAATCTATAATAACTATTCAAAACCTTACTCATTATTCATATGACTGAATTTATGAATAGAAGTGTGTTATATGTCTAATTTCAGATCTTCCGGTTTGATAAGATTAGCTTTTTTCATTATCTGATAGACAACCAATCCAATAATGGCAGGGAGTACAAAATGTACCAGCAATATTGACACGTACATCATTCCGCCACCTTTACCCACTGCTTCCATGGCATCTATAGCTCCAAACTGACCAACCAGTCCGGATGTTCCCATACCAGCGCCCATTGGTGTATTTTCCATCTTGAACAAGACAGTTGAAATCGGGCCTGTTATGGCTGAAGTTACAATAGCCGGAATCCAAATTTTCCAATTCTTGATTATATTTGGAACCTGGAGCATTGATGTTCCCAATCCTTGGGATAAAAGTCCACCGAATCCATTCACTTCATAGCTGATTACAGCAAACACAACCATGTTGGCTGCACAACCAGCAACAGATGCTCCTGCCGCCAATCCAGACAATCCCAACATAATGGCGATAGCAGCACTACTAATTGGAAGTGTCAGTGCCATACCCATTAACACAGAAACCAAAATACCCATAGGTAATGGCTGTAACTCTGTAGCTGCGTTAATCAGATTTCCGAATCCAGTCATAAAAGCACTGATTCCAGGACCAACCAATGTACCGACTATAACACCTGTTAAGATCGTCACAGCCGGTGTCACAATAATATCGACCTTGGTTTCTTTTGATACCATTTTTCCAAACTCAGCACCAACCAGTCCTGCAACCAGGGCACCAACCGGACCACCTAATGCATTACCTGCAGCGCCTGTGATTGTTGAAGCGAAAAGAACCAATGGCGGCGCTTTCAATCCATAAGCAACTGCAACTGCGATTCCAGGTCCTGTCATGTTTCTGGCTAATGGCCAAACTGTTTCTGTTAAAAATGTTATTCCCAGTTTTCCACCGATAGTATTCAGTATACTTCCGATGATCAAAGTTCCAAATAGACCCAATGCCATATAACTTAATGTGTCTATTAGATATCTTTGGACTGAAATCTCAATGTTCTTTCTTTTTAAAAAACTTTCTTTCTCGGTGATATCATTCTCTTTAACCATCAATCTTCTCCTATACCCTTAGAGTCTTCAAAATACTTAAATCATTTTGCATCGCCAGAGTATTGTTCCTTTCCCTCAATCTCATCGGCTGAATTATTTAGATAAAATCATAACATATTTATTTAGAAATGTCATTACCTATACATTCTTTATATAATCAAACATTGCAGAATTGTAATAATTCCAGAATCAAAGCTTCAAAGAAACTAGGCATAAGTTCAACAACCTTGTGGAGAAGAATGAAGGAATTAGGAATCTCTTAGAGAATTTTCATATCTTGTTCATTTCTTGTATTTGTTACAAAACTGTCATATTTTTCATTGTCAAAACGTTTACAAAGCCGATTTTAAGTGATATCATCGGGTATGTTTAATAAACTAATTGAAACATAAAATAAATCAAGTATCATTGGAGGTATTTTTTTATGAGTGAAAAGACTCTAAACACATTTGAAATTGTACAGCAACAGATTAAAGATGCATGTACGGCTTTAGGTGAGACACAAGAGGTTTTTGAGATTCTGAAGCAACCCAAAAGCTGCATTGAGGTAGCATTGCCCATTAAGATGGATAATGGCGAAACCAAAGTTTTCATGGGCTATCGTTCACTGCACAACGATGCAATCGGCCCTGGAAAAGGTGGCATCAGATACCATCAGGATGTGTGTATTGATGAAGTCAAGGCTCTATCTGCCTGGATGACTTTTAAATGCGGTGTTGCGGGAATACCTTACGGCGGCGGCAAGGGCGGCATAATAGTTGATCCGAGAACGTTGTCCATTGATGAAATAGAAAGACTTTCACGAGCCTATATTAGAGCTATAGCGCCTGTTGTCGGCGAGCAGATAGATATACCAGCTCCAGATGTCAATACGACACCACAGATTATGGGCTGGATGGTAGATGAGTACTCAAAGCTGCAAGGAAAAAATACTCTGGGTATTGTAACTGGGAAACCAGTTGCTTTTGGGGGCTCGCTCGCTCGCTTTGAAGCGACTGGTTACGGTGTCGCGCTCATGATGAGAGAAGCATTTAGGGCTAAAGGAAAAGATATTAGAGGTTCAAAGGTTTCGATTCAAGGATTTGGTAATGTTGGCAGATTCGCGGCAATCTATGCGGAAGAGATGGGTGCGAAAGTCACTGCGATTTCAGATGTATCATGTTGCCTTTACAATGAGAATGGTCTTAATGTTAAGAAGTTGTATGATTATGTCAATCTTCCTGAAAGCAAAAATATGATTCAGGGATTTAAAGGTGCGGAACAGGAATTTGATAGGAATAAGGTTTTCGAATTTGATGTTGATCTTCTGGCGCCATGTGCCCTTGAAAACGCAATCACTTCAGAAAACGTGAACAGTATAAAAGCATCCATCATCGTCGAAGGAGCTAACGGACCAACTACACCAGAGGCAGATAGAATAATCAATGAAAAAGGTATTTTCCTCGTTCCTGATATTCTTGCCAATGGTGGCGGCGTTATGGTTTCATACTTTGAATGGGTTCAAAATCTTCAGAACTACTATTGGTCTTTCGAAGAGGT
Source organism: Eubacteriales bacterium (assembly GCA_030694905.1). GTDB lineage: Bacteria > Bacillota > Clostridia > Tissierellales > Dethiosulfatibacteraceae > 38-11. Next base: position 21,376 of record JAUYTY010000024.1, on the reverse strand, counting down.
TCAGCAGAAGCAGGAAGTCAAGATGGTCAAAGCATTCAATGACATTTTCTACCTGAAAGAAAAACATAACGTGTCTATGAGAGTAGCGGCATTTATGATGGCAATCAAACGTGTTGCCGATGCCATGAGAGCAAGGGGCATTGTAAAATAAATGATGAAATCAACAAAGTGGCTTGCCAGTTAATAATCTGGACAAGCCACTCTTTTTTCTTTTATAAGATGTCTTCAAGTCTTAGTTTTTCAATTTCATCATTTGTATATCCCAGGTATCTGCTTAGTATAGCATCTGTATGCTGTCCGAGTGTTGGTGCGGAAAATCTTATATTATCATCGCAATCACTGATTTTGATAGGAATTCCCGGCAAATGAATCAATCCTGCAACAGGATGAAGTATTTCTTGTATCATATTTCTAGCAATCACCTGCTCATCCTTGACTACCATTTCCATATTGTTAATCGGCCCACTTGGCACGCCGCTATCGATAAAAATTCTCTGCCATTCATCAGTGGTTTTCTTTTTGATTTCGATTGCCAGCAGAGGTCTTAAATCAACATAATTTTTGTTTCTAAGTGGATTGGTCATAAAACGCTCATCCATGGCTAAGTCAATTTTTTCTACTGCTTTGCATAACTTGAGCCAGAGATTGTCGTTGCCGGCAGCGATCATTATTTTCCCGTCGCTTGTTTCGAAGGGCTCGAAAGGGACAATCGATGCGTGTCTGTTTCCCTCCGGCTTGGGTGATTCTCCAGTGACGAAGTATCTGGCCAGTGCATTCTCGAGTATAGCAACTTGGCAATCCAGCATTGATACATCGATTTTAGCCCCTTTGCCATCAATATTTCGTCTGTTGATTGCTGCAAGTATGCCAATAGAGGTGAATAATCCGGCAAATATATCTCCTACAGACGGACCGACCCTTGTAGGTTCACCGTCCTTTTGACCTGTAATGCTCATAATACCACCCATAGCCTGAACAACGCCATCATAGGCAGGTCTTTCGCTATAAGGGCCATAGTGGCCAAACCCTGAAGAAGCTGCATAGATGATTTTTGGGTTAATTTCTCTTAACACGTCATACCCCAGCCCTAATTTTTCCATTGTTCCCGGCTTGAAATTTTCAACGATGACATCAACTTTTTCAACCAGTTGTTTTAAAATCTCCTTAGCCTTATCCTTTTTTAGATTCAAGGTGATACTTTCCTTGTTTCTGTTCAAGCTCATAAAATAAGCACTCTCGTTTTCGATGTAAGGCCCAAAAGCCCTCGAATCATCACCTTGTCCAGGCATTTCAATTTTAATGACCTCCGCACCCAAATCAGCCAATGTCATAGTGCAGTAAGGGCCTGCCAATACTCTGGTCAGATCCAGTATTTTAATGTTTTCCAAGGGTAGCATCATGTATTTTTCTCCTTTCAATCTCGCCTTCTAATATGTCGGCATGCCAAATCCAATTGAATTGTCAAACAGCATCCTAGTTATATTATAGCCAATGAGCATTTGGTATTTCCCAATTTCCGTTTGCGTCAAAGCAACTTCAGCATCTGAAATGTCCTGCAGTGTGGCCAGGTCATATTCATACAACAGATTTGTGACTCTCAGGGCTTCCCTGGATAGTTCTATTGTTTCATTAATATTGATGATGGCTCTTTCAGATTTGACCAGATCGAAATACTTGCTTCTCACATCAAGTTCAATATCACGAAATGTTTGTTTATAATTATATTCCGCTTCTTCCAGTTCTTCCAAAGCGAATTTATGTTGTCTCAAATTAGGTGTGTAATATGAAGTAATTGCACTGACTTCTATTCCTTTAAGCTCAAATTCAGCCTTTTTATTCTCGATTTCCGGTCTTGTTTCCAATGATGCAGTAATTGACTCCTCCAGGCTGGCACTTGGCATTTCAACCCATTCAACAGCTGAAACCAATTGAACTTCCCTATCTAAATCCAAGCCAATGGTGTTGTTGAATTCAAGCTGTTTGATTTTTAAATCATCCTCAGCGTTGAATAAAATTGTCTTGGCTGAATTGACAGCCATCTCAGCCTTAAGCAGTTCCAGTTTGGTAATGACACCATTCTCAAATCTTATATTTGCTGTTTTAAGATGCCCCTGTGCATTTTCGTAAAGCGCATTGTTCAGCTCCACAGTTTTTTGTGCCAACAAGACATTGTAGTAGGCTGACGCAGCACCGATTTTCAGTGCCTCTATGGTTTGGTTAAGGGTATTCTCCAGAATTGTCAGCTGTACCTGAGCCCCCTTGACACCATAGCCTTTCTCTATCATAAAGGCATTCACATAGTCATTCGTTATATCGCTCGGTATGAATTGAAGAGGTAGTTTTAGCAGATCACTCATCGTGCTTTGCAGATCCTTTTGATTGCTGATCAAGTCTTTTGTGTCTTCCAATCTTCTATTCAAATTAGAAATGGCATAGCTGTTCTCGATGGCCAATGCCTGAGCCTCTGCCAAAGTCATTGTCAAAGCACTTTCTTCCGATTCAGTTGTTTCCGTTGTTGTAACCACTGTTACGTCTACAGGCTGCAAATCATTGGCGTAGATTGGAAATGCAGCAACCAATACAACTATCATCATCAATATCAGTATTCGTTTTTTCATTTTAATCCTCCTCATTTTCCAAAGCCGCATAAAAGCGAATTTATTATTTTTTCATAATCTATTTCATTTTCTTTTTTGAACAAAACTTTAATTCCTAAATAATTATTGGATATGCCCATAATACAAGAAACCATGATTTCGGCATCCACTTCATCTTTGAGCACCATTTCTCTAATCCCCTGCTCTACCAGTAGGTTCAAGTGATTATAATACTTCGCCATATATAGCATGAAGCTGTCTTTGATTCTTTTTGACACCAGCTCCCCATGGGCTAGAAAGTTCTCGGCAAGACTGCTTTGTACGCTCAAATAATTGTATTTAAATTTCAGATAATTGGTAAGCTTATCTTTGAAACAAATATCCGATTCAAAGATGGACCTGATATCATTATAACCTAATTCAAGGTTATTGATAAAAGATTCTTCAAATAATGATTTTTTGCTGTCAAAGTATTCATAGATTGTTCCTTTGCCAATGCCTGCATTCTCAGCAACGTCTGCCATCTTGGCGTTGTGAAATCCCTTTTTCATAAAAACCTGAAATGCGGAGTCCAGTATGACCTGTCGTTTGTCAATTTCACTCATTTGCTTGCACCTCCGATTCTCCGGCTATTTTTTTCTTGAAATACTCTGCAATATCATCTATTACCGTATAGATAACAGGTACGTAAACCAGCGTCAGAACGGTTGACAACAGCAAGCCCCCAATAACAACTATCGCCAGAGACATTTGAAGTTCTGCGCCTTCTCCTATCCCTAATGACAGAGGCAATAGACCCAGTATGGTGGTCATAGCAGTCATAAGAATAGGTCTTAATCTTATTGGACCTGCGTTCAATATCGCCTCTCTCCTGTCCTCACCCGCTTTTCTTCTTGTGTTGATATAGTCTACCAGGACTATAGCATTATTTACCACAATTCCAACCAACACAATGAAGCCGATGATAGCCGGTACGCTCAAATCAACCCCTGTTACAAACAACCCTAGAAATCCACCGGATAATGCCAGTGGAACGGTGAACATTATCGACAATGGCTGTATCAAAGACTCAAACTGAGCCGCTAAAATCATATAGACAAGTATAATCGCCAATATAAGCACCATGGTCAGGTCATTATAGGCATCCTCAATCAACTGTGTCTCGCCACCGAATGAAAGCATATACCCTTGAGGTATGCTGTAATCATCGAGAGCTGTGATTATATCATCCATCACACTCTGAACATCTCTGCCGTATGTCTCTGCGCTGACAGAAACCACCCTGGCTTGATCCTCCCGTTGAATGCTGATAGGACCTCTGGCCATAAACACTTCAGCTACCTGGGAAAGAGGTACAGTGCTACCCATTGGCGTAGTCAATGGCAGCATTTCAAGACTTGAAATGCTTTGGGAGTACACTTCATCTCCCACTATCACCACGTTGATTTCTTCCCCTTCCATTTTCAGTCTTGTTGCTATGTTGCCTGATAGGGTGTTTCTGACTGTATTTGCAATTGTAAACGAGTTCAATCCATATTGCGATGCCCTATCCTTATCTACTTTAACCTGTATCTCGGGTATACCTTCTTCCAGCGAAACGGAGATTTCTCTAGTACCCTCTACTTTTTCCATAATATCCCTTATATCTAAACTTATCTGCTCTAGTATGGAGATATCATCGCCTCTGATACCAATGCTGATGCCTCCCCCTCCAAATCCAACGGCCATCATTCTTGATGAGGAGGTTACGCCAATCTCAGCGCCTGGGATTTCCTTTGTCAGATTTCTGACTTCATCAGCAACTTCCATTGTATTTCTATCTCTGTCAGATAAACCGACGAGAGTAACCGATACACTTGCTCTATTGCTGGAGCTTCCTGTCATACCCCCAAATCCTCCGCCTGTTCCAATGCTGGTGAAAAGGTATTCAACTTCAGGAATCTGATAAAGTATGCTTTCCACATCGGTGGCTATCATCTCGGTTTCCTTTAGTTCAGCTCCAATTGGCAATCTGATGCTGATATCCAGCTGTCCCTCATCGGTAGCTGGGAAAAACGATGAGCCTATTGTCAGTAATGTACTTAAACTGCCTACAAAAATGACAATACTCACCATAAACACAAAAAACCTATGATTAAGACTGACGTCAAGCGTTTTTCTATAGTGCTTTTTAACTTGATTCATAAATCCTTTCTCATTGCGAAGCTCTTCATCTTTTCCAGAATCCAATTTTATATTCTTCATTGTTAAAAGCTTAGAAGCCATCATTGGTATCAATGTAAGCGCAATCACCAGTGAACTTATCAATGCAAAAGTAATGGTCATGGCTAATTCCTTGAAAATGGTTGATGTGATACCCTGAACAAAGACGATGGGTAAAAAAACCGCAATTGTAGTCAACGTTGATGCGGAAACTGCTGTGGATACCTCATTGGCACCGAGAACCGAGGCTTCTTCCTTGTCAAAGCCCTCATTTCTGTGCCTAAATATATTTTCAAGGACAACAATAGAATTGTCTACCAGCATCCCCACGCCCAGAGCCAAACCTCCCAGAGTCATGATATTCATGGTGACATTCACAAAATACATCAATATAAATGTTGCAATGACAGATGTCGGTATGGCAATCGCTATGATGACCGTTGATCGGATGTTTCTCAAAAATAACAAAAGCACTACAATAGCAAGCGCTCCGCCAAATAAAGCACTCCTTATCATCTGAAATATTGCCAGATTGATAAATGAAGCCTGATCAAAGACCACTTTAATGTCAATGTTGGGATACTCTGCTTCAAGCGTGGTTATTTGTTGTTTTATCTGTTGACTGACACCAACTGTATTGACGCCTGATTGCTTCATTATGGTCAGTTCGAGTGTGTCTTCTCCATTGTATTTGGCGATACTTTTTCTCTCAGTATTGACTAGCTCAACGCTGGATAAATCCTTAAGTCTTACCGTACCCCCTCTTGGCAGGGGAATATTTGCATTGCTGAGTTCCTCAACATTCTGAAATTCCCCGATAGTTCTCACAGTTAGTGTGTTGTTGCCCTTATATACCTCTCCCCCTGGCAGGTTGAGATTTTCTGCTTTTAAAATTTGCGAAATATATTCACCAGTCAATCCATATCCCTTGACTTTACTGTCAATCAATCTAACTTGGACCTCTTTAGTGTACCCGCCGCTTACTTCAACTGAGGCAACCCCTTGAATCCGTTCAAGCCTGGTTTTAACGATATCTTCTGCCAGGTTTTGTGTGGTGAACAGATCCCCTTGGCTCTCAATTGTCAGATACATAATAGGAATCGCGTTGGGATCAAATTTGAATACAGTTGGATTTCTGGCGTCTTCAGGTAGAAACCCTTTCACCAGATCTATCTTTTCACGCATTTCGAGTGCTGCAAACTCCATATCAGTGCCAAAGTTGAATTGAAGAATAATCAAAGAGTTTCCTTCTGATGAAATTGATCTTATGGAATCAATGTTCTCGACTGTTGTCAGCACATCTTCCAATGGTCGGGTAACAAGAGTCTCGATTTCTTCAGGGCCTACACCGGAATATGATGTGGATACGACAGCAACAGGATACTCAATGGAAGGCAGCAGATCAATGGGTAATTTAGAAAGTGAGACTGATCCGATCAATACAACTATCAGTACCATCATAACGATCGTGACAGGTCTTTTGACTGAAAATCTTGACAACATGTTTATTCACCCCTTACGACTTTAACGATGCTTCCGTCACTGATGTAGTTCTGCCCTTTTATGATTATTCTCTGTCCCTCTTCCAACCCAGAGATGATTTCAACCCTTTGACCTGTATCGAGCCCTGTTGTGATATTTTTTTCATGTGCAATTCCGTCGACTTCAACATAGACTATGCTTACGCCACTTTTCTCCAGCACCGCGTTGCCAGGCACTGACAATCTGTCTTCTCTGATATCGGTATTGATTGTGACCTGGGCAAACATCCCAGCTTTTAAGAATCCATTGTTTTCGAGTGAAATTTCCACATTGAAAAGATTTGTCAACGGATCAACAGTATTGCCAATCGAGATGATCTCCGCTTTCATCTCAATGTCTGCTGAATCAATCTTAAGCTCGACGGACTGCCCAACAAACAAATTGTTGACAATTCCCTCCGTAACGTTTATCTTAACAGTCATTTGATCAAGATCCATAATAACTATAGCAGGTTGCGAATTCAGAGCAATCTGACCTTCTTTTACATCTACTGAGGTCACTGTCCCTTCAATAGGGGCTTTGATCAACGTGTTATCAAGAGCATCAACTGCTTGCCTATAGGCAAGCCTTGCCTGCTCTACACCTTTTGCAATCGTGTTCAGTGGTTTTTCCGACGCCGCTAATTCAGCTTGATCGTATTGCGCTTTCGAGACAACACCCGCTTCATAAAGAGACTTTGTTCTAATCAGTGCATCTTTAGCGGCATTGATTTGCTCAGTAGTCATGGCAAGATTGGCCAAAGCAGCCTGATAAGCCGCGTTTGCCTGATCCACCTGGTTTTGTATGTTGCTATTATCAAGTTTAAACAAAGCATCATCTTTTTTTACCAGATCTCCTACTGACACATAAACCTCCTCCACTTTCGCAATGAAAGTAGGCAGCACATAAGCATCGTTGCCCGGGTTAACCCTACCGGTGAAGTTATTCTCTATATACAACTGAGATCTCTGCAAAATTTCTATTTCAACGGCAATAAAACTCTGCTCCGGTTCTTCTGCCGTCTGATTGGTTGAACATGCTGTAATAGCTACAACCAGCAAACTCATCAATAATACTGTTCCAAGTCTTTTTTTCAAAATACACCTCCGTCATTTTAGACCCGACCGACCAGTCGGTTCCTAAATAATAGCATATAATCCCATGCAATTCAATTAATTTAATCAACATTAATTGGATGATTTAAACGATTGAAACCGTCAAAATTTTTAGTTTTATTATAAATTTGAACTTATTATATTGTTTTTTGATGGATAAATGTTAAAATGTATGTATGCACTATAAAATAAAATTCCAAGGAGGTAACATATATGGAGAAACTATTAAAATGTTCAATGTGCGGATATGTATCGGAAGAGAGTAAATTAGGGGATAAATGTCCCAAGTGCGGTGCTGCCAGAGAGAAGTTTGAGGTATTGAGTGATGAAGCTGCAGACAAAATTATAAACTCTGACAGAACTAACGACATTCACATGGATATCATTAATCTTTGTATGGCAATTGAAGGATTGGCAGACGAAGGAGAAGAATTGGATCTGGATCCGGCATGCGTTGGCATATTCAAAAAAGCCCAAGATATGGCATGGCAGCTAAAGCAGATGTGTAAGGCGGAAATTGCCGGACACGTGGGAAAAGGCAAGTGGTAATCTTATAGAAAAAACCAGAGTGCGAAGATTCCGCACTCTATTTTTTATGCTTTATATGAGAAGCTAATTCCTTATCCAGAAAATAACCCATCATGGTTCTGATAACAACGATTCCAGCCAAAATGATCAAATCCTCATATGTTCTGTTGGATATCGACTCGATGACATCCGCCACAATCAATATTTCAAGGGCAAGCAATATATACGAACCCAGATTGACCCTAAGTTCCTCTCTGTCATCATAGCATATGAATCTTTCTTTCCTTCGCAGTTCTGAATAAACGAGTTTAACAACAGCGACAATTACACCATAAACCATGATGACCATAGCTACCAAAGCCATAATAACAGATAAATTGTGCAACAATCCATGTGGATATTCCAGCATGATTCCTCCTAGAGCCCTGCAATCTCAGCTACTATCATTACTAAAACAAGAATAGCTGAAAAAGGTAATGTGTATCTGAACGGATGTCCTTTGAAAGAATCAAACAATGACCGCCCGCTAAATCTGTCTTCTGTAATCAGTTTTTTCTTTTTCAAGTCGCTATAAAAAGAAGCGTAAATGCCTGACCCAATAATAATACCTATCATGCCGCCAATCAAACCATCAAGATAGCCATTTCCAACCGCTGCCGCTATGGTCCCGGGGCAATAACCCAAAGTGGCAAATCCGACGCCAAAGATAAGACCACCAACGATCGAATTTTTGATGGATCCAGGCTTGACCTGAAGCTTGACCCTACCCTTTGGATATAGGTAACTGATCCCCAGCATCGTTATGATAACCGCAGAAAGCATGATCTTAAGTACGGTGAAATCTGTCAATCTCAATTGAGCCAGAATAATATCATATTTGGAAACGCCACCTTTATGTAGAAGAAATCCAAAGACAATACCCATCAACAATCCAAAAAGCAATTGCATATTTTTGTTTTCATGTAATTTAGTCATCTATCAATTCACCTCCTATAATCCATAAATCAGAAAAGCCGTTATAATGCCGCCTATGAAGAAGAAAATCGAAGCTACCCAACTGAGAATGGACAACTGACTGGTTCCACTGATACCATGTCCGCTGGTGCATCCGCCTGCCCATCTTGAGCCGATTCCCAATACAATTCCACCAAAAACAGCAATGATAAATCTGACAAAAAAACTATTTGATATCTCATTTGCCCACATAGGTGGTACTAGAACCAGATTAAAATCATTCGACAATCCTGCTGATATGAATGCCCCTATGATGATGCCCACCACCAGCATAAATCCCCAGTCAATATTAATTGCATTCTGCAAATAGAACTCGTTTTTCTTGACATATTCCTTGTCCAAAATATTTCTAACCATACCACTGGCCTTCGCGTAGCTTGTCGAAGCACCTAAAACCTTATCTGAAAGAAGCATGGCAACCAAGTTTAACGCCCCAATTAATATACCGACAACATATGGAGACCATTGTACCATTGAAAAAACTCTCATATGAACCTCCCTTTAACCTAAATACGCCTGATAGCCCTGCATACCACCTGATAGATTCATTACTTCCTTGAATCCTTTCTGTTTTAATATGCTGATTCCAAGGCTTGATCTGACTCCTGAATTACATATAATGACTATTTTTTTATCCCTGTCTAATTCCATATATCTTTTTCTTAAATCAGGCGAAGGAATATTAATGGAATTCTCAATATGTCCCTCATCAAAAGCCAACTTATCTCTACCATCAATCATTAAAACATCACCGTCGTTCTTTATTGCCTCATATTCTTCAGGGCTAACTTGCTTGACATAGCTAACCGGCAACCCTAAAGCGGCCCAACTATGCAAACCACCCTCTAAAAATCCGATTGTGTTGTCCATACCGACACGTTGCATCCATAGTACAGCTTCCTTTGCGGTCTCAAGCGTTTCCGCGACCAATAAAATGTCTTTTTCAGGTGGCAGCACCCAACCCGCAAAGGTAGGCAAATTTCCTGTGCTGTCCAGATTAAATGAATTAGGAATATGCAATCCACCAAATGCATGATAACTTCGAACATCGACTATTATCGAATCCGCGCTTTGGCTTGCCTTTTGAAACTCTTCCGGTTTCAGAATCTTCATCTGGGGCAATGCACTGATAGAAGCTGGCCCTAAAGCATTGATCCTGCTGCTCCTGGAAAAATGATCCGGTGCACCGGGCATGTTTTCCGTCAAAGATTTAATGAAAAGATTGATGTCTTTCACTTGAAGTACAGGGTTGTACTTCCTCTCATATCCGATAGTTGTCATGTATTTTGCGCCCATTGATTTCCCGCAGAGTGATCCAGCGCCATGAGCGGGATATACCTCACAAAAGTCAGGTAGGCTCATCAATTTGTTGAATAGGCTGTCGTACAGCTTTCTAGCCAACTCATCGGCACGATTAGGAAACAAGTCCGGCCTGCCGACATCTCCGACAAAGAGTGTATCTCCAACAAACACGCCAATGGGATCAGCGCCTCTTCCGGTATCAGTCACCACGTAGCTGACATGCTCCGGTGTATGACCTGGGGTTTCTATCACATTGATTTTCATATCCTCAATATAGAACTCATCCCCTTCTTCAACACTTGCATGTGTAAAAACAGCTTCAGCTGATTTTGGCATGTAGATTTTCGCGCCTGTTTTTTTAGATAATTCCATATGGCCTGAGACAAAATCAGCATGGAGATGTGTTTCCAGGATATGCGTTATTCTGAGCCCTCTCTTTTTCGCCTCTTCCAGATACACATCAATGTCTCTGCTGGGATCCACCACAGCGCAAATCTTTTCACCCATCAGCATGTAGGAGCTATGCGCAATCTTTTCGACAAAATAATGCTTTAAAATCATGTTAATATCCTCCCCTTTTTTATATGTAAATAAAGTATATCATAAATACCGCAACAACCAAAAATAAAATAGACATGACCCCTCCGGCTTTGAAAAAATCGGCATTCTTATAGCCTCCCGCATTCATCAAAAAGGCATTAACCTGATGCGTCGGCAATATAAATGAGTTTGAGGCACATATAGCTACCAGTAGAGCCAGCGCTCTTGGATCAATGTTCAAATTGTCCCCCATTATGATAACCAATGGCACCAAAAGTACAGTAGCCGCAACGTTTGACATGAATAGCGAAAACAAAGTTGCCAATAATCCGATGATAAACAACACGGGTATTGTGCTCCATTGGTCAATCACTAGCAGTATTTGACCAGCTGTCAGCCTGGCGGCACCACTTTTATCAAAGGCAATGCCAAGAGGAATAAGGCCAGCAAGCAAAAATACGGTTTTCCAGTCAATAGCCTGATAAAACTCATCCTTAGGTATAACACCCAGTAGAACCATCAAAAACGCCCCGGTAAAAAAGCTCAAGGATAGTCTGACACCTATCAATACAAGAACAAGTGAAAAAATCAAGGAAAAAACAGCCTGTTTGCTTTTATCAACATTGGATTCAACCTCTTTAGGGATGATATCAGTCACCACAACCAGGTCCCGCGAGCCTTTTATTTTTTTGATATCTTCCCATCTGCCAAATACTATCAATTCTTGACCGGGTTCCAGCGGTTCCTGGAAAAAATCTACTCTTTCACCTTCTCTATTGATGAATGTGATGGGTTCTATGTTTAAATTTTTTCGAAAAGCGATATCACATAAACTTTTACCTTTGTATTCTGATTTTGGGGGTACTATTATTTCCGCAAATCCAGCGTACTCTTCGTTCTTGATATCTATGAAAACATCCACATCGTCCTTCACATGCAGATTAAAATCCTGGGCAAAATTATGGACGCTTTCCTCCAGTCCAAGTATCGCCAGTATCTGACCAGCTTGAAATCGTGTTTTTCTCCAGGGGGCATATACCGTGCTGCCCGTTTCGTTAAGTGCCAGTATATGAAGATTGTATTTATTCCAAAAATCAATCTCTTCAATCGACTTTCCAGAAAGTGTGCTAGCCTTTAAAACACTGACTTCATAAACGTTATCCGGCAAACTGAATGTTTCTCTTAAAAAAGATTGGTGATTACGTTTATCTTCTTGCTTGGGATTTGGAAGCAGCGCATTTCCAAACAAATAAAAACATAGGATACCTGCAAATAACAATGCCGCTCCAATAGGTGTTACGCTGAAAAGATTGAATCTCTCCAAATCCGCTTGACCAATGAGATCATTGAGAACAATCAGCGGACCTGATGCTACCATCGTTAAAGTGCCTCCCAATATTGCTGCAAATCCCATGGGCATAATCAGTTTTGAAGCATTGATTCCGGTTCTTTTTGAGATTCTTCTGATAGCGGGTAAAAACAAAGCCGCAGCGCCGATGTTTTGCATGAACGCCGATACTAATCCCACTGTTGAGGTTATGAAAACAAGTATCTTTTTTTCATTATGCCCAGCAATGTTGATGATTCCTTTAGAAATAGATTTCATAACACCCGATTTCTCAATGCCATAACCTATTATCATCACAGCCATCACGGATATGACCGCATTGCTGGCAAACCCTGAGAATGCTTCATTTACAGTTATTATGCCTGCCCATGGCAACAAGAGCATAATAAGTACAGCAACCAAATCAGTCCTCAACTTCTCTGTTACAAACAGCACAATCGCTATTGCCAAAATACCATAGGTCAGTCCAATTTCCATCGTCATAACAAACACACTCCCAATGCTTCTATCAACAGGGTTCTTGGCTCAGGTGGTGTTTGAAACGCCATCTGAACCTTAGAAACCGTTATCCAGGGACTATACAGTGCTTGTCTCCCACTTTATAGAAGTGGGAGTCTTAGCACTGTTAGTCATCTTATAAACTGATTATATAACAGGTTAAAGAAACACTCAATATAATAAAACGCCTATGCAAAAATGCATAAGCGTTTATATATGATTTATCCAATCAATCCAGTTCCCATTCTATAGCAAAAGCACCTGAATGATCCTTCCCGACAACTTCTATCCGATAAGAGCCCGTCTCTTGAATCTCATAAATCAGACTATCTTCTATCTCGATTTTATTGTCGCCTTTTTTATCTCCAAAATAAGCTGTCAACTCACCGGCCATGGTGCCAACGGCATACCCAAATATTATTCGGCTGCCTTCCTTTAGTTCAAGCGTCTTGTAATAGCTGCCATTGAACAGCCCGTAGTCTCCTTGAAGCAAACCTGCCTCATCATATATTTTCCCATTCTGTATTTTATGTCTTCCACCAGCACATGCTGTTAAAACAACAGTTATCAGTATCAATGTCAGGAAACCAATTTTTCTTATCCGTTTCATAAATTCTCCTGGTTTAATATTGCTAAATGCTAAAATTTTGTCCATTGATTAGTATATCATATCACACCTTATAAACAATAGCTTTTTCAACAATTAATTTTTTGTAAGAAATTATCTGTAATTGTACTCTATATCTGAATTATACATCTTATAATAGGTTTTTAGATCTTTCTTGATATCATTCAATTCAAAAAAAATATTTGAAAACAGTTCCCAAAACAGTACCCATCCACCCACAAATAACCCCTGGGATAAAACTTTAATGTAATTGCCCATAACCTGAATGGTTTCAACAAAATTAGCCAACGATAGCAATCCGATGCCTAGAATCAGATAATAAATCATTCTTTTCTTCAATGTCTGTTTGTCTTTGTTTTTCAGCCTGATCAGGTACATGAAATAGTTTTTGAAGCTCTCAATGCTTTTTTCTTCCCTGTTCTTGTCTTCTACTTCCTTAGGCACACTAATACTGATTATTGTTTTGGCCTTGAATGGTATTTCCATATAGCAATTATTGAGGTATTTTGCCAAATCTTCATCTATGTCTCTATTATACAATGGCGAAAAGTCCCACTCATTGTAAATCTCCCTATACCCGTCCAATTGAACATCTATAAAAAAACACATCTTTTCATCACTGAATCTATACAAGCTTTTGGGGTCCAGTTTAATGTTTTGTTTTAACATAAATATATCACATATCCATTTCTTTAATTTTTGATGCAATTATTTTTTCTGTTCCTATTATAGCAAATTTTTTCTCTTTAATATATACTGTATTAATCTAGTCATGATACTTATTACCCATGACAACCAATAAAAGGAGGCCATTTATGCCGTTTATCACTGTGAAAATACCCACCCCTAAGTTTAAACTAGATATTGAAAAACTAGGAAATGACATTTCAACGCATACACCACTCGAAATAAATAGAGTCAATGTGATACTCATGACCATGGACAAAGAAACGTTCTTCAGAGGAAATGCCAGTGATTATCCCGCAGTTCATGTTGAAGCTAGTATTGGCAATGGAAAAGCTTTTATACAGAAATTATTGCAGATTTCTACTCAATTGGTTGAAAGGCAGTTAAACCTACCGGAAAATAGCGTCACTGGATATGCCCATCCTATTGAAGAGGGTTTATTACTTGTAAATGGCGAGCTGCGATAAGAATCAAAAAGGCTGTCGTCCTAAGTGGACAACAGCCTTCACTATTCATTACTCTTTTAATTTAGTTCCACATTTTCCACAAAAGACTGCGCTTTCAGGATTTACCGCTCCACAGTTTGGACATATTACATGAGTTTCTTCTGAAACCGGGGTGTCGGATTTATTCTCGTTTTTATTGTCTTCTTTATTCTTTGCATCTTCTTTGTCTTCCAGTTCCTTTTCTATTTGGAGTATCTCCTTAAACTTTCCTTCGAGAACCTCCAATTCAAAACTTTCACTCTTCAACATTTCATAGGTTATTTTTCCCAACTCATTGATGGCATTTTTCTTATCATTTCTCAACGATATGATTTGTGTCTGCAGTTTGCCTGCTTCCATCAATTCCCCGGATTTCTGGCTAGCAATGCTGATGCTTTTATCTAAGCCTTTTTTGAATTTTCCAAAAAAATCTGACATATCAATACCTCCTAAGTTAAACTATACATGTATTATATAATAAAAACTCATACTATACAATTAGGATTATATTAATTCATTCAAATTTTCAGCGTTTTTTATCCTTCTTGTTATTGTTGATATCAATACTTCCTCAAAATGAATGTCATCCGATGCTTTCCGTTTTTTAAGTCCTTTTGTCCTGCCGCCGCTTCTTCTGGTTTTTTGTCCTAAATATCTTGTCATCAGCAATTTATCTATATTTGAATCCGTATACTCAAATCCTACAGGGTTTAATACGGCGTATGTTTTAGCCAACAGCAGGCTGGCAAGTCCGTAGTCTTGAGTGATGACTATATCTTCTTTACTAGCCAGCTCTATAACCTTGAAATCTGCAGAGTCTTTGCCTTTATCCACTATAATCGTCTCAAAATCACCCTGCATATTGTGATCATAACTCGAAACAACAACCATACCAATATTATAGTATGATGCATATTCTTCGCAAATTTTCCTAGCGTTCTGCGGGCATCCATCGCCATCTACAATTAATTTCATAATGCCTCCGTAAAACTATTATCACTAAAACATTATACACGCTGGGATTGATTTGAACAAATCTTATTATATCTTAAACCTGGTAAAAGGTTTTATCAGAATTTTCGCAACTATTATACCAATAACAAATTGGATTATATTCCATGGTATATTGATGATAGGTGCTTGAATGTTGCCGTAAATAACCGTCTCGTAAAGATAATATCCCAATACCATAATCAATCCGCCAACAACCATGGCTGTCGTAATGGTTTTCGACCCTTTGTCCCTTACGCGACCTGTCAGATAGGCCATCAGTCCCTTAAGAATAAGTGTAGCCGGGATATAAATGACGTAGCTTTTCAACCCGTCTGCCAATGACGACCCCAATGCAGCGGCTATAAATCCGTAATGAGGTCCCAATATAAGACCTGATAAGAAAACCGCGGCATCGCCCAAATGAGCATACCCCGAAAAAGGTAGTGCTGTACCGATATAAGTTGCAATATACACTATGGCTGTCATCAGTGCCGATGTGGTTAAAATTCTGGATTTATTATCTCTCATGTAAAAACTCCTTTCAAATATCTTATAAATAAAATATAATACATATGTGTCCATTTCAAAAGATACAGTTTTTATATTTTTAATAAGGTCAGAGGTGATATTATGATTTATAATTTCATACCAGATAAGGTTTCCCGAAAGCCTATCTATATCCAATTGTACGAATACATCCGAGATGAGATTGAAGGTCAAAATATTAAAAACGGCGATAAGCTGCCATCAATCAGAGAAACCTCATCTTCACTTAAATTAAGCAAGACAACTGTCGAAAACTCTTATTTCCAGTTGTTGACAGAGGGTTATCTGGAAAGCATCCCCAAAAAAGGATATTATGCAACTGATCTGAAGGACTACTTCCCTCGAAAAGCTGATCAGAAGGAAATACCGTTATTAGATTCAACGCATCTGCAATCTTATGAAGAAATCAATTATGTCAATGACAACGTGCATGCCGGCAGCATGGATTTTAAAATCTGGAAGAAATTGTACAACAATATATTGTTCTATTCTGTAGATGAGGTATATAGTTCCGGCTCTCATCAAGGGGAATACAAGCTCCGTTATGAGGTCTCAAGGTTTGTTAATTCAACACGCGGCGCCCATACCCATCCTGACCAAATCGTTGTGGGGGCAGGAATACAATATCTCATAGGTATATTGGCAGGTGTTCTGAAACATAGTGTCAGCACTGCGGCCATTGAATACCCCGGTTATGAAAAAGCTAAATATATTTTCGATGATTATGGATTTAAAACCATCGATATTCCTGTTTCTGACAATGGCATCAATATCTTGGCTTTGGAAAAATCCAATGCTGATATAGTCTACGTCTCTCCTTCACACCAATATCCCACCGGCTCGCTGATGCCTATCCAGAAGAGGCTTCAATTGTTATCCTGGGCCGAAAACAGAAAAGGATACATACTGGAAGACGACTACGACAGCCTTATAAGATTTGAGAGCAGACCTGTTCCTTGCCTGCAAGGCCTTGATAAAAACGACAGGGTCATCTATCTTGGTTCATTTTCAAAGATCCTCACCCCCGCACTCAGAATATCTTATATGATATTGCCTTTGAGACTTATGGAAGATTACATCAAAATATCCAAAAAATACACCCAGTCTTCCTCCAAGTTGGAACAACTGACACTGGCGCAATTCATCGGTGAAGGTCATATTGATAAGCATCTTAGAAAAATAAAGCGGATTTACAGTAAAAAAAGGGATTTGTTAAAAAATTATCTTGAAAGTATGTGGGGTGATGATATAGAATTAATAAGTGCAGACTCGGGACTTCACACGGTCATCTCATTAAGAAGTAACTGTGATGCACAGGAAATAGTTGATTTCTTTAAGTCAAAAGGACTTCATATCAGTGTTATCAAAAAGCATGAACAGCATTTCGAAATATCATTATCCTATAGCGGTATCCCCTTTGATGCCTTAATCTAGTCTATGCATTCAATATAATCATTCTCAACGGAGGTAACATGAACAAAAAAATGGTATTTGACTCTAAGTACATTTTCGTCATAGCACTTTCTGCCGCCCAAATTCTATTTGGCCTTACCCAAAACAGCCTCAATGAAATATTCTTCGGCTTGGTTTCAATCATAACCCAACCTTCAAGTCTTGTGACTGATTATATAGGATTGGGAAACATGGGAGCGGCTTTTGTCAATTCCGGATTGGTTACCCTGTTATGCACATTATTGTTGTATAAGTTAAAGCAAGTCCTAAATGGTCCATTCATAGCTGCAATATTCACCATATCAGGGTTTGCATTATTTGGGAAAAACCTGTTCAATGTTTGGTTTGTCATTTTAGGTGCTTATGCCTATTCAAGATTCAAGAAAGAGAAATTCAACAAATTCCTCATACCGGCATTATTTGGCACAGCCATAGCTCCCGCTGTATCAGAAATAGCTTTTGGAAGCAGTCTCCCATTGACATTAAGCTTGCCATTGGGTATGATATGTGGTATCTTATTAGGATTTGTCATACCACCGCTAGGCTCATCTCTGATTAATGTACACCATGGATTCAATCTTTATAATATTGGATTCACTGCAGGTATGACGGGTTTGATATTTGTTTCAATCATCAGGTCTTTCGGTTATGTACCCACTGCTCAATTCATCTGGACCAGTGGCAACAATTTGACATTGGGTATCTATGTTATAAGTCTTTTTGTAATTATTCTGTTTGTTGGATTCTTGCTAAACGGCAAATCCTTCAAAAATTATAAGAATCTGTTGGATTATTCCGGTCGTTTGATTACTGATTTTGTTCAGCTGGAAGGCTTTTCTGTTTCATTGATCAATATAGGTGTTACCGGTATAATTTCCACATTGTACATCCTGTTGATTAAGGGTGATTTGAACGGTCCTACTATTGGTGGAATTTTTACAATAGCAGGCTTCAGTGCATTTGGTAAACATCCAAAAAATATTCTCCCTATTTTTCTAGGTGTGTTTATCGGATCATTGCTCAAGGTATTTTCTATAAACGATCCAGCTATTCAATTGGCTGCGCTGTTTGGTACAGCACTCGCTCCTATCGCAGGAGAATATGGTTGGCACTGGGGTGTGGTTGCAGGATTTGTTCACTCGTCAGTGGTGCTTAATGTAGGTTATCTTCATGGTGGGCTTAATTTATATAACAATGGTTTTGCGGCTGGTCTTGCAGCAGCAGTATTAATACCGATTATCGAAATGTTTGGAAAGGATGATGATGCCAGATGAGTAAGGAGAATACCAAGGTTATCAGAATAATTGATGAGATAATACACTACCTCCAGTCTATGGGCGCGAAAAAAATAGATCTGAATTACCAGGAAATGGACGATAGTTATATCTTGACATTTAAATGCGATTATGACAAGGAAAAAATGAAATTGATATACCAGATGGTCAAATGTCTACATCTGGAAAGACAGGAAGAAATGGAAGATACGTTCTGGGGCCTTGCTGGAGAGCATGGTAGAAATCAGGAGTTGGCTTTGGTTGGCATGATGACCGATGACGCAACGGTATACTTTGACAATGAACGAATTGAGATATTGTTAATAAGAGTGAAGCCTTCTAAATAAAAATATTTTGAATCAAAAATAAAGTGCCTGAAATCTTACAGGCACTTTTGTTTTATTCATTATCGGTTTTTTCCTGACCTTTTACGATCAAGTTCTTTCAGATACTTTTTTCTGATTCTGATGTCATCAGGTGTAACCTCCACCAGTTCATCATCGTTGATAAATTCCAAGGCTTCTTCCAACGTCATTATCTTTGGGGGTGACAACTTGAGTGAATCATCCGTTCCAGAAGCTCTCATATTGGTCATTTTCTTGTTTTTACAAGGATTGACAACCATGTCTTCATTTCTAGCGTTGATTCCTATAATCATTCCTTCATAAACCTTTGTTCCAGGTGTTATAAACAATTGTCCCCTCTCGCTTAGATTAACGAGGGAATAAGCCATAGCTTCTCCTTGTTCCTGAGATATGAGCGCACCGTTGATTCGTTGAGGTATATCGCCTTTATGTCCCTCGTACCCTTCAAACTTTCTTACAAGAGTACCTTCGCCCCGTGTGTCATTGATGAATTCAGTCCTATAACCAAGCAATCCCCTGGTAGGTACCAGAAACTCCATCTTTACAAACGAACCATCTGGAGACATGCCTACCATCAACCCTTTTCTGATATTCAGTTTCGATATTACAACTCCTGAGTACTCTTCCGGGACGCTGGTAATGACTTTTTCAATAGGTTCTTGTAACTTGCCGTCAACTCTCCGATAAATAACCTCAGGTTTAGAAACTGCAACCTCATAGCCTTCACGTCTCATATTCTCAAGCAGGATGGACAAATGAAGCTCTCCCCTTCCAGACACTTTGAAACCGTCGATGCTATCCTCCAATGCCTCAACACGCAATCCCACGTTGACCTCAAGCTCTTTCTCAAGTCTCGCCTTTAGATGTCTCGTGGTCACATATTTACCGCTCAATCCTACAAAAGGTGACGCGTTGATTAAAAAGTTCATGGACAAGGTCGGTTCCTCTATGTTGATCAGTTCCATTGGAATTACCTGATTCTCATAGCAAATGGTTTCACCGATTGAAATATCCGGAATCCCGGTTACAACCACTATATCACCGCTGAAAGCTTCCTTCACAGGTGTTCTTAGCATGCCCTCGTAAACAAAAATTTGAGAGATTTTCTTTTTGGCAATGCTGCCATCTCTTTTTGAAATAGCTACCATTTGATTTTCTTTTATTTTGCCACTGTATATTCTACCTATTCCCAGTCTTCCAATATAATCATCATAGCCTAGAGCTGAAATTTGAAATTGCAAAGGTTCCTCATTCTTGTCGGGATATGGTTGTATATGTTCAACTATGGTCTCAAATAAGGCTGATATGTCAACTTTTTTGTCTTCAAATTCAAATTGTACAATACCATCTCTAGCTACGCCATAAAGAATTGGAAAATTGAGTTGTTCATCATCTGCATTTAAATCAACAAACAAATCAAAAACCATGTCAACCACTTCTTCAGCCCTTTGATCTTTTTTATCGATTTTATTGATAAGCAGAATTGGTTTCAATCCTCTTTCCAAAGATTTCTGAAGAACAAATCTTGTTTGGGGCATAGGACCTTCACTTGAATCAACCAGCAAAATAACTGTATCGACAGTCTTTATGATTCTTTCAACTTCAGATGAAAAATCAGCATGTCCAGGTGTGTCCACAATGTTGATTTTAATGTCCTTATACATGACTGAACAGTTTTTCGAATAGATGGTTATGCCTCTTTCACGTTCAATATCATTGCTGTCCATAACACAATCCACAACTTGCTGATTCTCTCTGAAAACATTGCTTTGTTTCAAAAATGCATCCACCAGAGTTGATTTTCCAGCATCTACATGTGCAATCACTGCAATATTTATTATTTTTTTACTCATTTATTAAACCTACCTCTCTTAAGTACGAACTATAGTGTAATACTTTCAGCAGAATATTGCAAGCAATATTATTCCTACCCGCTCTTCTTAATTCAATCAATAAAAAACAGGCCGGGTATTCGACACACCAACCTGTTTCAAATCGTTTATTTTTGCATATCGCTTTCCAACTGGTCAATCACCGTATCCAGATCCTCTATCCTGTTGACGAATATGTCCGCTTTCAGAAAGTCCTTAGCTGTCGAATCATTTTTTAAGGCATTGCCCCCAACCATAACAATCGGTTGCTTGTTGAGCCTCCATGCCCTTATTGTGTCGATCAGATGCTCCGCGCTTCTCAGATTGAAATCCATGGTCACTGATACCACCACAACATCGATGGATTCCCTCACCATGATGCTCTCAAGGCTTTTCAGCGGCACGCTCCT
>JAUYTY010000017.1 GCA_030694905.1 Eubacteriales bacterium | reverse complement strand
GAAAGATACAAGAAGCAGACTGAGATGATCGCGCTTTATAAGTTACCGGTCATAAGTTTCACCATCAATAAACCGGGAATGGAAAAAAATAATGAAATCATCAAAAAGGTATTTATAGCAGGTTTAAAGGAAATCGAATCGGTCCTATCAGATAACATGATTGAGATTATGGATAGGCATTGCTCATCTGATGGATTTTCAGGTCCTGCAATAATAATGTCTATAAACTATAATCCCCAAAAAATAAAAGAATTGATGGCGGGTATAGAAAACAATCACTCTATTGGACGATTGCTTGATATCGATGTGATTGACGAACAATTCAATCATATTTCCAGATCTGATCTCGGACTTGAAGCCAGGAAATGCCTGATATGCGATGATCGCGCTAAAATTTGCTCCAGAAGCCATCGGCACGATATGGTGGACGTGCTAAAAGTATTTTATGATATCTGTTTTTCATATTTTGAAAATCAAAACGAAAAAACCTGAGAAAATCCCAGGTTTTATTTTTATTGACTGTCACACCATTTTTTTGCTGACAAGATACTCTTCAAATCTTTTCAGGTTATTTTCAAAGTCAAGTCGACCGTATCCCATCCTGAAATAATTGCCCTTGTAGTCGTATATTTCCGCTGGTAAAAGCAGTATCCCCATTTCTTCAACCATCCGGTCGCAAAAGTCATTGATTGAAATATCCGACTTCAGGCGATGAAAGGCAATGGGTCCGCACATTGGTCTGTTGTATTGAAATAGATTTCTGTGTTTTTCAAAAAACAAATCCGAAAGCTCCAGATTTTTTCTGATGATATCCAGATTTCTATCAAGGATTTTTTTTCCATTTTTCAATGCGATTGTCGCCAGATATTCAGAGGTACCGCTATTGCATATGGTTGTATAGTGTTTGAATTTTGTCATTTTTTCAATTATGCCTTTATCTTTTGTAGCTATCCATCCTATTCTGAGACCCGCTAATCCGTAAGCCTTAGACATGACACCAAGAGAAACTGCCTTATCATACAAATCCGCGAACCATTCTCTTTCAATTCCATCCAATTCTAGCCCTTTGTAAACCTCGTCTGAGAAGATGTAGATGCCCTCTTGGTCTGCAATTTCAGCAATTTCGATCATTTGTTCATTTGTTAGGGCGTAGCCTGTTGGGTTATTGGGCGTATTGATACAAATCAACCTTGTATTGGGTCTGATAAGCCTTTTTAAATGATCGATATCGATGGTCCACTGATTCTGATCTTGAGTGAGATACCACCTGTCAACCTCGCAACCTATGGCATCGGCTATCTCAAACAGAGATTGATAGGTTGGAAACATTGTAATCACATGATCGCTTCTATCCAGCAAAGCATTCATGAAATTGAATATAGCCTCTTGGGCTCCAGAGTGCGCAAGAATTCCATCAGGTCCGATGCTATTATACAATCCAGCTATTTCCTGCCTTAATTCGGTTCCCCCAGGAACCTCTGTATACCCTAGCCAGTTCCCAAGCAAACCTTCTTCAGATTCACCCGCCAATTCGAGCAGTTCTTTAACAGTCATGGATTGACAATCGGACTGTGTCAGTAAATAAGGTGCTGAAAACTCATGTTTGCCAAAATATACTTCAAGCCTGAAATCATTCAATTTCATACAATCATTCTCCTTTATAATTCTTCGGCTATTGCTACATATATATAGTATAATGCATATTGCAATCAAATTAAAGCGATTCTAAACATTTAAAAAACAAAAACCCGACAACGCATGCCCTCTTTCATGGGTTGTTGGGTTTTATAGAGAATAGATTAATCTCTTGCTAAATGTCATTCTTATATTTCTGTATTATAGAGCAAAGCTACTGAAAATACAACAGAATATCTATTTATTAATAAAACTTAATATTTACTCTAGCTGTCTGCATAAGCTCTTTTGAAGATTTTCAGATAGCTTTCTTTATTGATTGGTCTAGGGTTGTTGAGTGTTGAGCTGTTCTTTTCCGACATCTCAGATAACAACTCAAAATCATCAGTGTTAACATTTAAAGACTTAAGGCTAGGCAACCCGATTTTTCTAGAAAGAATCTTGATATTTTCTATGCCCTCAGATGCTGTCATTAGTTCATTGGGTCCAAATAGGCCCATATAGTTCGCTATATTGGCATATTTTCTTTCGACGGCGGTCAGATTGTACTCCATGACATACGGAAGCAAAACCGAGTTGCATGTTCCGTGAGGTGCATCGTAAATGCTTCCCAATGCCTCAGCCATACAGTGAACTGCCCCTACATCGGAGTGGCCAAATGATAAACCGGCCATCAGACTCCCCATCATCATATTGTCCCTAGCCTCTATGTCATTGCCGTTTTTAAATGCTTTTTCGAGGTTTCCGGTCAGATAACTGACAGCATATAGTCCCAGAGCCTCAGCTATAGGCTCTGCCTTAAGAGATGTATAGCCTTCAATGGCATGTGTTAAAGCATCGATACCGGTTGTAGCTGTGATACACGGCGGTAGAGTGATCGTCAGAAGCGGATCTACGATTGCGATTTTTGCCGCTATCAGAGGGCTTTTGACAGTGTACTTGAACTTCTCTGTCGTGTCAGTGATGACAGATGAAAATGTCACTTCACTACCGGTTCCGGCTGTTGTGGGTATTGCAATCATTGGTACGGTTTTTTCCATG
>JAUYTY010000016.1 GCA_030694905.1 Eubacteriales bacterium | reverse complement strand
AAACGAATAGAACCGAGGACGAAGCAGATATCTCAGACCACATGGACCTAGGACATGAGTTTGTATTCGGAATGACGGTGCACAAATCAAAAGGGCTTGAATTCGATACGGTTCTGATTCCATTTACTCATCGTCCTTATCGGCAACAAGTAGAAACTGAGCTGCTTCTTGATGAGAGCGGGTCACCATGTAAAGTCGGATGGAGCCAAGTCGTTAGGTCAAATGGTAACTGGGGCGAAATTAAGGCAATGAGAAGCAATGATTATTATCTTGATTGCATTAAGAAGGAGTTTCATGATGTCGATCGGGAAGAGGCCAGATTGTTGTACGTCGCCATGACGAGAAGCATCAGAAAATTAGAATGTTTTCTCAGCGGCGATGACGAGCACAGCTGGGCACATTTGTTGGGGGTGTGACATGACTAGAAAAATATATACGTATACTTCAATCGAGTCTATCAGTCATCATCCACGATATGCAGAAATCATGGCTTCACCTCAGATAACAGCTACAGCAGATCTTCTAAAGGCCATGTCTGTTGGATATCCTGATATGGATCGTGCTTTTGACGTTCACGAGATACAAAAGCTGATTATTGAAGACTGGGAGAATGAGCAGACGGCTTTTCAACAGCATATCGTCATCGGCAGTATCCTTCGAAAAATGAACGTACCGACTGTTGAAAAATCAGTATATGATAGCTTCGTGAAAAACAAAAGAGACGTTCTCAATGGGATTCGACTGCTTGTTGAGGCAGATGTCTATCCAAATCAACTCACTCCGATAAATATCGAGGAACGATTGTTCAAAGCTATCTGGGAGAAAATCGAAGAAGAGGATTCAAGCTTTGGCAGATTTCGCGCAACCATGTCAGCCTATCTTCATGATAGCCAGCTTTTTCAGAGATTAGTGGAATCAATCTCAGATAAATTCTCTGAATCGACAATTATCCTGCATGGCTTCTATTTCATCACTCCAATTCAGGAAAGGGTCTTCGATATGCTGGAGTCCTGTGGCAAAGAACTGATTTTTCTTTCGTGCATCGATACGACGATTTTGGGAGTTGAGGAAATATGGTGCTCAAATTTTTCCGAGAGCAAAGGTTACCCGCCTGTAGAAAAGTGGATTACCGATTCTTCCGTACCTTTGCGGAATCGACCCTTTGGTTCTGCGTTTGAATCAGCGCTGGTCGACTCGAATATGGACCACGCTTCGATTATTCGATATGACACTGAGATGGATTTTATCGACGATATCAAACGATTGTTGAAGGATGATTATTCAGTCTTCAGCGTAGATGTCAAAGCGACTGAAAGCTTATTGAAAGAGTTTTATCCGGAAAGATTCAAGAGGTACCATTTGCTATCTTTTCCGGTAGGACAATATATTTATCGTTTGCACTCCATGTGGCAACCTATGTCACAAAGATTAGAATTGTCGATTGACGATGTCCAAACTTGCTTTGCATCTGGATGGGTCGTTAAGGATGGCGCAAATGGGTCCTCTCATATGGAGGGCTTAGAATTGTTGCAAACATACGTATCAGATTGCAGATCGATAGAAGACTGGAGCGCACGATTAGAGTTTTTGAAAGAAACAAAATCGAAAGTAGCGGGGATGTTTGAAGGCCACATAACTGAGAATTTAAATCAAAATCGCCGATGGCATCGCATCATGAGCAATCCGCTATTGAATTTCGGGTGTTTTTCATATGATGAAAACAAACTCGATGAGTTGATTGCACTAATCCATCATCTCATCGACACAGCTCGGGAACTTTTCTCAAATGAGCATGAAATCGATATTGCTGAGCATTTGAACAAGGTGAAGCGATTAATTTCCCAAAAGAATGGTGATAATGAACTACTTGAAGAGGAGCATGTGATTCTCAAAGCACTTTTGGAGCGGCTCAGTTTCAGAAATCTAGGCATCAGCAAGTGCTTACCCGGCGAAATATCTGAAGCGATGATGCTGATAATCGGCGGCGGTGTATTGGATGATGAAAACTACGCATTCCAGTCCGCCTACAATGAAAGCTTCATCAGACCACTCTATCAGATTGAATCCGCACCCTTGACCGCGAATAACAAGATTCATCTTTGCTTGGCGGATGAAAATAGGCTACCAGGGAAAACCAAACCCTATATCTGGCCAATCACAGACGAGATGCTCAATCGATTGAAAATCGATCAAAGCAGTCAGTCACAACGATACATTGCAGACATGCGATTCATCATCAAGAGCTCCGCTTTGGCAAATCGGTATCTTTTCTTTTCGCTGCTTCAGAATAAAGAGGTGGAGATTTCATGGATTGCCAATGAGGACAATAAAGATATTGGGGCATCTCCTTATGTGAATATCTTGAAATCAATTTTCAATGTTCCGGTAAACAGATATCGAAGAAACGAATGGACCGAGGAGATAATCTCGCAAATCGAAAGCGCAGAAGCTACTGCTGTTCTGGATGTCAGTTTAAACACCATCATCGCGGATGAACCGGTCTTGGATCTGATGTTGTGCCCATGGCGCTTTATATACGGATATGTTTTGAACGACCACCCTACTTATGTCAGCGATTTCCACTATAATTTTGCGCTCTCTCGCATGATTGGTGCGTTTCGTAGTCCTTCCGGATTTTCCCGCAAGCAGATTGCCGAAGAGGTACTTAAATTGTTCCCCTATTTGCGAGAAGTTGAAAAACAACAAATCATCGACCACGCAAACAATAACACTAACAACAGCTCCGACTCGCTTGACAGCATATCTTACCCGCGTGCTCGGTTATTAATCCATTATTTGACAAAAAAAACCCTAGATACTGCAAATCAACGTTTGCAAGAAAAACTTGAACAGAATCAAATATTTTCAGTGGGGTTGAATGAAATAGAGTGCACAGAGTGTATGTTCTGTCCCTTTGTCGGGCAGTGTCCTCATGCTGAGAAGGATACGTCCAAGGAGGTCATATGATAAACACGATTTTTTGGCAAGGCATCGTTTCCTCATGGGTCAACATCCGATCAGAAGAGGATATAAAGAAAACGATTGAAATGGCCGATACAGTCTACATAGAAGCGATTGAAAGCAGAGAGTCTGAGATTTCGCTGATTGACGAATTGATGTCTATTACAGATGGGGAGGATGAAGATGACGATTGAGTTGACGAAAATCCAAAAGGAAAGTATTGAACACGATTCTGGAGACCTACTTATCAAAGGGATGCCAGGAGCCGGGAAAAGTGTCGTTTTGATGCAACGTGCAATCCGGTTAAATAAGAAAGCGAATGAAGAGGGAAGGCCAAGGAAAATCTTAGTTCTCACTTTCACCAACACATTGGTCAAATACACCCGCGAGCTGGTGAGCATGACCGGTCTTGATCCTTGCATGATAGAAATCAGTACGATTGATAAATGTTGTGGTGAATTCTACAGAAGTGTAGCGAACAGAAGATTTATTAAAATCGCAGAAAAACGAGATCGAAAAGCTTACATAGATCAAGCAATACAGAACGATTTGAATAAAAGAAAATCAAGACACCGATTTCATGACATTGAAGTAGAATTTTGGGTGGATGAGTTCCTTTGGATCAAACAAAAAAACATCTCAAGCTCTTCTAAATACGTCGACACTGAAAGAACCGGACGGGGCGGAAAGGTCCGTATGACACGTAGCGACAAAGAAGTCGCGTACGCTTTTTTTGAAGAGTATTCAAGCATCATGAAGAGCAAGGGTAGATTGGATTGGGAAGACCTGTATATTTTCCTGCTCAAAAATGCGAATAAGATTCCTGAAAACATGAAATATGACTATGTCATGCTGGACGAGGCTCAAGACTTGTCTGAGGTCAAAATCAAGTTTGCGAAACTGATTGCAAAGGAATCGATAACGATAGCTGCAGATAAAGCTCAAAAAATCTATAATACGTCTTTTTCTTGGAAAGAACTTGGCATAGATATACATGGAAGAAGCTCAAAAACTTTGGATAAATCGTTCCGAAGCACAAAGCAGATCGTTTTACTTGCGGAAAGTCTTCTGGAAGTGAATCGGATGATGCAGGAGGATCAGTCCGAGTATACCAAACCCGTGATACCGGAAAGAAAAGGGAATGTACCCAGTGTCATCCAATGTAAGGATGCTGCGGCAGAACAGGATGCAACAATTGAAATCATAAAGAAATTTTTGATAGACGATAAAAATGTCATTGGCATTCTCTACCGTTCGTATTCAGAATTTATTCTGATCAATCGTTGGATTAGAGCAGCAGGATTGACTTGTCAGGAAATCAAAAAGAATACAGCATGGTCTTTGAGCACACCCGGAATCAAGCTTTGCACGCTTCATTCTGCAAAAGGGTTAGAGTTTGATACCGTAATCATCCCAAGATTCGAAGGGAATGTTTTCCCACTTGCATCAGTGGTAAAAGGTGCGGATGAGGAACAACTGATTGATATCAGGGCTCAAGAACGGAGTCTTTTGTATGTTGGCATGACAAGGGCGCGATTTGAGCTATTTCTGATTTATTCCGGTCCGCATCCGATTTTTTTGGATAACTTTGAACCAGAATACTACAACTACATCTCATCAGATGGTTCATCTCTGCCAAAACATACAAGGATTATTACAGATAAACCACCCGTCGATCAGGTTAAGGCGAAGCAGGTACAAGATGCCAAGGAGCAAAAGTCAATTGACTCAAAGCAATCTGTTATGAGTGCCGCCAGAAAATTATTTAAAAGACCTTGATTGGGTATATAACTAAATATTCACTGATAGAAAGAGCACAGGCCTTCGTCGCATATCAAAAGAAATCCTCGCAAAGCGAGGACTCATTAGTTGTATGGATTACTATTTGAATTGAACCACCGTATGCCGAACGGCACGTACGGTGGTGTGAGAGGGGGAAGAAATTTCCTCCTACTCGATTGGGGAAATAAAAAAATAAATGGATACTATTTGCTAAAAAGGGGTAAAAAAGCCTTAAGGCAACAACAAACTCTGCATATCAACGGAAAAGCCCTATAACACTTTTTATGAATTGAAGAATAATGCGGTAAACCTTTAACTGACTGAATATGATGATTTCGAAATGAATGCAAAAAAATGTATAATATAATGACATGTGTATAATAAAATGAAAATATGTAGGGAAGGTGTTTTATATAGCTGAAATAAAACATGATAAATCTATTAGAATTGCAGAAACAAATTTCAAGGAACTGATTCTAAAGACAACAAGTTTAAATTGAGGTGAAGATATGAGCAATCGATGGAATTTTCCTGGTAACGGAAATGGTCAAATAAGAGGTTTTTCTGATGCTGGAATTGAAACTTATGGTGGTAATGAGTTGCAAGCATTGGCAAGAGAAACTTGTCAGAATTCTTTAGACGCAATTCGAGATAACGAAACAGAAGTGCGTGTTGAATTTGAAAGACACCACATAAATGCTAACGAAATGCCCGGGCACGAAGACTATGGAAAGATTCTAAAAAAGTGTAGTTTATTTTGGTCTGAAACGCAAAGCGAGAAAGCTATTGCTTATTTAAGAAATGCTTTAAAAGCTATTAACGGGAATAAATTATACGTGCTTAGAATTAGTGATTATAATACAACTGGATTGTTGGGACCATATGATGACAGATTTGATGGTTGGAATGCACTTACGAAAATTGATGGCGGTGCGACTAAAAGTGGTGATAAAGCTGGTAGCTTTGGCATAGGAAAAAATGCACCTTTTTGCAATTCTTATTATAGATTAGTTTTTTACCGCACACTTAATGATGAAGGTGAAAAGGCTGCGCAGGGAATTTCGAGATTATTATCATTCCCGGAGGATAGTAATAATGCTATGAATTCAATGACAACTGGCATAGGATACTTTGGTGATTCAATAAATAATAGACCAGTAGTATCCATCCCTTCGTTAGACAGCTTATCTGTACGTGAAGAAAAGGGCACTGATGTGTTTGTTTATGGATTTAGCCGTATTGACAATGGTTGGATTGATGATATGTGTGTTGAGATTTTAGAAAATTTCATGATGTCAATCTACAATGGAAAACTCTCAGTGAAAATACAAAACTTTCATCTGGATTCTAAAGCCTTAGGTGATTATATGGAAAAATACAGGTCCAAGTTAAAGCAAGCATATTGTTTCTACCTTGCGCTTGATCGTGTAAATGATGTTGTTGAACGCGTCAAAGATTTTCATGGATTAGGCACTTTGAAATTGAGGGTGCTTGTTGATCAGAATGAAAAATTAAATAGAAAAATTATGATAACACGTACATCTGGAATGAAACTTTTTACTCTTGGCAATATTTCGCGGTCCATTTCTTTCTCTGGAATATTAGAAATGCGAGGTGAGAAATTAAATGAGTATTTTAGAGAAATGGAAACTCCAGCTCATGATAAATGGCTCCCTTCTCGCCACCATAATTCGGTTGAAGCAAAAGAATACTTTGATGAATTAAAAGATTGGATTCGTGAAATTGTATTAAGCCTTGGGGAGTATACAAGTGACGAAGAAATTGAAGTAGAAGGTTTGAGCGGAATACTACAAAACGAATCAGAACTGGCTCGTAAACAGAATGAAGACGATAAAAAAGAAACGCTAAATAATAACCTTGGCACGGTTAAGGTGACCTCTCGCTCTTCACAAGTAAAGACAGCAAAAGGGTTGTTTTTTGGTAGTGACGGTGATGGAAAAGCCAAAACTACAGATGTTCCAGGGACTATTAATCCTGGAGGAAAAGAACCCACGACTCGAAAACTTGGCGGAACAAGAAAAAGAAATAAAAGAGACCATCACTTAGGCTTTCCCAATCCGGATGGAAATGATACTGTGCATAAATCTATGGGAGGAGATAGGAACTGTCCGTTAGAGAATGTCAGAATTGTAAAAATATCAAATAATAGCTTTAGAGTGAGTTTTTCTCTGCCACACAGCATACTCACTGGACACGCGGAAATACTTGCAGTAGGGGAAAATGGAAAATCGAGCAGACTCAAAATACTAACGGCAGATGCTTTGTCGGGTTGTATGGATATTCGTGCGGCCAATCTAAGAATTAATTTTTCGAGTTTGTCTGGCAATGAAAAGGTAAGTTTTAAATACTCTTTATTAGATAACAAAGAGTATGCCATGGAGGTAAATGTATATGAACATAACTAATCGACTATATACATATCCCATATTAAGTTCAGAAAAAAATGATTATATCACTTCGGTATTCGAAGTGGAAATTTACCAAAGTATGAGTGGAGTTAGTAATTTATTGCTTCAATTCAACATAATTATGAATAATGCCGAATTAAATCAGTTAATCAAGGAAGGAAAAGCAGAATATGTTATACACTTAGAGTGTTCAACTACCGCTTATAGAACATCGTTGCATTCTTCTATTACACAAATTGAGCATAATATACCAATAAGCCGAGTAAATGGCAAATTGGAAATCGTGGCTTTTATTATTTCGAGATCAAAGATTTCTAGCTTTAGTAGTAGAGATTGGGTTGATGATTTTGAAGGGATGGACTTTGATTTTATTAAGGCGAGTGTATTAGGATATCAAAATCTACCTGTTCTCGACATTACAAAGGATTATGAAGAATTGGCAAATGCAAGTTCAATTTTTCTTGTTTATAAAAGGCTTACAGAAGAAGCAAAGCCAATGGAGGTGGATTTGGATTCAAGTAGAATTAAAATTGGATTAAGCAGCGATGAATATGGTGTATATTCTAGATTTTGCTCAAAAGTGGAATTTCAACCTATTTTAAACGCTATGATTATCTTGCCTGCGCTTGTATATGTTTTTGAAGAACTTAAGAACGAGGGTGGTATTGAAGCTAATCAAGATAGAGAATGGTTTGTTTCTTTAGATAGAGCGTATAAAAAACGTGGAACAGATTTTATTAATGAAATTAACGATGAAGATAAAACTTCCATTCAATTAGCACAAGAAGCTATGGAACTTCCATTAAACTCAGCTTTTTCCAAATTAGCAGATTTATACGAAATAGATGATGTGGAGGAAGTGTAGAATGAAAGTGTATTTTATGAAAAAAGATGCCCTGGAAATACTAAAGAGCAATCTTGAATTAACGTATACAAAATACTACACAGAATCTGACAACAAGTGGTTATGGGATGTGTGTGGCGGTAATCCATTTGGAGAATTTAAAGAAATACCAGATTTTGAACTTGCAAAATTAGATTCGGATTTAACAATCGGCGAAGTTGAATTTAATAATTGCAAATTTTTATACAAAAACCTGTCTTTTTTAAGTGATTCACAGGCTAGTGATGAGAGATTATGGGCGGGACTTTGTCATTCAGTTTATTATCCATATTTGCGTAAAAGATGGGGGTATGATAAACAACAGCCCAAAAAGCCTAAAGAAGCGATATCTAATATTAAATCAAGATTTTTCTTTTCCGGCGGAACAAGAGCAGGCTTATACAGAAATACAATGGCTAAGTGTTGGTGGGTTGGTAGAAACACCTTCGATAAAACAAAAGCAAACCCGTTTGAGAAATTAGATATTTTGGGAAGTAATGATATAAGTTCGAAAATATCTGATATATTCTACAGCAACACTTTTTCGTCAAATGCACTGATTCTAAACGGCATTGTCCAAGGAATTAAATATTTTAATGATGCTGGCACACAGTTGACAACGAAAGAACACATTCGACCCACCCTACAATTATTAAACGCTGTTGGAGGCGGAATAATTCTCGACTGTTTAAGTTCTGATGATATTGCAGACATTTTTATGGAAAATATTCATGGTATAATCCAAGGAGATACTCAAGGAATGGACTTTGATGAGTTGAGTTCATCTGAATATATTAATGATGATAGTGTTGATCTTGCAGTTTCTGACGAACAAAACAGAATGGATGAGGATGATATTCTCTATGTTTCATTGGGTCAAAAGGTTGTAGTCAGAACCGATTCTACAGGTGATGAAAAAACTTACAAGATAGATTATTTAAAACAGACTGGGGATATTCCTGGATTAGTTAAGGAACTTTTAGGGAAATCAATAGGAGACAAAATCACTTATGCTGGTAATTCATATACAATTATTGAGTTTCTATCTAAATCAGCAGAGATATGAAAAATCAACTAACGAAAATCAATAAGAGGCGGGAATTATGATACTAAATAATTCATATGAAAAACTAAGAAACCATTATAAGCCGGATAATGTTGAAGTGCTGTTTGTTGGTGAATCGAGACCTCAAGGTGGAACATTTTTTTATCAAGGCGATTCTGCACTTTATAGAGAAACAAAAAAAGCTTTTGACGAATTTTTTAGAGAAGATGTCTTTACTCTCAACAGATTTAAAAATTGGAATTGCTGGTTATATGATATCTGTGAAGATCCGGTAAACGGTTTAGGTAATCACGAAAGAAAAAAAGAGATACACTTCAATATGCCAAGACTAGTTGATATTATTGAGACATTAAACGCTAAAGCGATTATTGTATGTAAAAAGACATTTGTAGAATCTGAAATAAGGAATTCTAGAATTATGGACAATTATTGTGAAGGCGAAAGCATATTCTTTCTTCCTTTTCCAGGGCAAGGCAATCAAATAAAGTTTCGTGAAGGTCTTGTAAAATCGTTAGGTGAAATTTCATTTTGTTTGAATTGAAAAGCTTAATATCAAAATTCTTTGAAGCTGTTATAGTGGCAAAATTAGTGTAGATGAAAGGAGCGAGCAAGCAGATGATGATTAGCCCTGAAGGATTTATTCAAGAATGTATTGATATGACATATTCCGAACTCATTTGTGTTCGAGATGAATTAATAGAAGAGATTCGTAATTTTGAGAAATGCAAAGTTAATCCTTCAGAAATTATGATTAATCCTTCGCCTGAGGTTACATATCAATGTAATCTGGATTATTTGGGTAGTCTGTGTGAACTTATATCTAAAAAGTACCACACCGAATTTGTGTGGTGTGATGATAAAAAAGATGAAAATTATCTTTTCAAAATCCGTGATTTTCTAGAGTCTAAAGGATTGAGGTATGAAAGTACCTTAAATAATCAAATCAAAGATCGTAATGAAGGAAAAAAGTACGCTAAATGGGAACATATTCGTGCGCTAATTTACGCGATGCTTACAAATCAGACAAAGTGGCATCGTATTGAGCCGCACTTTGCTGAAATTGATGTGTTATTTTTTGACTATGACCCCGTCATTTTGAAATCAACTTCTGGTGAGTATTTTGCTGATAAGCTGTTTAAACTAAAATGTGGAAATATAAGCACGACATCTCAGATGAATGCCCTTTCTTATAACTTTGATATTTTGCAGTCTATTGAAAAGGAATATGGTAGCCTGGATTTATTTGTTTTATCATCACCAGCACATGAAATTGTACAAAAACTTTCAAAGAAGAGTTCGAAGTATAAATTAAAAATGCTTGGCGAAGCATTGGCGAGGGAGTATCTTCGCAATGTAGGCATTGATGGTGCAAAGCCAGATGTCCATTTATGCAGATTTCTTTCTGGCAGTAGAATGGGAAATGGTAATCATACACCAGCAACTACAAGAGAGGTATATGATTCTGTACTTGAACTATCAAAAGCCACAGACCTATCAATGATCACAATAGATAATTACATATGGAGTTACTGTGCAGATGGATATGGTGAGGTTTGTACATCAACGCCGCGCTGCAGTATTTGTGAGACAAGACAGCTTTGCAATTATAAAAAATGAGTTGAAGGAGGAACTGCGTGAGAGAGTTTGATATTAATCTAGCGATGGGAAAATTAAAGTCAAAGCGAGAGATTTTTGTCTCAGAGGCAGATTTCCAGCTGGAACTTGCATGGGTAATAAAAGAAGAGTACCCTGAAGCATTGGTGCGTTTGGAATACTGCCCATATTTTAATCCATCGATGCATATAGATATTCTTGTTATTATAGATGGTCGATGGATTCCTATCGAACTGAAATATAAGACTAAGGGTTGCAGTAAGACAATAGGCACTGAGTCTTTCATTCTAAAGAATCATGGTGCAAAAGATATTAACTGTTATCTTTACTTGAAAGATTTGCAACGGATTGAATCAATTAGAGATACTGCACTTGAGTTTTTGGAGGGATATTCAATATTCGTCACTAATGATTTATCTTATATAAAGAAACCAGTCATGCCAGATTGTGTTTATAAAGATTTCTCTTTGGAAGAGGGAATAATAAAACAAGGAACTCTTGATTGGAGTGAGAATACTGGCGAGGGTACAAAGAAAAATTGTGAGAAGCCAATTGTTCTTAATGGTAACTATCCAATTAAGTGGCAAGAATATTGCACTGTGGATAATACCAATACAGGTAGATTTATTTATATGGTTAATAAGGTAGGTTGATTGAGAGTAGTAGAAATCGATATAAAAAATTAAAATAACAACAGAGAGGATAAGATATGGGATTATTTGATATATTCAAAAATAAAACTAAACAGAAAACTTTAGCGCCTACAGCACAGGAAACACTTTTAAAGCAGACGGCCACAATTCCTGTATCTGAGAAGAAATATTATCAGCCTGATTCCTATTACCAGGCGAAGTCGCACGAAGGAACACTTTTTGAAAGCGAAGTAATATCTTTTGAACAGAGAAAGGAAACATCTGTTCCATCTACTAGAGGTCTATATGTTCCCGAAATTCTAATGCTATACTTTTGCAAGAAATATCCTAATCCTAAGAGCGGTTATCCCGGGTATTGGTGGTATAAATATGGTATACGTGATGTAAATTCTGTTTATGAATCTTTGGTGGAACGCAACTTCCTTACAATCAATGACAAAACAGGTAAATATGAACTTACAAATATTGGTAAATCAGAACTTGAAGAGAATGCCTATGTGTCATATATGCACGGCAATAGCAAATACACTACATTTACCGTTTGGGATTTAAACCAATTATTAGGTACTGGTGATAAAAGTAATTACATGGAAATCATAGAGAAAAAACATGGTAAGATTGAGAATAGGAATGATGAGAGCAATAAAACTTTCATGAAGGATCTGAAAGCTATAGATCCAAAAGGCTATAGTCTGTTGAAAAGTCAAGACATGCAAATCAAAGCTGTTCAGGCAGCCGATGATAAGTATGCTCAAGACAATAACCTTGATTGGATTATCAACTTTTGGGAGGAGATATGGAAAGATGGTGGGCCCAAATTTGAAGGCTCCGGTTGGATGTTTGGCTGCCAGATTTATATATGAAAGCCAAAAGGTTTGATGATGCATTAGCTATTGTACAGAAAATAAAGAAAACTAATTGGTCATATTATTCAAATAAAGCTGACAGCTATATTAACAAAATTGAAGAGCGCAAAACAAAAGAAGCTGCTAAGAACAAGATTTGAAAGGTCAAATTTTAATAGAACAAAGGAAGGAGCAACAGCAGCAAAAATAAATTTATTCACAACAGGAGGATAAAGAATATGGAATATAACAATGTAGAAAAACAAGTCTTATCAATTATGGAGAAGACGGATTTTAAAAATTTATCAAAAAATGATAAGCTGAGTTATGCTTCAAAACTAAGTGAATTGCGTCCGGAAGTGGCACAGCTGGTTCTTGCACAGTTTCCTGAACTTGCTAGGCTGATCCAGACTTCAATTGTTGAGTACAAAGAAATTCTTGAGAAAATCATTGCAAGTGATGATGACAGTACAAATCAAGTGTATGGTATCTTAAATAAAGAACTTGAAAGCTCACATGAAAGTAGGAAAGAGTATATCGTATTTGCTGATAAAGTACGTTCTGATTTAAGTAAGTGCCTTGATAATCCTAATTTGACACCGGAACAGCAAAAGGAGATTATTGACAGTGAGATGGAAATTCTCCAGATGTTAGATAGAAAAGATGCAGAGATACGAGAACAGGAAATGGAAACTACTCATATGGCTGATAAAAAAGACACAGAAAAGAAAGAATTTAATTGGAAGATAGTTCGTACAGCAAGCTTTTGCTTAATCGCAGTTGTTGGAATAAGTGCAACTGCATTAGGTGGTAAATTTGATATTAAACTACCTAAAAAAATGTGATGATGTACTAATAGCTTGAAAAACAGTTAGCAAGGTTTACGAGGATGAAATGGTTTAGAATTCGATAAAAAGATACAGCGGTTTGTGGAGATATGTATGTTCCATTAGAGGGGTGAAGATAAAAACATGAAAATAGGAAGAAATGACCCTTGCCCCTGTAGAAATGGGAAGAAATATAAAAAGTGTTGTTTAGGAAAAGATGATGATGCCTATTATTCTAATCCACTAAATTTTTTAGAAACGTATAAAAAAGTCCGAAAAGAAGCGAGAATCAAACAATGTTTGCACCCTCAAGAAGGGGAGTGCTCTGAAAAGATAATAGGAGCACATTCAATACAAAATAATAAGATCATAAAGCGACTATCATCGAATGGTATAGTGTATATGCCTTGTCCAAAATCAGACAATCCATTTGCACCAATGACTGTGTATGGAAGAAAAGAGGCTACGTTATTTACTGGTTTTTGCGGATATCATGATAAAACCGTATTTCAGCCTATTGAGGATGGAGCATTTAATAAAAGTGTACAACATATTTTTCTGTATACATATAGATGTTTTGCTGTAGAGTATCATAAAAAACAAGAAGTCATAAATATGGAAAAAATTACATTTAAAATAAAACCATCATTAATAAATATGGAGAAAAAGGATAATTTTTATCGTGGTATGCACATGGCTGTTAATGATTTTCAAAGTGTTAAAGAGAGTTTTGATACGGCTTTATTAACAGAAAACTATGATATTTTATCTAGCGTTGTTTGGGAATTTGATCAAGCAGTAAAATTTGCAGGAACAGGCTTCGAGGCAATGACACACGATTTAGATGGTAATAACATACAAGATTTATTAAATTTTAATATACCTGCAAAGCATATTTTTGCAATGGTTTTTCCGGAAGGAGATAAAACATATTGTATTATTTCATGGCTAAAAGAAAACGATAGCTTATTTGATTTGTATAAGCAACAATTGTTAAGTTTACCTGATGAAAAAAGAAAGATTTATATTAATAACTTATTGCCAATGATTAGTGAGAATATAGTTGTAAACCCTGAGTCTTGGGGTAATTGGGAAGAATATAAACGCAATGAATTTGGGGCTATAGAGTTTGGAATTGCTACGTTATTTGAATCCGAGGGGGAATACTGGGATAGATTAGAGCCACCAACTTATGATTTATTTGAACTATGACAATATATCGACTGCCGAATGGATTTGCATAATAGAAATAGTTGTTTGATTATTACTACTAAACGAGTAGAGTTAGTTGACCGCCACTACCATACAAGCAAAACGGTTGATTGTTTTAACCAAACTGACAGGTTGATAATGTGCTATTGTTGTAATTATAGGAATCCAGTCGAGCCATTGTTGTTTGAGGAAACATATCAAGGAATAGCTGTGTCCACAATAAGGGTTTCTAAACTTTTCACTGTCCATTTTATAGGGTACATTATAATACTCCGGTGCACAATTTAGCGTTATTCAAACATTTTGGCGTTAATCGAT
>JAUYTY010000014.1 GCA_030694905.1 Eubacteriales bacterium | reverse complement strand
ATCGATTCCATAAAGGGGTTCGTCCTTTTCTATAATGCTCTGCAGAGGTTCAGGGAGTTTTTTCTCTTCTGCCAGCTGGTCCAATGCGATACCGGTGAGCACAGCATGGGCCACCTCCCGCTTTTTAAGAACGGCCTTAACATTTTCGAGGCAGGTTTCAAATGTCAGGTCAGGCTGATAGGGCTTTTGCAGATCTAAAACGATGCCAGCTATGTCTTCTAAAGCAACCCCTCTTTCTCTCAAAAGGGAGTTTGTTTTTTCTTCCAATATCTCCATAGTGATTTCCATAATCCGATTAGTTCCTCCTTTGATCTGAGCATATTTTTGAGTTTGGTTTTTTCAGATAGGTTTATTATAGCTTGGTTTGGAAGATAAGACAATGAACTTTAGAGTTTTAAAATTCCAAAAAAAGTGGTATAATAAACGAATACATTGATTGTAAAGGAGAGTGCTAATATGTATGATGTTCTGATCAAGCATGGAACTGTGATAGATTTCGAAAACAACAAGAGAGTCATAGCTGATGTTGGCATCAAAGACGGCAAAATAATGGATGTCGGACACTGCACCGAGGGTGCGAAGGAAACCATTGATGCCAGAGGACTGGTGGTCGCTCCGGGCTTTATAGATATCCATATGCACGAAGAGGTCATTGGCAATACAGATGATGGAGACGATTATGACATCGCCAACAAGATGCTCAAAATGGGTGTCACTACAGCTGCTGCAGGCAATTGCGGCAACAACAGACAAAAAACGGATACATTTATGGACTTCGTTGAAAACAACGGCGCTCCCATCAATTATCTGAGCTATATAGGCCATAATTTTCTGAGGAATGAACTGGGTATCGATACATACAGGTCTTCAACCAAATCTGAGATCAACAAGATGAAAGAGATGGCCAAGATATATATTGAAAAGCATGGTGCTATTGGCATATCTTTCGGTATTGAATATTCGCCGAGCATCACCTTCGAAGAGCTGGTGGAAATGGGGTCAGCTGTAGACTATGATAATATTCTGCTATCTGCACATTACAGGGCTGATGCAGACCGTTCTTCAGAGTCCATCAAAGAGATGATTGAGATATCGAGATTGACCAAAAAGCCAATGCAGATTTCTCATATCGGCAGCTGTTCAGCTTTCGGCCATATGACAGAGGCATTAAGACTTATCAAAGAGGCCAGAGAAGAAGGATTGAGCATCGAAGCGGATTGCTATCCATATGATGCGTTCAGTACCCGTATCGGAAGCGCTGTATTCGATGAGGGCTGTTTTGAATCCTGGAAAAAATCCTATGACAGCATTCTACTGACCGAGGAGCCATTCAAAGGAAAGTATTGTGACGAGGAGTTGTTCTACAAGGCTAGAAAGGAATACCCTGCAATGCTTGCAGTGGCATTCGTGATGAACGAGGAAGAGGTTGTTGAAGCGTTGAATGCGCCATTTGTCTATGTGGCCAGTGATGCACTGCTCAACAGAGGACAAGGACACCCGAGAGCAGCGGGTACTTTTCCGAGGGTGTTGGGTAAATTTGTCAGAGAAGACAAGAGCATGGAATTCATAGACGCATTGAGAAAGATGACGCTGCTTCCTGCCAAAAGACTGGGACTGGACACCAAAGGTGACATAAAACCTGGAATGGATGCCGACATAACAATCTTCAATCCAAACACCATAATTGACAGGGCTACATTCATTAGCCCGGTAGACCCTCCCGAGGGTATTGATTATGTTCTGGTGGATGGTCAGATAGCATTGAGACACAAATCGATCATCAGAGGAAGATTAGGAAAGGCAATTAGGAGAAATCAACTGGCATGGGGCAAATGATTGCCCCTTTTTTTTATCCGATGACTAACAGTGCTAAGACTCCCACTTCTATAAGTGGGAGATAAGCACTGTAGAGTCCCTGGATAACGGTTTCTTTGGTTCAGATGGCGTTTCAAACGCCACCTGAACCAAAGAACCCTGTTGATCCACATTTCTCATGGAACAATAACAACATCTATGATATAATTTAAAAGGTTTATTTTAGAACATTAATGTATTCGAGGAGTGTCAAATGGCTAAAAAGAAAATCAAAAAAACAAGTCCATTGGAGAAGAAAAAAGATTTAAGCTGGTACTACCTGTTACCCATTCTTTTTATTGTGGGAATCCTGCCCTTGATTGTTTATGCCCAAGTCATTGAGGTAGAAGGACTTGAGAGAATCAACTGGAAGGGCGGCGCAACAAGCATTGATTTTTTCAGCTATTTTAAATCGGTCATTTTTGTGGCTGTTTCCTATGTGTCTGTCATATTGCTGGTATTGCTGAGACTGACTGGTCAGTTCAGATTCAGGCTTTCAAAATATCACATCAAGTATTATATTCCATTGGCTATCTATGTTGCTTTTGTCATCGTTTCGTTTTTCAATGCCGAGTATCCTATTGTAGCTTCTAGGGGTTTCATAGAGCTGTTTCAGGGGGTATATGTGCTAATCGGATACGCTCTGGTGGTGGCTGCGGTCATGAACTATGTCCAGAATGAAAAACATGTGAAGGCTATAGTCATGGCATATATTTTCGTCGGTTCCGCAACAGCTGTGCTGGGAATAGGCCAGTACTTCGGCTTTGACTTTTTTAGGACCATGTTTGCCAGATACCTGATATTGCCTGAATATCTGCATCATATCGCTGAAACACTGGAATTTACATTTGGTAAGTACACCATCTACGCAACCATGTACAATACCAACTTTGTCGGTAGCTTTGCCGCAATTCTGTTGCCATTATCATTTGCATTGTTCATGTATGCCAAGGAGAAGAGACAGGTGGCGCTATCTGGCGCTTTTGTGGCTCTAATGGCGTTTGTCTGGGTAGGCTCCAACTCGAGAGCGGGTTATCTGGGTGTGGCATTTGGCTTTATATTTGTCATACTGTTGTTCAGAAAACAATTGAAGCAGAATGCCAAAAGACTGTCTGCTTTGCTGGTTTCATTTCTAGCGATTGTTATCATTATGAATGCCGCATCAGGGGGTAGGGTGCTGAGGGAATTTGGTTCACTTGATATCGGTGCTGAGACAGAAAGGTTGGAAACAGGCCATCAGGAGAGACCCAGATTTGAGAACCTGATATTCGATGGGAATTCTTTGGCGATTATCACAGCGGCAGAAAGCTTGAAAATCTTGTATGACGGCGAGCAAATGACCTTTGAGGACATGGCAGGCAATCCGTTGGCAATTCAAATAATTGGCCAGACCATAACACTTACTGATGATAAATACGTAGATTATTTAATCAAGATTGATGAGGACAAAGGAAAATTCAATGTCCAGGCCTATAATCAGAGCTTTGATATCTATTTCACTGCCGATGGGTTCAGAATGGCAGGATCTGGTGGTGTGCTGGGAGTCACGGATCATCCATCAAGACTGTCACTGATGGATGGCTATGAGAGATTCGCATCATCGAGGGGGTATATCTGGTCAAGAAGCTTGCCTTTACTGAAGCATACATTCTTTGTGGGCTATGGTCCGGACATGTTCGCAATCAAATTTCCCCAAAGGGATTATGTGGGGAAAATCAACGCATACAACAATGAATCAATCATAGTGGACAAGCCCCACAACATGTACCTTCAGATAGGCATCAATACCGGTTTCATATCTCTGCTGGCACTGCTTGCCGTTTATCTGATGTATTTTATCGACAGCATGAAACTGTACTATAAAAGGGAGCTGAAGACACTTCTGGATTATGTGGGAATAGGGGCATTCACAGGTATGATGGCTTATTTGGGGGCGGCATTCTTCAACGATCAGATCATCTCTGTAGCGCCACTGTTCTATGTCATGGTAGGACTTGGGATAGCCATCAACGGAATCATCAGGAAACAGACCGTCTAAAAGTCCTTTGGGCTGTAATACTTCATCTTAATTGTATTTTTGTTGTTTTCGTAGTAAAAGACTTCTCCCGTTTCAAAGGAGAAGTTTTTTATTATTTTAGCAATCTCATGATCTATGTCATCAAGTCCGGATATCTGAAATAGTCCGGCTACTTTCAATGCGGCGTCATCAATCGCTCTATCAAATAGATCCGGGTATGAGGTATCTGAGACGATATCCTTGTCGCAGGGATGCAACCACCTGCTATGGGTGAGATTCATGTAGTCGTCTATATCCTTGATATTTTTTTGTATAAAAGCCTTGGATATGGCATGCGGTTTTTTGATAATCCTTTCGACCGTTTTGGCGAGTTTTCTTTTTATGCCCATAGGGTCAGGAAAAAGAGAAAGGAGTTGAGAATAATCTCCTACACACGTTTTGACAGCAGCCTCGGGTAATGTTTCACCGGAGACTCTCCAAATGATGTAGGCATGAAAATTCTGAATCATCTGAATATCTTTATCCGAAACGGGGATGATTTTTTCTAAGTCAAAAGTGACTGCATCACTGTATCCTTGGTGTTTGCAATTAAGTACATCTAGAATCATCTCGTATTCCTTGTGAAGATGGGAGGCAAACCCAGAATAGAAGAATATAAAGGGGTGTGTGATGGAATCCAACGAGTGGTGGCAGGCATAGCCCATGATGTATGATAGGACTTTCTCTTTTGTATCAATATTTTCGGTTTTCTGGTAGTATTCGATCATTGCTGAAAACAGGAGATTGGTCTCTGATGCGTGTATGATTTCACCGAATTTTGCGTAACCAAAATTCCTGTGCCATGGAACAACGCCGTGGTACAAGAAAAAGTCAGGTCCCTGGCATCCGAAATTAAATAGAATCCGGTTTTTACTGATGGCTTCATTGATTGAAGCATCGACCAGCTTCAACGCTTCCTCGCCACAATGATAATGATTGATAAAGTCTGACATTTTATCACTCCTTGACAACAATTACATGTCATTATACATCAAGATCGGTTGACAATACAAGGGTTTAGGTGTAAACTAGAAATGAACATATGAGCAGATAATCATATAAAGGATGGATTATTATGGGTAAAGATCTACAGCGTTGCGATGCCTTTTGCATTCATGAAGACATTGTATCAACTGCCAGAGACAATAGGCTGCAAGAGGATATGGTGATGGAGCTTTCAGAACTCTTTAAGGTTTTGGGTGATGGCACACGAATCAATATATTGAGAGCATTGGCACTCAATGAGATGTGCGTTTGTGACATTGCCGCTTTGCTGTGTATGAGCCAGTCCGCCATATCACACCAGTTGAGGACTTTAAAGAATGCCAGATTGGTGAAGTATAGAAGAGAAGGCAAGGTTATTTACTATTCGCTTGACGATGAGCATGTTGAGCGTATGTTCAATCAGGGGATTGAGCATATAAAACACAGGTAACTGGAAAACCGATTTGTTTAATAATCAGAAGTGGACCAAATATTTATATTCTTAACAGAAAGGAAGATGGATATGACAGAAAAACAGGCTTGTAGCTGCAGTCATTGCGAAATCAATTTTGCAGATGAATTAAAAGAAAAAGAGAATCAGCTTGTGATGGTTGATGATAAATCAAAGATCAATAACAATATCATCAGGATTGCTATCGGTGCATTTATTTTTATAATTGGGCTAGTCTTTAGGGAAAGCAATTACGCCCTGGGTCTTCATCTCGTCGCCTATGCTATTCTAGGTTACGATGTTATTTTGACAGCGTTCAGAAACCTTGTAAAGGGCAAAATTTTCGATGAAAACTTTCTGATGACTGTAGCAACTATTGGGGCTCTGATAA
Source organism: Eubacteriales bacterium (assembly GCA_030694905.1). GTDB lineage: Bacteria > Bacillota > Clostridia > Tissierellales > Dethiosulfatibacteraceae > 38-11. The sequence goes on along the minus strand of JAUYTY010000014.1, from coordinate 16,491 downwards.
TAGGAGAATATCCTGAAGCCGCTGGCGTCATGCTATTCTATAGCGTGGGAGAACATCTTCAGGAAATGGCGGTTAGCAACTCCAGAAAATCCATCAAAGCACTTCTTGATATCAAACCTGACTATGCCAATCTGGAGTGTGAAAATCTTCTGGAAGTGGTAAGGCCTGAAACAGTTAAGGTTGGACAGATCATAGTCATCAAGCCAGGTGAAAGGATACCGTTGGATGGCATTATTGTTGAAGGCTCGACTTCTGTTGACAATTCAGCCTTGACAGGGGAGTCGATGCCTAGGGAGTATGTCCAGCTAGATGAACTATTGGCAGGTGGAGTCAATCTCACAGGGGTGGTGAGAGTAAAGGTCACTAAAAACTATGGTGAATCGACTGCATCTAAAATATTGAAGCTTGTGGAGGAAGCCTCCCACAGCAAAGCTAAAACTGAGAATTTCATCACCAAATTTGCCAGATACTATACCCCTGCGGTTGTCGGTCTGGCGATTCTGATTGCTGTTATACCGTCGTTGATAATACACGGTGGAATAACTAGAGAATGGATTTACAGGGGCTTGATATTCTTGGTGGTCTCATGCCCATGCGCATTGGTTTTATCCATCCCTCTGGCATATTTTGGTGGCATAGGAGCAGCATCCAGGAAGGGTATATTGATCAAGGGTGGCAATTATCTCGAGGCTCTGGTTGATGCTGATCGTGTCATATTTGACAAGACAGGAACGCTGACAAAGGGGAAGTTCTCCGTGACCGGTTTATTTCCGGAAGACGGTATCGAACAAGATGACCTGTTGTTCTATGGGGCTTATGGTGAGTATTATTCCAACCACCCGATAGCCAATTCGGTCAAGAAAAGATTTGCGGCAAATATCGACAAGCGTCTGATAGAGGATCACGAGGAGCTGTCTGGATTTGGAATCAAAGCAAGAATCAAGGGCAAAGAGGTGATTGTCGGAAGCGGAAAGCTGATGGAAAATCAGTTGCATGCCTTCAAAGGTGAGTCAGCAGATCTGGAAGGAACGGTGGTGCATGTTGCGGTTTCAGGAAAATATTACGGTTACATCACAGTTGCTGACACGATAAAAGAAAGTAGCTACCATGTTGTTGAGAATCTCAAAAGACTGGGTATCAGAGAAGTCATCATGCTGACCGGAGACAATCAAAAAACCGCTCAGAAAATCGGCGGTGAGCTTGGAATGGATAAAACATACTATGAACTGCTGCCGGATGCCAAGGTTGAAATCATGAGAGGGCTCCTCAATAAAAACACCAAAACCATAGCAGTGGGCGATGGCATCAATGATGCCCCTTTATTGGCAGGTGCTGATATCGGATTCGCCATGGGTGCCTTGGGATCGGATGCGGCAGTGGAAGCGGCAGATATTGTGCTGATGAACGACAATCCCTCACAGATAGCTGAGAGCATCATTATTGCCAGAAAAACAAGAACCATTGTATGGCAGAATATCGGGTTTGCACTAGGTGTGAAAGGGATTGTGATGATCCTAAGCACCTTCGGTCTGGCAGCCATGTATCAGGCGATATTTGCGGATGTGGGCGTCGCCCTGATTACCGTCATCAACTCAACTAGAATAATGAAAGGCTGATCAGACGATCAGCCTTTTTTTAATATAGGTTTCAATTGTCGTATAGTTTTCTTTCGTGCAGAATATGCCCAGGCTATTCAAGGCATTCTCTTTGACTAGTATGGTTCGGTATTTCGGATAAAATTTCACCTTACAGATATCAGACCATTTGATACGAACAGTATGTCTGGATTGGCCCAGCAGCCCAGCACCAGCGGCGGTTGGGCTTTTGCTGAATAATGATAGAAAAACAGTCAGAAATCCAATCACTTTTGATTTTCGTCTATAACGATCCTGACTCCTGCAGGTAATCCCCTTTTCATCCATCTCAAACGCTACCGCGTATTGACCGCCAAAAGCAACCATCAGCAGCAATATTCCCGAGATAAAAAGCAATAGAATCAGTCCGATACCATAATAGGCATCCTTTGAGCCGCTTCTGAAGGCATTGAACAACAGAAAAAGAATGACCGCACCAAAGGGTATGCCTATGGCTATGAGCATTTGCTTTAGAATCAGTACATTTTTGAATATAGGCACATTGATTTGCCAGGTTGTTTTTTCAACAGTCGGCTTGGTCAAGATTTCACCCCGTTTTATATTATTTCAATAAGGGACAGTGGCAACGAAAACACTCGTCATCCAGGACATCGTTAAGGGTCGCACAGGCATTGCAAAAATTGATGGTGTCTTTCGATTTGTCAAATTTCTCATATGAGTTCAACCCGCCGTGATGCCTGACCAGGTCTCCAATACAAAAGTAATTGTAGGCGGTATCATCGTCTTCTGAAGTCATTTCATAGGCTTTTCCATTGTCATCCCGTGTGATCACAACAATATATTCAGCAATCAGCCTATCCTTTCTTATGTGACGGATCAGCTTGTCTGTGACCTTTCCATCCCAGGTTTTGCTTTGTTTTATGCCGATGATTTTATACAACCCGATAACCATGAACATGCCCCCAATGGCAAGCCCAATGAAAAAGGCTTCTGGATTGCCCATCTCATCGCTGAAATGTCCATAGACCGCAAAGGATCCAATCGCTATAACTGCAAGTATCATCGAAAAAATCCCTGCCCATTGCTTATTGTTGCGAATATATTTTTTAAATGCGGGATCGTTGATTCTGTCTGAATAACCGATACCATTCATCTGATTATTCCACTGGATGCACTTCCACGCTTTCAGTGGATTTTGGCAGCAACAGCAATACGACAAATCCAGCGACAAACAGAGGAATTATGCCGAGGATGCTCTTTCTCGGATCGCCAGTGATATCCGTTACAAAAGCCATGATGAATGGGCCTAGAATAGCCGCGAATTTTCCGAACACATTGTAGAAACCGAAGAATTCATTGGAATTCTTTTTCGGGATGATCTTAGCATAGTAGGATCTGCTTAGAGCCTGGATACCACCCTGCGCAGAGCCGATCATGGCGCCCAGTATGAATATGTCATTGATATGGTCTATTCCATAGGCGAAGATGCAGGCAACTATATAGGTCAGAATTCCTACGAAAATCATCCTCTTGGTAGTGAATCTTTCAGCCAGTCTTCCGTAAATGATAGCGAAAGGGAAAGCGATAATCTGTATGATCAATAGAATTCCCAACAGGACAAACATATCGAAGGAGTCTCCTCCCAAAACACTTTGGGAGTAGGGCACAGCCATCTTGATGATGGTGTCGACACCATCGATATAAAGAAAATAGGCAATCAGAAATATGAAAACGGGCTTGTGGCTTCGAATATTCTTAAAGGTTTTTCCCAATCGGATAAAGCTGTTTTTTATTGGATTGGGCTCTGGATCTATATAATGCTTTTGTTTGACGTTTCTGATCATTGGGATAGTGAAAAGTCCCCACCAGAGTGCGGTGATGATAAATCCAAGCTGGAAGCCCAGATATTCATCCAGTCCAATCACATAGACAATGGCCAGACTGATGCCAAAGGGAATGATGCTGGCTATGTAACCGTATGCGAAACCATTTGTGGAAACCCTGTCCATTCTTTCATCTGTTGTGGTGTCAACCAGAAAAGAATCATAGAAAATATTGGCTCCTGAGAAACCGACCGCTGTAAGAATATAGAAAAATATTAGGAGCTGCCACATGCCTATGGGGACAATCGCTAAAGCTGCTGTGAAGAAAACACCCAGCAGGAAGAAAAATAGAAAAAACCGCCTCTTTTTATCCTTGTAGTCTGCTATGGTTCCCAGAATCGGACTTAGAATAGCCACCAGAATACTCGCTAACGAGTTGAAATAGCCGAGATCCATACTGTCTCCTGTTCTGAACATTCCGAAATAAATAGGCAGAAGCGCTGTCGTGATAGCCATGGAATAGGCTGAATTTCCACAATCGTACAATATCCAACTGATCTCCTGTTTGGTAAATTTGCTCATAAATCCCCCTTCACTGACTTATTGTGATTCCATTGATATTATTATACTATAAAAAATGAAAGGTGGTACAATAATTTCAAGCGATTAAAAGTGATTAACGATGAATTAATATACAATTAACCTAGAATTAACATACTGTTTCAAAACTGTGGATAACTTTGTGGATAATGTGCACAACTTAGTATTTTCAGTTTGTCAAAACAAATCCGACAGGTGGTATCAAAAGGTAATCGAACATATGAAACCATTGGAAAATAGCCATTTATAACTTGTATAAAATATAAGGTGAATGGATAAATATTATGATTGTTAACTGTAATATTACAAACAAAATCCGGCTCAAGCCGGATCTTGTTTCATATTGTATTCATTTAATATTTATAATGCTACTCGAAAGTTTATTGATGCTTTCAGTCAGCATTGTGAGTTTGGATTCCACTCTGACCAATAGGTACGTGGCGACAGCGATTGGAAAACCCACATTTGCTATCTGTTCATAAACACTTTCCAATTGAGAACCTCCCTTCTCCGATGACTAACAGTGCTAAGACTCCCACTTCTATAAGTGGGAGATAAGCACTGTAGAGTCCCTGGATAACGGTTTCTAAGGTTCAGATGGCGTCTCAAACGCCACCTGAACCCAAGAACTCTGTTGATAAGGTGCTATCAGATCAGCTGATTGACACTAGTAGTTGTCACTCTGGCCGAGGCGATGCTTTTCAGATCTCCACCTGTTGTATTGAAGATGTTTCGCGAGATCATATCCTCCATTACAGCCTGTACTTCTGCTTCGGATATATCCTCTCTTGGATCGTCTATGGTGTAGCTTGATGTTCTGTCAGCCTCATTTTTAAAACTCATTGTTAGTCTGATTGTCATGGTTTCACCTCCTTACATATTTTATCGGATGGTACTAAGGCATGTCTACAAGATCAAACTCTTCAGTTTTTCTAACGGTTACGACAGGATATTCCTGCAGGGATGCTATGCCGTTTACCACTTCATAAACATCATCGTTAGAGACTGAAGGCTTGATTTTCGAGTAAGACTTGTTGCTGGTCAGAGTGTTGCCGTCTCCGTCTTCACCTTTGTTCAACACAAGAGTCACTCTGCCTTCAAGTTCAGTTGCTACTATGGCCATTATTCTCACCTCCTTTCAATCAATAACTGAATAAAAAACCAAAGATTACCATATCAGCAGTGTTCTTGGGTTCATCCAGGGACTCTACAGTGGTTATCGGATAAACAATTATTGTAATTCATCGGATAATCAATTATTGGTTATTCACAGACCTTTCTTTATGATATAATAATCGGTAGAGTTTATTTTATTATCAGGGAGATAGATGTGGAAGATTTGAACAATGTGATAGCGGATAATCTGAAGGAAATAAGAATCAACAGGGGGCTTAGCCTTGACAATGCCGCCAGCTTGACAGGTGTCAGTAAAAGCATGCTTGGACAAATAGAGAGGGGAGAATCAAACCCTACAATTGCAACGCTTTGGAAGATAGCCAGTGGATTGAAAGTCTCGCTGTCATCGCTGATACAAAAGCCTGTTGAAGAAAACAAGGTCATCTATAAGTCTGAACTGTCGGCTATCATTGAAGATAATGGCAAGTACAGAATCTATCCATTTTTCCCCTTTGAGGAGGGCAGAAAATTCGAGATGTATCAGGTTGTTGTCTCACCGGATGGTGAGCTAAATGCTGAGGCGCACAACAAAGATACATTGGAGATGGTTGTTGTCTTTGAGGGTCAGCTGGAAATAACAGTTGAGGGATCCAAATTTCTTCTCAACAAGGATGATGGGTTTGAATTCAGAGGGGACAAGGTCCACTCCTACAAAAATCTCGGAGAAACAGAAACCATACTGTCAGTTATCATCTACTACCCGGAATAGACAAAAAACAAAAGGGACGGTTCTTTTTGTTTTTTGTAAATAAATTGGTCAATAACAATTTAAAATCTATAAAAACAGGAGGTAAAAAGTGAAAAGATTCATAACAACAAAAAATGCACCATCAGCGGTGGGTCCTTATTCCCAAGCAGTGGAGACAAATGGAACTTTGTATGTATCAGGTCAGATTCCATTTGTGCCGGAAACCATGACGCTAGTCAGTGATGATATCAAAATTCAGACAAAACAGTCTTTGGAGAATATCAAAGCGATTATCACTGAAGCGGGCTACTCATTGGAGGATATCGTCAAGTGCCAGGTTTTCTTGAAGGATATGAATGACTTTGCAGCGGTCAACGGAGTGTATGAAGCGTTTTTCGAAGGTCATAAACCGGCAAGGTGCGCCGTGGAGGTGTCCAGACTGCCCAAGGACGTTGGCGTGGAAATTGACGCCATAGCGGTCAAATAAACAAATATAAAAAGTGACAACGCGATTTTCAATATCGACGTTGTCTTTTTATTGGTTACTATTTTAACTGATACTGGCGACACCGGTGATAAAGGCACCGAAGAACCTTTCCAGCTTTTCGATTTTAAAGCCTGATTCTTCAATGATTTTGTCAGTTTCCCTACTCAGGTTGCATCCACCTGCCATTTTTTTCCACTGATGATTGGCTTTATGAAAAACACGCCTCATGGGATTGTTAAGTGGTAAAACATGCTCGATGAAAAATATCCTTCCGCCGGGTTTCAATACTCTCCTAATTTCATTCAGCCCTGCGTATGGATCTGTTACGCTGCAAAATACCAAGGTAAAAACAACGCTGTCCATCGATGCGGTTTCGAAAGGCAGATTCTCTGCGTCCGCCTCAATTGTTTTGATATTAAGATCTTCGGGGTATTTGTGGTTTAAGAGTGCCGGAGAAAGATCCTGATCTGTGATGGTCAATGATTTCAGTTTGTCATACTGATAGTACTTTAAATTGGTTCCCGTTCCAGCACCTATTTCAAGAACATTTCCCGCGACGTCCCTAAATATGCTTTTTCTTCTTCTGTTAAGTAAAAATGTTTCTAGAGGCAACATGAATAAATCATATGCCATATCTGAGAAATTTTTCATCTGAGTCATCTCTTTTCTTTAAATGATAATTATTATCATTTATTATAGCACATCCTCAATACCCTGTAAACACATCTGTTTTGATTCGATCCTTATCTATTCCCAATCCAATGAGTTTGTCAGTCAAGAAGCTGTTCATGCCCGGTGTGCCTGCAATGTAGTATAGTGCTTTGTTTTCGTGCTCCGATGCGAATTCAGTAATTTTGTCAGTAAAAAGGTTTCTGTCAGAGATAAATTCCAGATCAAGTCCTTCGTAGTTGGCATTGATATCAAGCAAGGTCTGCTCATAAGCGAACTCGCCCCTGTCATCGGAATATAGCACCTTGATCAGAACAGGATTGACGCCAAGCTCATCAATCTGCTTCAAAAATGACCGTACTGGCGTAATGCCGATACCACCTGCCATAACGCAGGTAACCTGGTTGTAGTCATCCAGGATGAACTTGCCAACTGCGCCATCTATGGTCATGACATCGCCGGGCTTCAGCAACAGCAGATTTTTTTTGTAATCGCTAGGACTCTCAATTATTCTGGTTGAGAAGATCATCGTCTTTTCTTCCTTTATTGAAGCGAAGCTGAAGATGCGAAAATCCTTATCCTCTATCTCTCTGTCTGTAAACCTGAAAATGCCGTGCTGACCGGCTATCCAGGAAAAGCTTTCCGGCACGTCAAATACAAAAGAGTATATGTCGCTTGTTTCTTGTATTGTCTCTCTCAGAATTATTTTTGTTTTTTCTTTTCGTTCTCCCATTTCAACACTCCCTTTTTTTGATCCGATGACTAACAGTGCTAAGACTCCCACTTCTATCCGATGACTAACAGTGCTAAGACTCCCACTTCTATAAGTGGGAGATAAGCACTGTAGAGTCCCTGGATAACGGATTCTAAGGTTCAGATGGCGTATGAAACGCCAACTGAATCCAAGAACCCTGTTGATAGACTCATTATATCATACTGCTCATTCTATTCAAGACAACCGAGCCTTATTGGTAAAAGAATTTGTAACATTGTGATGCTTATGATTATTGATATAACAAGGTGGATATAATTGAAAATAGTGTTTTCAGTCATTTCAATTGAAGTCAAATACACTTTTGGTGTATAATGTAGTTATGCTAAAGAAAACTGCGAAGCATGAAAACCACAGCATGTTTTCTCGTTTGAAATGACAACAACTACATATTTAGTTTTTGCTGGTTATTGTAGATATGAGACTGCAGGAAACATGCATTCATTCGATTCAGGAATGGAGTGGCTTTCTATGTGGTCTTTTTGTTTACTAATTTTTGTTGATATATGAGGGAGGAAATCATGAAGATCAGAGACAGGATATGCAGAGTTGATTCCGTGGAAAAGATTAACGGCAAGGTCAGGTATATTGAGGATATTGATTTTGAAAATCTTCATTTTGCCAGGACCTTGCGAAGTGGCATAGCAAAAGGAGAGATCCTTAGTATCGACTACCCGGAAATCCCTGACGGAATTTGGGTGGTGGACGCCTCCGATACACCGGTCAATGAAGTTCTAATGATTAAGGGAGATATGCCGGTGTTTGCTGACAAAACAGTCAATTATATAGGGGAACCGATTGCTTTGATTGTTGGAAAAGATAAACAACAGGTAATAGAGTTTATGAATGGTATAGTTGTCAATTACCGTAAAGACGAGGGCATATTTCACATAGACGAATGCAGAGGACATGAAGACATGACCTATTCCTCCTATGAGTACCAGAAGGGAGATATTGGAGAGCTTGATTATGATGATACATTTGAGAAGGTTTATTCAACCGGCTATCAGGAGCAGCTTTATATGGAGAAGCAGGGACTTGTCGGGGAATATTCGGATAATATAGTAACCATCCATGGATCCATGCAGTGCCCCTATTATATTAAAAACGCACTGATCCATTGCACAGAATTGCCCGGCGACAATATCAGGGTAATTCAGAATACAACTGGTGGCGCGTTTGGGGGCAAAGAGGAATATCCTTCCTTGATGGCTTGTCAGTTGGCAGTAGCAGCTATGAAGATCAAAGCACCGGTAGAACTAATTTTTGATCGAAGAGAAGATATTCTATACACGACCAAACGACATCCGTCACAAACGAGAATCAAAACCTATCTGAAGGAACGAAGGATAGTCGGCATGGCGTTCACATACGAACTGGATGGTGGCCCTTACTGGGGCCTTACAGATGTGGTTTTACAGCGTGGCATCCTCACACTCACGGGATGTTATAATATCGAAAATGTAAAGGTGGAAGGAAAGGCATATAAAACAAACAATATTTTCACAGGGGCATTCAGGGGATTTGGCGCGCCTCAAAGCATGTTTGCCCTGGAACAGCACATGAATCAGCTTGCAAGATACTTGAATAAGGATCCTATAGAATTCAGAAGACAGTATTTTGTCAAAAAAGGAGACATATCAGCGACATCAGGCGTATTCAATGAGACAATCATGCTTCAGGAAATGGCTGACAAGCTTGAAAAAATGTCGGACTATGAAGAGATAAAAAACAAGAAAGATTACTACCATGGCGTTGGCGTGGCTTTCATACCTCATGGAGGGGGTTTCACCGGAGATGGAGAGGCCTCTCATATAAAAGCTGTGGTCAATCTTAAGAAGGATGAGAGCGGTTCCGTCCATATACTGGTATCCTCAGTGGAAATGGGGCAGGGCGCTAAAACGGTGCTGGCAAAAATTGTGGCGTCTGCACTGGATATCGGCATAGACAGAATTGTCTATGATGATCCGGATACCTTCAAGGTTCCTGATTCAGGCCCGACTGTGGCCTCGAGAACCACTATGGTCGTAGGCGGACTGCTGTACAAGGCTGCCAGGAAGCTCAAACCACTTATGTCACAAAAGGGTGAGGTGCTGGTCACAGAGACTTTCAAACAACCGGACAATATTAAGTGGGATCAGACACAGCTAAGAGGGAATGCTTACCTATCTTATTCGTGGGCTGCTGTCATAGCGGAAGTGGAAGTGGACCCCATAACATTTGAAATCAAGTGCACCAATATTCATGGCGTTTATGATGTGGGGTTACCTATAGATGAAGACACCTTTATCGGACAGGTTCATGGCGGAGTTGCACAAGGCGTTGGTTACGGGATGCTTGAGGTGATGGAAAGCATCGATGGATTGATACAGCAAAACAGCTTTTCATCCTATTCGGTACCGACGATGGCTGACATGCCAAGAATGTATACCGATTGGATATACAATCCTTACAAAGAAGGTCCCTATGGCGCCAAGGCTGCTGGAGAGCTTACATTGGTAGGAGTGGCCCCCGCAATAGCATCGGCGGTCCAGGATGCCATCGGAATAGAGATAAATGATTTACCCGTAACATCAGAAAAAATTCTGGCGGAGGTGTTGAGATGATTATAGGATTTGAACTCAACGGAGAGCAGGTTACTGTAGAAACGACGCTATCAATGAGGCTGTTGGACATCGTCAGAAATGACTTTGGTCTCACAGGCACAAAGGAAGGATGCTCCGAAGGTGAATGCGGCGCTTGTATCGTTTTTCTTGATGGCAAGGTGGTCAATTCCTGCATGGTGCCAATGAGCAATGTGGTTGGAAGAAGTGTCGTGACAATTGAGGGGTTTTCTGAAACTGAAAGATACAAACAGATAGAAGCAGCCTTTAGAAATGCCGGAGCTGTTCAGTGCGGATTTTGTATCCCGGGAATGATTATGGCTGTCGAGGGTATTTTGAGATTGAACAAGCCTCTGACAGATGAGGTCATCAAAGAGGGTCTATCTGGAAACATCTGCAGATGCACCGGCTATCAATCCATATATGAGGCTGTAAGACATTTGGGAGAGGAGGTGTGGCAGGATGTTCAATAGCTTGAGACCCAATTCTCTAGGAGAACTTCTTGAGATTATAGATAATGGTGATTATTATATTTTCGCTGGTGGTACAGATTTGTTTATCAGAAAAAGACAATGGCAGGGTGCTGAAAGAAAATTTGACAAGGACGTTGTATTCATCAGTCATCTTGAAGAATTGAGAGGCATTTTTGAGGACAGAAACTATTACAGGCTAAAAACCTGTGTCACTCAGGATGAGGTGGCCAATTCGGACCTGTTGCCGGACTATCTCAGGATTCCCTATGGATTGATGGGAAATCCCGCAATCAGAAATACAGCAACAGTCGGCGGAAACATTGTCAATGCCGCAATGGTGGCTGACAGCTTGCCCCTCTTTTATGCTCTGGATGCTGTGATAGTATTGAAAAGCATACAAGGGGATAGGATTTTAAGCATCAGGGATTTTATTTTAGGGCGATACAAGACAGATCGTTATGAAAATGAAATCATGTATGAGGTTATTATACCTAAGGAGGATTTCACAGGATACAGATATAAAAAGATTGGATCAAGAAAATCCAGCATATTATCCAAACTGTCGGTTTTCATGGTCTACAGGAAAGCCCATGGCAAGATTGTTGATATAAGGGTATCAGTGGGAGCTGTCAACGATGTGCCTATTAGAAGTGAAGAAGCGGAGAAGGAATTTATCAAAGACAATAATTTGGATAAATTCTTGCTGACTATCCGAGAGATGATGGAAGGCGAAGACGATAGAAGATCCACAAAGCTTTACAGGGAAGAGATTGGTCTCAGAATCATCAAAAATTTTCTAGAAGAAGTCATGGAAGAATAGGAGCTTGATCAAATGAAAAATATAGAAAATCAGATAAGAGAAACATCCGGCCATTGGGAGAAAGAAATATTCGGTTTCCTCAAGGATATTATCCGTATCAAATCTACCAGCACCAATGAAGAAGATGTTATTCTAAGAATAAAGAAAGAAATGGAAGCCTTGGAATTTGATGAAATCATCATAGACAAGATGGGCAATATTTTAGGCAGGGTAGGCAATGGAAAGAGAGTCATTGCGTATGATGGCCATATAGATACGGTAGATGTGGGCAGCATAGACAATTGGGATTTTGATCCTTTTGCAGGAACTGAAGACAGTCAACATATTTACGGCAGAGGTGCCAGCGATCAGAAGGGTGGATTCACCTCAACTCTGTACGGAGCTGCAATCGCTAAAAAACTGGATCTGTTGGATGGGATCACCCTTTGGGTAACAGGGACTGTCCAGGAAGAGGATTGCGATGGCTTATGCTGGCAGCATATCCTCGAGGAAAAGACCATAAAGCCTGAGTTTGTTGTTTTGTCAGAACCAACAGGACTCAACGTCTATAGGGGTCAGAGGGGACGTATGGAGATCAGAGTCGAGGTCAGGGGCATCAGCTCCCATGGTTCTGCTCCCGAACGAGGCGATAACGCTATTTATAAGATGGCACCCATCATATCTGAGTTGAAGGAGCTCAATGACCGTCTCAAATATGATGAATTTCTAGGTAAAGGAACGCTGACCATTTCTGAAATATTTTTCACATCGCCATCCAGATGCGCTGTGGCAGATGGCTGCAGCATATCCATCGACAGACGATTGACCGCTGGGGAGACCATGGCATCGGCAATCGCTGAGATCAAGGCACTGCCTTCTGTGGCCATGATGGATGCAAAGGTGGAGATGTATCGGTATGAGGCGAAGTCTTATACCGGGCTTGAGCAATCAGTCGACTGCTATTTCCCAACATGGACATTGCCTGAGGACAGTATTTTCTGCAAGACCCTGGTCGATGCCTGTGAGCAATCCTTCGGACAAAAGCCGCTTGTTGACAAATGGACATTTTCCACCAATGGTGTGTCAATTATGGGTATGAAAGGCATTCCGTGTGTCGGATTTGGTCCGGGAATGGAGAAGGAAGCACATGCGCCAAACGAAAAAATATTGAAAGATGAAGTCATAAAAGCTGTCAATGTGTATGCGTTGATACCAACAATATATGGAGGGATAACCAAATGAACGGAACATTGAAAGGAAAGCATTTCATAACCTTGAGAGAGTGGAGCAATAACGAGATTGATTTTTTGCTGGATGTAGCGGGCGATTTAAAAAGAAAATTCTACATGGATGTTCCGACACCCTATCTTCCTTTAAAAACAATTTTTCTTATGTTTTTTGAACAGTCGACAAGAACCAGAAATTCCATGGAGGCTGGAATAGCACAGCTTGGCGGACACGCCAATTATCTGGATACATCATCCATGCAGATCAGCCATGGCGAGTCCGCAAAGGATACAGGCATCATATTGTCCAGCTTTGGACATGGCATAGCCTGTCGAAATTGTTTCTGGGAAATAGGAAACAAGTACCTTAGAGAAATGGCTGAACATTCATCCAGACCGATTATGAACCTACAATGCGATCTTTATCATCCGATGCAGGGAGTAGCCGATCTGATGACCATCAAGGAGAAGTTCACATCAACCAAGGGCATAAAGGTATCCATCATATGGGCTTATGCAACCTCTCACAAAAAACCGATCAGCGTACCGTTGACACAGGCCCTTCTTTTTCCGAGATATCAGATGGATGTCACGCTGGCTTATCCGAAGGGCTTTGAATTGCCTGACTGGGCAATAGATGAGGCAAGAGAGAATGCTGCGAGGTATGGTGGAAGCTTTAGAATAACCCATGATATAGAAGATGCCTTCAGGGATGCTGATGTGGTGATTCCAAAAAACTGGGGATCATGGAGCTCCAAGAATCCTGATGTGAATATCGATGATTTCAAGGATTGGAAATGCACTGAGAAGCTGATGTCTATCGCATCCAAAGATGTCAAATACATGCACGCCTTGCCAGCAGACAGGGGAAATGAAGTTGAGGATTCGGTCATAGACGGACCTCACTCCATCATCTATCAGGAGGCTGAAAACAGGCTTCACACAGCCAAGGCTGTCATGATGCTGACAATGTAAGGATTATAAGAATAGTCTAATAATCATCAATTAACTGATGAAGGAGAAATGATATGTATAAAGTACCGGTTATAGGACCGACATACGAGGAGATGCTGCATCCCTGGAAGATTGATCCTGAGATACGAAAAGCGGCAATAGAGATGAAAAAGAGAGATCCGCTACATCCTTTGAATCTTTATAATATAAGCTGGCGGAATGAGAATAATGAGATTGGTTATTTTATCTTACCTCCTAGCTTTACAAATATCAAAGCCAACATAGTGGTGATGTATGCCAAGGATTTTCCAACAGGCAGCCATAAGGTAGGGCCCACCTACTCCGTTCTGACTGAGAAGACGGTACTTGGTGAGGTTGATCCACTGAATCACAGGCTTGTATGGCCATCGACTGGAAACTATGGCGTAGGCGGTGCTTGGGTCAGCAGTAGAATGAACTACGATTCTTTGGTTATTCTACCTGAGGAGATGAGCCAGGAAAGGTTTGACCTGATTCGTGAATATGGGTCTGATGTCATAGCCACACCCGGCTGCGAGTCCAATGTGAAGGAGATTTATGACAAGACCAAGGAACTCAAGGCGCAGGATCCTGAAAAAATCAGAATTCTGAATCAGTTTGAGGAGTTTGCGAATTATCGATTCCATGAATATGTCACTGGAAACTCAATGCTGGAGCTGGTATCTGAAGCAAATATTGGGAACGGAGAAATCGCTGCAGTAGTTTTGACTGTCGGTTCTGCCGGCACTATAGCAAGCGGTGACAGAATCAAGAAAGTATTTCCAAACGCAAAGGTCATCGCAGGCGAGCCTGTTCAATGTCCGACATTGTCTTTGAACGGATATGGGGGGCATGATATTCAAGGTATTGGTGACAAGCATGTGACCTGGATACACAATGTGATGAACTGTGATGGCGTGGTGCAGATAGATGACATGGATTGCAAGAGGATGCTCAAGGTGTTCAGCTCGGAAGAGGGCAAACAATATCTCAAGACGATTCTTGGTGAGGAAACTGTGGAGTTCATATCTGACAAGCTTGGAATATCAGGCGTCGCAAACATCATAGGAGCGATCAAGACTGCAAAATACTATGATTTGGACGAGGGTGAGAATGTTGTGACAGTCGCGACTGATGCCATCGACAGATATTACTCGGTAATGGACAAAATGCCCGAAATAGATATCAATAGGGCAAAAAACATATACGACAGAGCTATCAGGTTTCAGGAGCCTTCGCTTTTTTTCGAGGGGGATCGTTACAATAGACTGAGATGGCATAATTTGAAGTATTATACCTGGGTTGAGCAGCAAGGCAGGACTGTTGAGGAGCTCAATTATCAGTTGAAGCAATCCTATTGGAATTGCCAGGCGGACAGGGTGAAAGAAATGGACAAAAAGATTGAAGAGTACAGAGATAAACATCAGGTGGAGCTGAAAAATATACTAGGAGTGACAAATGTTTGATTTAGGGATTATCAATGGACGGGTTTATTTTGGTAAAGAGTACAGAGTGACCAATGTTTACATAAAGGATGGTAAGATAGCGGAAATAAGCAAGGAAATCTTTGAATGTGAAAGAACCATGGATGCGACTAAAAAAATAGTGCTTCCTGGTTTCATAGATTCACACGTCCATTTTGCCCTGAAAGTAGGGGAGTTTGAATCTGCGGACGACTTCGAATCAGGCTCAAAGACCGCCGCCTATGGCGGTATAACGACTTTCTTGGATTTTACCGATCCGATTTTCCATCATAGCGAATTTAAAGATGCTCTGGAAAAGCGAAAAAAAGAAGCGGAAAAATCATGCATAGACTATTCATTTCACGCGACGGTGGGAGACTTCAAAGGTGACGCTGAAGCACTCAAAATTCTATGCAAAGATGAAGGAATCAGCAGTATAAAAGTATTTACCACTTATTCTGAGTCAGGCAGACGATGCGCCTATGATATGATTGAGAAGCTGTTTGATCAAGAGATGACGCTGATGGCTCACTGTGAAGAGGAAGATCTGCTTAGAAAAAGATGGGAAAGCCCGGCAACTTATGAGAAGGCAAGACCTGTTATGGCTGAAAGATCTGCAGCTATGCATATGGCTGATATTGCTGAGAAAAAAAAGAGCAGATTGTACATCGTACACATTTCATCAGGAAGCACCCTGGATATGATTAAACTGAAGCATCCCGGTCAAATTGGGAAGAGTATTTTTCTGGAAAGCTGCCCCCATTATTTTTATCTGTCGGATGTTAAGCTTAGCAATATCGATGGCAATCTCTATCTGTTGACACCGCCTTTGCGAGGTGGCAAGGAACTGATGAGGTTAAGAAGCAGCATTGCATTGATCGATACGATCTCAACCGATCATTGTCCATTCATGATTGAAGAGAAAATGAAATATGAAATGGCTTATCAGGTGCCCATGGGAATTGGTGGTGTGGAGCATTCTTTTCCATTGATGTTCAATTTGTTTGGTGATGCTATCATCCCGAAATTCACATCCAGGCCTGCAGAGATTTTTGGACTGAAGAACAAGGGAGAGATTAAAGTGGGAAAGGATGGCGATCTCGTTATTTTTGACAGCTCATTGTCCAATACTATTAAGGATAGCC
>JAUYTY010000003.1 GCA_030694905.1 Eubacteriales bacterium | reverse complement strand
AATATCCTGTGTCAAGGCTTCACCCTCTATCTTTCTCATGGATGTCAATTCATCCATGGCTTGATTCAAGGCCTTTTCAAGTGTTATCCAATTCTTGTCGCTATCTCCTTCTGTCTTTTGAATCTCCAGAATATCCTGCATCCTAAGCAAGGTGTCCAGGTCAGGCTCCCCTTTAAGCCCCAATAAGCCGGATAACTCATCAATGGCTTTTTTATAGGCTATTGCAATCGGTTCATTCACTCTTATCTGTGTATCGCTACCAGCTAGAATCTCGTAAGATACAAAGATGTCAATTCTTCCTCTGCTGATCTTGTTTTTAGCTATTTTTCTGATATTCTCCTCAAAACCCCGTATAAATTTTGGTATTTTTATGTTAATATCATTATACCTATTGTTGATTGTCTTTATTTCAACAGTAAATCTGATGTCTTCATTGCCGCTTTCGCCTTTGCCAAAACCTGTCATGCTGCTAACAAAGCTCATTGATTCCTCCCACAAAATTATTTATACTATATATTAACATTATCAAATGCAATTATCAACGTATCATTGAGGAATTGAATATAAATATAGGAGAATAAAATGCCTTTAGATGGATTCGTAGTAAGAAACCTTGTTTTCGAACTAAATAATATAATAATAGAAAGTAAGATAGATAAGATATATCAGCCCGAAAAAGATGAGATTATACTGAATCTCAGATCTTCAAGCAAAAACGTACAGTTGCTGCTATCCGCCAACAGCACTTATCCCCGGATCAACATCACTGCCGGTAAATACCTGAATCCAACCTCCCCACCCTCTTTCTGCATGTTCTTGAGAAAACACCTGGCAGGTGGGATAATAAAAAAAATTATGCAGATCAACATGGATAGGGTTATCATGATTGAAGTGGCTTCAAAAAACGAACTGAAATCCGAGACAACCAGAAGAATCTATATTGAGATTATGGGCAAGCACAGCAATGTTATTCTGACAGACGAAAAAAACACGGTTCTGGAATGTATCAAGAGAGTCAGTCTGAGTGTCAGCAGTAAAAGGCAAGTATACCCGGGCATCAAATACAGAATGCCGAATTTTGATAAAAAATACAATCTAATGAATATAGAGGAAAATCAAATCAGATTTCTGCTGAGTAGTTCCAATCAGGGAATCCGAACAAGCAAATTCATTTTAGGGTCTTTTTATGGCATCAGTCCTCTGTTAAGCAGAGAACTGTGTTTCTTGTCCGGAATAGATGATTCTGATTCAATTGGAGCCTTGAATGATAGCGATGTGTCCAGACTGGTTGAAACCTTGATGGCTCTTAAATCTTCCATGTCAAGCCATAGCTTTGAACCTTTGATTTTCATCGATAAGAAATCAAAAGAATATGTAGACTTTTATTGTTTCGATTTAAGGCATCTGTCTTATCTGGACCGAACCAACTATAAGAGTATCAATGAAATATTGGATTTGTTCTATCTCGAAAAATCAAAATTCATAAGCTATAAGCAAAAAACGGCTGAGTTGCGAAAAAAAGTTTCATCATTAATCGATAAATACGAGAAAAAACTTGGCTACCTGAAGATTGAGCTGATCAATGCTGAAATCAGAGAAAAGTATAAGCTTTTTGGTGACTTGATTCTGGCAAACATGCATTTAATATCGATTAAAGACACAGAAGTGACCGCATTTGATTATTCAACGAACGAAGAAGTCAGAATTGAACTGGATCCCAGTCTAAATGCTTCAAAAAATGCCCAGAAGTATTATAAAAAGTACAACAAGCTCAAAAGCGCCGAGAAAAACCTGATAAAACAGCTGAAGGTTACACAGGAAGGTCTCGTCTATCTGGGAAACATATTGTTCGCGTTGGAAGAAGCGACTGAATTGGCCGTGGTCGATGAAATAAGGGAAGAATTGTTCAAATCAGGATATATTAAAAAGTCAACACAAAAAAAGAAACCTGAAAAAAGCAAACCATTGCAAGTCGTTACCAAGGACGGTTTTGAAATCTATATCGGCAAGAACAACGAGCAAAATGATTTCTTGTCATTTGTTCTTGCCGTAAAGAATGACGTGTGGCTTCACGCCAAAAGCGTGCCTGGATCACATGTCATTATCCGTTCCGATAATCGGGAAGTCCCGATTGCGGTTTTAGAGGAAGCTGCGTCTTATGCGGCTTACTACAGCAGAAATAGAGGGTCTGAAAAGGTTGAGGTTGATTACACATTAAAACAGAACTTGAGAAAACCAAAAAATGCAAAGCCCGGTTTTGTCATTTTCAATGAAAACTATTCACTCCTCATCGAACCTAAAAAACCGGATCTAAGTTAAAAATTTCGCTATTCCTGTATCAGCACCTGGTTGATTCCATCAATCTCCTCAATATTCACAGTAACTCGTTCACTCTTCGATGTGGGAACATTCTTGCCGACAAAATCAGCTCTGATCGGCAGTTCTCTGTGACCTCTGTCTATCAATACAGCCAGTTCAATCTTATTTGGTCTGCCTAGATCAATTATAGCATCCAAAGCAGCTCTGACAGTTCTTCCTGTAAACAGCACATCATCCACCAGAATGATGATTTTACCTTCCACATCGAATGTGTTGTCAGGTTTTTTCATCATATCCTCCGGACTGATATCATCTCTGTAGGGAGATATATCCAGGCTGTAGTAAGGAACATCCTGTTCCTCTATTTCTTTTATGGTGTTTACGATTCTTTTTGCCAATGGAACACCTCTTGACCTGATACCGATAACCACCAATCCATCAACACCTTTGTTTTTTTCAATTATTTCATGTGCAATTCTAGTCAAAGCTCTGGTGATTGACTTTTCATCCATAATCAATGCTTTTGTTTTCATCTCACTCATCCTCCAATATTTTTAAGATTTTTTGAAAATCAGCCGGCAGATCACTGTCAAAATCCATTTTAACCTTCTTAAAGGGATGGATAAATGTCAAGCGCTTGGCATGCAGTAGCTGTCCGTGAAAGTTGAATTGATTCTCTTTACGGCCATAAAGCATGTCTCCCACAATAGGGTAACCCAGGTAACTCATGTGAACCCTTATTTGATGTGTTCTGCCAGTTTCAAGCTGAAGCTTCAAGAGTGTGTACTTGGGGTAATGATTGATAACTACATAATTTGTGATGGCTCGCTTGGCGTTCTTTTCTGTAACAGCCATTTTTTTTCTGTCTTTTTCATCTCTTCCAATCGGTAAATCTATAACGCCCTGATTGTCTTTGACATGGCCATGAACCAATGCCATATAGAATCTCTCGGCTTTGTACTCTTTGATCTGTGTGCTTAAGGACTGATGTGCCATATTGTTCTTTGCAACCACCAATAGCCCTGTGGTATCCTTATCAAGCCTGTGAACAATTCCAGGACGAATAACGCCATTTATGTTTGATAATGTATCCAGTCTGTTGAGCAACGCATTGACCATTGTTCCAGAGTAATTTCCCGGTGCTGGATGCACCACCATTCCCCGTGGTTTATTGACTACAGCAAGATGCTCATCCTCATATACAATTTCAATGTCTATATCCTCAGGTTCCACCTTCAATAGCTGGGGTTTGGGAAGATTTATTTCAATCTTATCGCCATTTTGCAGAATATAGTTCTTTTTTTTTATTGTGCCGTTGACATGGATGCATTCTTCTTTTATAAGCTTTTGCAGATATGTTCTGGACATATTCTCGTAATAATCGCTTAAGAATAAATCCAATCGGACGCCATCATCATCTACCATCAAGGTCTCTTTAATTGCTTCCTGGTCCATAGCATCATCCCAATTCATGTTTATCCAATATGATCAGCAACGACAGCAATATCGTCGAGCACACCAAAAAAACATCAGCAAAGTTAAATACCGGAAAATCATAAAATCCCCAGAAATTGACATCAATAAAATCGATGACATATGTCAACCTGATCCTGTCTATCAAATTGCCTATCGCACCTGCAATGATGAAATCGAAAATTACCTGGCTCGATCTGTTAAGCTCATTGCTCTTGTATCTAAAATACACGATTGCGCCAATGACAGCTATTGTCATCACAATAAAAAAAATCCGCTGGTTCTGAAGTATCCCAAATGCCGCCCCTCTATTCTCAACATAATTAAGCTGCAAAAAATTATTGACCAGTATGATAGGTTCAGAAAACATAAGAGTCCGCTGAGCTATAACTTTTGTGATCTGATCAATCATAACCAGTATGACAACAATTAAAATATGCATAAGTCCTCCGAGTCTATATCAATTCTATAACATTCAATGTTATGGCAGCGCTGATTTCTGCCGCATATGCCTCAAAATCCTGGTTGCCAACAAGAGATGTCTCATCAGCATTGTCAGATATGCATCTTATGGCGACATATGGAATATTATACAAATTACAAACATGTCCGACAGAAGCGCTCTCCATGTCAACGCAATAGGCATTGAACTCCATGTTCAGTTGTTGTTTCAGCTCATCGGAACTGACAAACCTATCACCTGTTACGATCCTGCCTACGTGATGCTTGGTCTTATCATTGACAGATTTTTCGCACAAATCAATCAGTTTTGAATCTGCCTTGAAAACAGATGTTTTCAATCTTGGTATGGTTCCCAATTTATAGCCAAAAGCTGTCACATCCACATCATACTGCTGGGTATCAGATGAGATAACAACGTCCCCAAGCCCAACCGCATGTTTGATAGAGCCGGCAATGCCAGTATTGATAATGGCTGATGCATTCAGATTATTGATCAATACACTAGCTGCGATTGCGGCATTAACCTTTCCTATGCCTGATTTGATCACAACAACTTCCTTATTCATATATTGTCCCTTGAATATTTCAAAAACCTTATCTTTCAATACTTCCAGGTTTTCAAGACGATTCTTCAATAGCAATATTTCCTCGTCCATCGCACCGATTATTCCTATAATCATCTTTGCTCCTCTCAGATATACTCTTTAAGCTGCAGAATCAGATTGCCTTTTTTTGTGTTGCCTTTAACACCGGTAAATTTAAATTTTCCTAGTCCTCTGATAGAAAAAACATCGTTTTCAACAATGATCTGATTTTTCTTCAAATCCGTTATACCATTCAGTTTTACACTGCCTTTGTCAATTAGTATCAGAGACTTGCTTCTGGATGTATTCACAATCGATGAAACCACATTATCAATTCTCAAGGATGATACGACCAGTTCAAAGCTCTTATAGCTGTGATCCAAATCATGTCCGTTTTTAATATGCTCCAAGTCCACAGTGATCTTATGGTTGCCAATTTGATCGAAATTTTCCAATAAGAAGGTTTCCATCTCTTTCTTTATGATTATGTAAGCGTCTCTTCCAACAAAAAAAATGTCCCCAACTTTACTTCTGTTGATCCCCAAAGATAATAGGCTACCCAAGACATCTCTATGTATTATCGCTCCAGGTAAGTTTCTAATTTCCAACATAGAAAAAATCTCAGTCAATAAATCCTCTAGAACAATATTGCCTGATGAAATCACGAAAACTTTTCTTTCTGCATTTATTGACAAACCGGTCTCGATGTACTCAACGTCTTTAAAATAATTCAACACAGATCTTGCAATCAAAGCTTCATTGTGACTCAGGAAATCAGTGCTTCGGTAAAACCGACTTTCTTTTACCACAGATACTAGGTCCAAAATACGTCTGGCGACAAACCGATCTTCATCTTTCAAGCTATCTATATAGCTGTAAATGTTCTTAATCATTAAAGAATAGAAATTAAAAGATTCCTGATTATGCTCAACAATAAAAATGCCGCAATAGGTGAAAAATCAATCATACCTTTGTTGAGACCAATCTTGTATAAGAGTTCTCTTATCGGAAAAAGTATAGGCTCTGTCAATTGAAATATAATTTCATAGAATTTGGAGGTTCTAAGGCTTGGTATATAAGACATGATGATTCTAGCCAGTATCAGCAGCTCTATTAAGCTGAACAGCCGATAGATTGATGTTTTGATTATTGTCATGATTCTACTCCCATGTAAATCTATTTTTGTCCGAATTGTACTTAAGCTTTCCGCTTATTTCAACGTTGTAAGGTGCGATTACAAAAATATCCGCTGATACTTTCTGGATATTTGCCTCAAGTGAATAAACCCCACCTTTAACAAATTCGAAAATTTGTTTTTTTAGCTCCAAATCCAGGTCTTCAAGATTTAGAACAATGGTTTTTTTCCTTTTCAGTTCATCTATCACCCCTGCACAATCCTCATATCGTCTGGGGCTGATAATGAACAAGTCAGCATTATCAGAAACGTTGACAGATTCCTTTCCTTTTGCTGGTTTGCTCTTCAGACCTAGTCCATTTTCTTTCTTTTTGTATTCTTCTTTCTTTACCTCCACAACGGGCTGATCTTCTTCATACTCATCCTCAAGATCAGATAAACCAATAATATCCTTGAATTTTTTAAACATAATAACCTCCTTAAGATCTTTCTCCGAAAATCATTGATCCAACCCTTATCATGGTGGCTCCTTCCTCCAATGCTATCTTAAAATCATTGGACATACCCATAGATAATGTGTCAATCAAGCTGTTTTCCAGGTTCAGTGATTTCAACTCATTAAACTTTTGATGCATCAGCTTCATTAAAGGTCTGATGTTTTCAGGTTCCTCATCATATGGCGCAACGGTCATCAAGCCTCTTAGCCTTAAATTGCCGTACTTGCTAATCACTCCGGCAAAATCCAAAATTTCGTCAGGCTTGATACCAAACTTCGTATCCTCACTACCGACATTTACCTCAATCAGCACGTCGGTCGTTTTAAGCAGTTTGAGACTCTGCCTTTGGATTTCTTCTGCCAATCTTACACTATCGACAGAATGAATAAGGCTTACCTTATCAATTATATATTTAACCTTGTTCCTTTGCAAGTGCCCAATCATATGCCAATTAACCGATTCATCGAATTGTTCTATTTTTTCCAACAACTCCTGAACCCTGTTTTCTCCGAAATCAGTCAGTCCGCTCTCTATAGCTTCTTTCATTCCAGTGATGCCTACTGTTTTTGTCACAGCCACAATACTGATATCACTGCTATCTCTATTGCAATGATCACAAACTCTTTTCACTTCTTGAATCAGTGATCCCACATTGTCTTTTATACTCAATTCATCACCTCAAAATCTGTCCGTCATATACATTTTCCGGTTTGACTATTATATTGTCAAATATTTTTATTGTATTGAAATATTCCCCATTTATCAGTAAGCTCCCCCTGCTTCCCACAGTAACCTTCTCCCCCTCATTGACAACAGCGAATTCTTCGCTCTCTCCAATAATTTCAACAGGTCTGAATCTAACCACTTTGTTGGTGTCGCTGACATAGACTCCGATCAATCCGTCCTGCTCAACGATTGAATCTTTGTGTATCGTTAATCCGGAGAATTCATGAAGGATCAGATCCACTTTTATATATCTGTCATCAAGATAATCATGAAGAAATTTATCCGTCTGTAATATTAGCAGAGATTTTTCTCCGTAGTCCTGAACACGAAACACAGTCGTATTGATAACCTTATCAATTTTTTTCAGTCTGATCTTTAGATTGTTTTTATCTTGTATATCTGTCATATAGCTTTTATCAATCTCAAAAGCAAAAAACCAGTCAAAGTTATCTATGATTTTAAACATCGGGTCATTGTTCTTGATTGTCTTGTTCAATGTGTTATAGTTCTGATAGTTTAGCTTTCTGACATCGTTTAAGCTGATTTCGGCTAGTCGATCAATAGCATACACCATCTCCAGACCGTCGAAAGAATAACTCACTATCCCGCCGCTTGGGCTATAATAAGATATTTTTTCAGAGCTAACGCTCTTGCGCAGCGAATCCCGATGACTGATCAGCTCTTCCAATGAATAGCTCTCATATCCTGAATACCTGTAGTTGAAATCACTGGTATCGAGATTGTTTACCGTCGTCATAACATATCGATAATCTTTCGAGAACAGGGCGTTTTGTATATCATTTTTGATTTCGTTGTTGTAAGATGATCCAACTTTGTCGTTCGATACTTTGTTGCCTTGTTTGACGCTGATAATCTCATTGATTATGTTTAGTTCATCCGATATGGTTTTAGAATCATAATCATTGAATTGCTGAGCAATCAATATCCCGGATTTGACCCTATCTCCTTGTTTTTTTAACAAGCTGACGTCTCCGTCGCTTAAGGCATAGACAATTCTTTCATCCTTTATAACAGCGGCATCTATCTCAAGGGTGATTTCCAAAGTACCTTCATTTAAAACGTAAGTCTCTTGTGTCACTCTCCAATTATCAATCAGATATATCAGAAATGAAAGGAACAGAAGCAAGAGTATGAAATTGAAAACATTTGCTTTCCTCTTTTTCTTTGCCAAATTGACACTCCCTTACTCTTTCTCAGTCTCGTCTTTCTTTTCACGATTCATTAGCTTATCTACAGCATGAGCGGCCTCTTCGTTTTGATAAAGAACGGCATACAGTTCTTCCACGATTGGCATCTCAACTGAAAGCTTATCAGCTAACTCATGTGCCGCATGTGTGGTAATAATACCCTCGACGACCATGCCGATTTCACTGACAGCCTTATCTATGGCATAACCCTTACCTATCAGAATACCGGCGCGTCTGTTTCTGCTATGCATGCTGGTACATGTTACAATCAAATCGCCAATACCTGACAATCCAAGAAAAGTCAATCTATCCGCTCCCATTTTTTCAGCAAGTCTGGAAATTTCCTGGATACCTCTGTTGATTAGGGCAGCTTTTGTATTGTCCCCAAATCCTAGTCCGTCAGAAATACCGGCTGCTAGAGCAATGACATTTTTCAGAGCGCCGCCTATTTCAACGCCTATTACATCAGAATTTGTGTACACCCTGAAATATTCATTCATAAACACATCTTGAACTAATTTTGAACATCTGTCATCTTCTGAAGCCGCTACCACTGTGGTAGGCATCTTTAACGCAACTTCTTCAGCATGGGAAGGCCCTGATAGCACAACAAATCTGTTTTCCGGTAAAACCTGAGCACAAATCTCCGAAACTCTCAGTAAAGTGTTCTTTTCCAATCCCTTTGAAAGATTGACAATAATCGTTTTCTTATCTATTCTATGGCTGAATCCTTCCAGCACTGACCTTACCTGCTGTGTGGGAACGGCGACAACAATCATATCAGAATCGGCTATCGAGTCTTCCACATTGGTGGATATGATTAGTTCCTTCGGCAATGAGATTCCCGGCAGATATTTTTTATTTTCTCTCTCGTTGGCGATGATCGCAGCTCGCTCAAAATCTCTGATCCAAATGGTAACATCGTGTTTGTTTTCGGTTAAAAGCTTGGATATTGCTGTTCCCCAGCTCCCGCCACCTAAAACTGTAATTTTATTTTTCATATCATCATCCCTCTTATAATTTGTTTTCCTGACCTTTTATCAATCTTGCAATATTCGCCCTATGCCTAAAAACCGCCATGGAAGACAGTATCAATGTAAACAAAAGGAGC
>JAUYTY010000221.1 GCA_030694905.1 Eubacteriales bacterium | reverse complement strand
GATGGCATTTCAAACGCCACCTGAACCCAAGAACTCTGTTGATTCAATAATATATTGTATTATATCTACAGAGAATAAACAAAAGTTTTTTAAATAAGTCTTGAAAAAAAATAAAAAATTCTCTATAATTGTACAAACTACAATAAATGATAATTAATTAACAAATATCTTAAAGAGGTGGAAAAATGCATAAAAAACTATTTATCCCAGGTCCCGTAGAGGTGAGACTAGAAGTCTTGGAAAAGATGGCAACGCCTATGATTGGCCATAGAACCAAGGAAATCTCACAACTCCAGAGAGGAATAAGCGACAAGCTTAAAGAACTGTTCTATACCGAGAATCAAATTATGCTCTCGACATCATCCGGAAGCGGTTTCATGGAAGGTGCTATAAGAAGCTGCACCTCTCGAAGGGCTGCAGTTTTCTCAGTTGGCGCATTTGGGAAAAGATGGTATAAGATGGCAACAAGCAATGGTGTGCCGGCAGACTTGTTTGAGACTGAGATGGGGCAGGCTACAACCCCTGAATTTGTTGAAAAAGCGCTTTCCACCAATACTTATGATCTGGTGACCATCACACATAATGAAACATCAACCGGTGTTATGAATCCAATAGAAGAAATATCGGAAATCGTTAAGAAATATCCGAATGTTGTCTTTTGTGTCGATGCGGTAAGTTCTGCAGCAGGAACAAAAATAGAAGTTGATAAGCTAGGAATAGATGTTTGCATCACATCTACCCAAAAGGCCTTGGGATTGCCTCCTGGACTTGCTATTTGCACTATGAGCGAAAAAGCTTACGAAAGGGCGAAAACAGTAAAAAACCGAGGCCTATATTTTGACATGGTTGAAATATATGAAACTATTGAAAAAAAAGACCATCAATACCCCTCAACACCCAATGTATCTTTGATGTACGCGCTCGATTATCAGCTGGATAGAATCCTGGCAGAAGGACTCGACAATAGATTCAGCAGACATCTGGAGATGGCAAACCTGGTAAGGAATTGGACCAGAAAACACTTTGCTTTGTTCGCAGACGAAAAATATCTTTCCAATACATTAACTACAGTCGATAATACTAGACAAATCAGCGTGAAGGATTTGAACACAGAATTAGGAAAGAGGGGTTTTGCCATATCCAATGGATACGGAGACCTGAAAGAAAAGACATTTAGGATAGCACATATGGCAGATATTACATCAGATGAAATCAAAGAACTTTTAAGCATTATTGAAAATATTCTTGATTTGAAATAACTTTAAAAAGCATTCATTTGACAATGAATGCTTTTGTTCGATGACTGACAGTGCTAGGACTCCCACTTCCATAAGTGGGAGATAAGCACTGTAGCGTCCCTGGATAACGGTTTCTAAGGTTCAGATGGCATTTGAAACGCCAACTGAACCCAAGAACCCTGTTGATTCTTGAACAGACTTGAATAATCAGTTGACATGTAGTATTATGCATACAGTAGTCATTGAGGTGATTTTTTGTTAGATTATAACTATTTAAAAGAGAAATTGAATACTGAACACATTGGGCGCTCTTTTATCCAATTTGAATCATTGCAGTCAGCGGCGAAGAAGGCTAGAATTATTTCACCCCACAGTCCCAATGGGATGGTGGTTTATACCGATACACAGTGGGAAAACAAAACGAAACGCGACAAAGTGTGGTTTTCACCTCAAGGAGGCGTGTATATAAGTATCATATTGGATTTAAAAGTCAAAAAAGATTACTGCAGCCTTCTGACATTATTGGGGGGAACTGCTTTATATCATACCCTGAAAGAATTAGGGGTAACTCCAATACTTAAGTGGCCCAATGATGTTTTAATTGATGATAAGAAAATCGGTGCTGTTTTTGTGGATAATATTACTTGTGATTACACTGAAAGATACATATTGAGTATAAATCTCAATATTGGTATCAATAGAGAATTGTTTAATGGCAACCTTGACAGCCCCGCTATTTCTCTGGCGGAAATATATAATTCGGATATTGTAACAGAAGACATAATCGCCATGCTATTGAATCAAACGGATGGATTGATAGCAGATTGTTTTACTAAGAAAAACTGTCAGATGATTTACGAACCATGGGAACAGTATATCAGCCAATTTGACAATCAAGTGAGATTAAGGAAGTATGGCAATAAAAAGTGGATGGAATGCACCATCATAGGTTTTAACAATAGTGGTGAGCTCGGTTTTATACAATCAAACGGAGTCACCGATATAATAGACCCCAAAAAATATGAGGCTATAATGATAAAGGAATCAATTAAATGAAAATAGGTAACATTGAACTAAAAAGCAATGTGATTCTGGCGCCAATGGCTGGAATCACAGACAAGACTTTTCGGAGAATTTGTAAAGAGCATGGCGCTGGTGTGGTTAGTACAGAAATGATTAGTGCAAAAGGCATTTACTACGAAGACAAAAAAACTGAGCAATTGATGGATATAAATGCATCTAACCGTCCTGTCATGATGCAGATTTTTGGATCAGACCCTCTAATTATGGCACAAGTTGTTAAAGAAAAATTAAATTATATCGATACATTTGATATATTGGACATCAATATGGGCTGTCCAGCCCCTAAAATAGTTAATAGTGGTGACGGAAGCGCTTTAATGAAAACGCCCAGATTGGCCATGGAGATCGTCAGCAGAATCAAGAACGTGTCATCAAAGCCTGTTACCGTCAAAATCCGTAAAGGTTGGGATAAAAACACAGTAAATTACTTGGAATTTGCTAAAATGCTTCAGGAGAGTGGAGCTGATGCAATAACTTTGCATGGCCGAACAAGAGATCAATTCTACTCAGGGAAAGCTGATTGGAATTCAATTGCGGAATTAAAAGCTTATTTGAGTATTCCGGTGATTGGAAACGGAGATATTTTTTCTTTCTTAGATGCTAAAAAAATGCTAGATGAAACCAAATGTGACGGGATAATGATAGGAAGGGGGGCACTTGGAAATCCATGGATATTCAGACAGATCACAGATGGTCTTCAAAACCAGGCAAACGTTGATTATCCGGATTATAAAGAGAAACTGGAACAATTATTGACACATCTGGATATGCTTGCGATTGAAAAACCGGAAAGGGTTGCTGTACTTCAGATAAGGAAACACTGTGGCTGGTATATTAAAGGTTTGTACGGGGCAGCGGAGTATAGGAATAGGTTTAATCTGGTCCAAAGCCGTGATGAGCTCAAGCAGGTTATTTATGATTTTATCCAGACATTGCATAAACAAGAGGAAAGTGCTTAAATACCTTGACAAGCGCATGTACATATTTTATACTTTTTAGAATAAATAAACTTACCTAAAGGGAGATAACAAATGATGAATAACGAGATTCTGCTTACCAGAGAGGGTTTGGAAGAGTTGACAGTTGAAATTGAGCAACTCAAACTGGTAAAAAGAAAAGAAGTGGCTGAAAAAATAAAAGCGGCTTTAGCTTTTGGAGACATTAGTGAAAACGCCGAGTATGATGAAGCTAAGAACGAACAAGGCGAAATTGAAAAAAGAATATTAAAAATTGAAAATATGATAAAAAATGCCAAACTAATAGAAGAAGTGTATGGCAATGAGTCGGTTAAATTGGGAAGCACTGTGAAGACCAGAGATATCGAATATGATGAGGTTATGGAGTACAAGATTGTGGGATCAGTTGAAGCAGATCCCATGAAAGGAAAAATATCCAATGTTTCACCATTGGGAAAAGCCCTTTTAGGCAAAAAAGCTGGGGAAGTGCTTGAGGTTTCCACTCCAAGCGGATATTATGTCAAGTACGAAATTGTTAGCATTGAATAGTGCAAAGGAGTGATTTTTTTGTCTGAAAATGAAAATCTCAATGAATTAAGAATAATACGGAGAGAAAAACTAAACAGTCTGATTGAAGAGAATATGGATCCGTTTAGAATTGAAAAATATGAAGTTACCCATCAGAGCATGTCTATAAAGGAAGGATTCGATGATTTGGAGGGAAGTCAGGTATCCTGTGCCGGTCGGATAATGTCCAAAAGAGGACAAGGCAAAGTGGGTTTTTATGATATCCAAGACAATGAAGGCAGAATTCAGATGTTTGCCAAACAGGAAGTTATCGGTGAAATGGCATACAATCGGTTGATTACATATGACATTGGAGATATCATTGGCGTGAAAGGAGAGGTATTCAAAACAAAAATGGGTGAAATCTCAATCAGGGCTCTCGAGATTACCTTGCTGTCTAAATCTCTCCAAGTCTTACCGGAAAAGTATCATGGATTAAAAGATCCCGATTTGAGATATAGGCAAAGATATGTAGATTTAATCGTAAACCCTGAAGTTAAGAAGACATTCATCAAAAGAAGCCTCATCATAAAAGCCCTAAGAGAGTATCTAGACAACAGAGGATTTCTAGAGGTTGACACACCAATACTCAACACCATAGCCGGTGGTGCCGCAGCCAAGCCATTTGTGACGCATCACAACACGCTGGATATTGATATGTATCTTAGGATAGCCAATGAATTATATTTGAAAAGATTGATTGTGGGTGGCTTTGACGGCGTGTATGAAATAGGCAAAATGTTTAGAAATGAAGGTATGTCCATAAAGCATAATCCTGAATACACAGCAATGGAAGTCTATAAGGCGTATGTGGATTATGAGTATATGATGGAACTGACTGAGAATGCAATAGCTTATATGTGCGAAAAGGCGAATGGAACCACCAAAATAAACTACCAGGGAACAGAGTTGGACTTGACACCGCCTTGGAGAAGGGTTTCAATGCATGACTTGGTTAAAGAAAAGACTGGCATAGATTTTTACTCTTATAATGATGATGAAGAGGCAAAGAAAGTTGCTAAAGAGAAACTTCATTTAAAAGTCGAAAAACACATGAAGACCGGACACATCGTAAATTTGGCTTTTGAGGAGTTTTGTGAGAAGGATTTGGTACAACCGACATTTGTCCTGCATCATCCTGTGGAGGTTTCACCTTTAGCCAAAAGAAATCCTGATAATCCAAATATTACAAATAGATTTGAAGCATTTATCAATACATGGGAAGTCGCAAACGCATTTTCGGAGCTGAACGATCCAATTGATCAGAAGAAGAGATTTGAAGATCAGTTGAAGCAAAGAGAAGCTGGAGATGAAGAAGCGCATATGATGGATATGGATTTTGTCAATGCTTTGGAGGTTGGATTACCGCCGACCGGAGGGTTGGGTATTGGTGTTGATAGGGTTATTATTCTGTTGACGGATTCACCATCTATAAGAGATATCATATTGTTCCCAACTATGAAACCGATAGAAGAATAAACACCTTACATTAGATACACAAGACATAAGAAATTAATAGAAATGGATATAAATACAGCTGCGTATATGTCGCTGTATTTTTTTTTATCCGATGACTGACAGCGCTAAGACTTCCACTTATAGAAGTGAGAGATAAGCACTGTAAAGTTCCTGGATAACGGTTTCTAAGGTTCAGATGGCGTTTTCAAAACACCATCTGAACCCAAGAACCCTGTTAATCCGAATAAAAATTAGCGAAGTTAATGTTAAATTTTTGTTAACACGAATGAATTTGAGGTTATATTTTTTATCAGAAGGACAATCGATAACCACGGCTCCTAGTGGTCTGTAATTTGCCTTGCAATATTGAAATTTCAACGAAAATCTAATGTTAAAAAATGAGTAAAAAGTGTTGACACCTTATACTTTATATGGTAATCTTATAAAGCACCCCAAGAAGGAGTATCAAACAGCAATGAATTGAGATAAAAAATGATTGACATGAGTATCTTGGGTGTGATAACATAATTAACGTTGTCGCAACAGACAACAGCCCGCACATAGACAATAGAATAACACATAGTCAACGTAATTCTTTAGAGAATTAGAAAGCAGTACAAACAAAGTAATTTTGGGACTTTTAACAAAAGTCAGCGAAAAGAAATGAGCGTTAG
>JAUYTY010000217.1 GCA_030694905.1 Eubacteriales bacterium | reverse complement strand
GCATGAGGGCAAAGCAGGAAAACATTGTTCAGATCGCGAAGGGATATCAGGCTAAAACTGTTTTTTACGAAATATGGCATGATCCCCTTATGACAGTCGGTCCGGGCAGCTTTATCAACGAGCTGATAACAATGTCAAATGGCATTAATATAGCGCAGGATGCGGAATCAGCTTATCCTGAATACAGCCTGGAACTATTGATATCAAAAAATCCACAAGTCTATATGACATCAGACGACGGTTTTAAGACACCTGAGGATATTTTTGAAAGACCCGGCTATGATAACATAGAAGCCATAAGAACTGGACAGGTTTTCATGCTGCATCCTGACATTACATCAAGACCGGGACCAAGAATAATAGATGGATTGGAAATGATTGCCATGGCTATCCATCCAGAGGCTTTTGAAGGCAAATAAATTTATGAAGAACAAAAAAATATTGATCATACTGTCTTTTACTTCCTTGTTAGCCTTTATAGTCATCAACCTTTCTATAGGAGCTGTCAAGGTTGACTTTAGGGAAATCATTAAAATCATAATGGAAAGACTCGGCGCCATTCCTTATCAGAATGACATCAGTGAATCCACAAAGTATATAATCCTAGACGTCAGATTGCCTAGAATTATCGCCTCCTACTTTGTAGGAGGGACACTGGCTATCAGCGGAGCAGCATACCAGGGACTTTTGAAGAACCCCATGGCAGATCCCTATATTCTAGGGATCTCCTCAGGGGCTGCTTTTGGTGCCACTATCAGCATTGTGTTCTTTGGTGGCATAAAGATTCTAGGAATTGCTTCCATCAACCTGACCGCTTTTATAGGCGCTGTGCTGGTCGTCTTTATCGTCTACAATATAGCCAAAATAGGCAGCGACGTTCCTATTACGATGCTTTTGCTCAGCGGTATCGCCATGTCGCAGTTTCTGGCAGCGTTAATGGCTGTTATGATGCTTATGTTTGGAGAAAGCCTTCATATCATCATTCATTGGACCATGGGAAGCTTGTCAGGTAAAGGATGGGATAAGGTTTTTTCCTTGATACCCTACAGTTTGGCTGGGCTTGCGATACTGCTTTACCTGTCAAGAGATATGGATTTGATGCTGTTGGGGGATGAAAATGCCAATAATCTTGGCGTTAATTCAGAACGAGTGAAGAAAACGATATTGTTCACCACATCCATCATAACCGGCGCCGCTGTAGCCATCTCCGGAATTATTGGATTTGTTGGGCTTATTGTACCTCATGCCGTAAGAATATTCACCGGTCCGAGGCATAAGATATTGCTGCCGGTTTCTTTCAATGCAGGTGGCATACTTTTGATGTTTTGCGACACTTTTGCAAGGAGTGTCATTACACAGGAGATACCGGTTGGCATTGTGACGGCAATTCTTGGTGGGCCATTCTTCATCTTTTTGCTTTACAAGAAGAAAAGGGAGGTGTTTTGATTGGATAAACTGATCGAAGTCAAGGACCTTTCATATAAAATTAATGGGAGAAAAATTGTTGACAATCTTTCTTTTACAATAAATAAGGGAGAATTTGTAAGTATAATCGGGCCTAACGGAGCCGGAAAAACCAGTCTGATGAGATGCCTTTCGAATAATTTAAAGTTTGAAGGAGAAGTCAGACTAAAGGACAAAAATATCAAAGATTATGGGATGAGGGAGAAGGCGAGGATAATAGGCGTAGTTCCGCAGGAATACAGCCTTCCATTCAATTTCAAGGTCAATGACATTGTGAAGATGGGAAGAAACCCTTATCTGAAAAAAAACCAAAGCATGGATAGAACGGATAACGGCATTGTCATCAAAGCGATGCAACAGACCAACACTTATGAGTACAAGGACCGTTTTTACAATAGTCTGAGTGGTGGAGAAAAGCAAAGGGTCATTACTGCCAGGGCATTGACTCAACAACCGGAGATTTTGTTTCTGGATGAATTTACTTCAAATCTTGACATACATAACCAATTGGAAATCATAGAGCTGATTTATGAAATGAACAGGCTGAAAGGCATTACAGTGCTGTCAATCATGCATGATCTCAATATGGCATCGAGATTCAGCGACAGGATTTTGCTGATGATAGAAGGCCGGATGGAAATATTTGACACACCAGAAAATGTCCTGAAAGAGGAGATTTTGTCCAAAGCATACAAGATGGAGATGATCATAAGAGAAAACAAGGTCTTGAATTGCAGCGAGGTTGTGCCCCTTAGGGTAAAGAATAAGGAGCCAAGGAAAAATCAAAGGATTCATGTGGTTTCAGGTGGCGGCACCGGCGAATACATACTGGAGAAACTATATGCAATGGGATACGATTTAAGCTGCGGTATTTTGGCGGAAGGTGACTCGGATCTGACAATCTGCAGAAGTCTCGGAATAGAATGTGTATTTGAAAGCCCATTCAGTGCCTTCGGAACAGAAACCATCCGAGAAAATGAAACCAAAATAAAAGAGGCCGATATTATCCTGATGACCGATGTGCCTTTCGGTCACAACAATCTGGTCAACCTCAAAAGCATTGAAAAAATAAATGACAAAAGGATTATCTTATTGCATGGCATAAATAGAGACCACGTCCACGGTGAGGCAGACAGAATTATAGCTGACATGAAGAAAAAGGATAATGTCATAGAAGCCATGAATCTGGGTGAGTTGTTCAATTACTTCTGATGTTATTCGCGGTCCACTCGGAGACAGCTAATATGTCCTCAAGAGAACCTACATCGATGGGTGTATGCCTTGACATGACATTACCGATTAATTCGGGTATTTCAATAAAACCGATGCGGTTTTTCAGATATAGTTCCACAGCTATCTCATTGGCTTTATTCAGGACAATCGGCATGGATTTTCCAATTGACATTGCCTCAAAAGCAAAGCCTAAACAAGGGAAGGTATTCAAATCCGGCTTTTCAAAAGTAAGATTGCCGATAGCTGACAGATCAAGGCTCGGATTATGGTTTGATATTCTCTCAGGATAAAAAAGGGCGTATTGTATCGGAAGTGTCATATCAGGATAACCCATTTGAGCAATGACCGAATGGTCGACAAATTCGACAGCGGAGTGGATGATGCTCTGAGGGTGGACCACCACCTCTATCTGATCCATTGACACATCGAACAACCATTTTGCTTCAATGGCTTCAAGTCCCTTATTCATTAAAGTGGCTGAATCAACGGTTATTTTCTCTCCCATTGACCAATTCGGGTGTTTTAGCACATCTTCTAAAGAGACCCGCAAAAGGTCTTCTCTTTTTTTGCCTCTGAAGGGTCCGCCTGAAGCGGTCAATATGATTTTTCTGACAGCAGAGGAAAGGTTACCCTGCATCGCTTGGAAAATAGCGCTGTGCTCACTGTCCACCGGAAGAATCGAGACACCATGTTTTTTTGCCAAATCCATCACCAAACGGCCACCGGCCACTAGGGTCTCCTTGTTGGCGAGAGCGATGTCTTTATTGTGTTTGATGGCTTCTAAAGTCGGTTGAAGCCCAATCATGCCTGAAATGGCCGTGACAACAATATCAATTTCCGGAAGGCACACCGATTCCAATAATCCCTGCATGCCGGATATGATCCTTGTGCTGGAAGGAATGCGGGCTTTTAGCCTGGCAGCATTTTCAGAGCTCATGACAGCGCAGATTTTCGGATTAAATTCAAGGATTTGTTTTTCAAGGAGATCTATGTTTGAATTGCCACTGATAGCGAGTACTTTTAGCTTATCGGGATTTAGTCTGACGATATTAAGCGTCTGGGTTCCTATGGAGCCAGTTGATCCGATTATAGATATATTTTTCAATTTCAACCCTCGTTTTTGATTTGTTTTTCTAGATTATTATAGCATAATATAATTATGGTGCATAATGAGTCGGA
>JAUYTY010000208.1 GCA_030694905.1 Eubacteriales bacterium | reverse complement strand
ATATAATAAAATATATTATTGAATAAACAGAGTTCTTGTGTTCAGTTTTCTTTTGAAATTACATCTGAACCTTATAAAACGTTATACATGGAATCTAAAGTACTTATCTCCAACTTATAGAAGTGGGAGTCTTAGCACTGTTAGTCATCGGACAAATACATTTCGAGGTGACTATGAATAAACTACGTATGGGCATGCCTTCATTGATTGAGTTGAACTCTTTTGAGGATACAATAGACTTATGCAGAGAATTGGAATTAGACTTTGTAGAGCTCAATATGAATCTGCCATCAAACTTTATTGAAAACCTACCCAGTGACAAACTTCTTAAAACAAAAGAAAAACACCAGATTTCGTATACGATGCATATGCCTGATGATATGGACATGGGTGTCTTTTTTCAGTCTGTGAGAGATGGCTATGTAAAGCTCGCCCTTGATACCGTTTCCTGGGCTCGGGAAGCTGGCGTTGAACTGTTGAATTTTCACATCATTGAAGGGGCTAAAATGACACTCCCTCAAAAAAAAATATTTATATATGACCAGTACTCGGATATATTCGTCAGGAATTTTGTAGACTCATTTAATGCTGTATGTAAATCCGCAATTAAAAATAAAATAGGTATCAATATAGAAAATTCGGGTAATTTCAACAGATTATTTGCCCAGGATGCTCTCAATCAAGTTTTGGCAATTGAAGGAACCGGTATCACATGGGATATCGGTCATGATTCTGCCAACAATTATATCGACCACGATTATCTCATGAAAATGAGTAAACACATCACACATATGCATTTCCACGATACCAGGGGACAAAAAGATCATCTGGTCCCATTCGATGGCGAGCTGGATCTGGTCAACCGCATTGATTTTGCTGTTAAAAGAAATTTAACTGTTTTGATAGAGGTTAAAACTATAGCTGCTTTAAAAGAATCTGTCTATATATTGAGACAGAGAAATCTGATTCCGGATTGAATCACGTCTTATATGAGTTTATATTCCTGAATCTTATAATAAACACAATCTGATCGTCTTCAAGCTGAGACCAAATTTTTCCACCGTTTAACTCAACCATTTCACGGCTGATAGCCAATCCGAGTCCACTCCCCGATCCCTGGGATCTTGACTGGTCTTTGATATACATCCGTTCAAAAATCCGCTTCATGTCATCATTCTTGAACTGCTTTCTGTCAATGTTGTTTGAGAAAGTGACAAGAACGTCATCATTCTCAATAATTGATTTTATTCTTAAAATACCAGGTTTTTTAGCATATTTAATTGCATTATGTATTAGATTCTCAAAAACCCTCACCACAAGAATAGGATCTGCATAAATAAAAGGCTTCTCCGGGTTCAGGTCCAGCTCTAATTGAAGGTGATTGTCTTCGATTAAATGAAAATACTCAACCTTGACCTGATCAATCAATCTGTTGACATCAAGGTTTGTTTTCTCCAATTTTATGGCCTCGCTAGTCAGCTTAGAATATTCGAAAAGCTTGCTGATCAATTGCTTTAACTGTTGAGATTTATTGAAACAAATCTCAACATATTCGACCAATTTACTTTCATCTGGATATTTCCTATCTTTTATCAAATTAAGATACCCGATTATGGAAGTAAGAGGTGTGCTCAGATCATGGGCCATATTTGTAATCAGTTCTTTTTTTGATTTCTCCATCTTTTCTTCAATGGCATTTCTTTCTCTGATAGATTGCCCCATCATATTGATGTTGCCTGCCAGCCAAGTCAATTCATCCTGACCCGATATCCTAATCTGACTGTCCAGATCCCCTTTCGAAATCCTTCCCACGGTCTCTGATATTTCGTGAATATAATTGATTCTATTATTCGCCAGTCTGAAAAATACAAATATAAAAAGGATAACAGACATTAGAATAATAACCATAACAAGTACACTCTCCTCATATGGCCTGTCTTTATAAAGCCCTTCCAAAAAAACGATTTTGTTCTCGCCGTTTAGGTTTAATGCTCGATATAAAATGTAGTCCCTCTGTTGCGGTTCTTCCTGGTGGCTTCTATATAATATCGTTCCTTGCTCATCAACAACATTGATGAAGTAGATGTTTGTATCAAAGTTAAGCGCATCAAGCTTGTCCGACCAACCATCTTTTGTTTGATCAGTTTCCAGTATTGTTTTCAATTCTTCGATAAGGGCTGTGGCGTCCTGTTTTTCTGTTTCATATATGTCTTGTTTTGCTTTGAAATATAAATTTTCAACAATAATATAAGACATCATCCCAAAAACCATCGACGCAACAAGGGATATGACAAAAAAACCTAAAAACTCCGTTCTCAAACTTTTTGAATTTCTATCTCTCAACTTTATAGCCAACTCCCCAAATGGTTTTTATGTATTTAGGATTTTTATAATCATCTTTTAGCTTTTCTCTAAGTTTCCTAATATGCACAGTTACTGTGTTATCTGTTATAAAAAACTCATCTTTCCAGACGCGATTATAGATTTTTTCGATGCTGAACACGATACCTTTATTGGTTGCCAATAAAACCAGTATATCGAATTCCGTTTTAGTCAGGTGTACTTCTGTTCCATTAAGCAGTACCTGATGTGTGTCCATATTTATTATCAGGTCATCGATTGTGACGGTAATATCAGCATTGACCGTATCCCTGTCAAAAACTTCTACTCTTCTGAGATTGGCCTTGACTCTAGCTGTTAACTCAAGTGGATTAAAAGGTTTAGTAATATAATCGTCGGCTCCTGCGGATAATCCCATTATTTTGTCCATATCCTCACCTTTTGCTGACAAAAATATGATTGGCATTTTCCACCTGTCTCTTATCTTGTAGCAAGTTTCCATACCATCCATATCTGGCATCATTATATCCAGTATTAATAGGTCTACGGGTTTGCTCTCAAGTATTTCAATTGTTTCTTTGCCATTTCTAGCTAATAGAACATCGTAGCTTTCATTCTGTAAATATATCTTTATCATATTCCTGATATCTTGATCGTCATCTGTCACTAATATCACTTTGTTTGCCAATTTTCCCTCCTGTATCGGTTTCTAAAAAATATTTTATCATAGTTTATTATAAAAAAGAGACTCTGTCAGATAAAAATACCTGTCATTTGAGTCTCTGTATCTGAAGCTGATATTTAATTATGCTTCCAAAAAAATCCTTTCGAATTCTTTTCCATCTAATGTTTCTTTTTCAAGCAAAGCTTTTGCCACATCATGCAATTTGCTTAAGTTATCCCTTAATAACGATTCTGCTTTATGATATGCCTTATCTATTATTGAACGCATTTCTCTGTCGATTTGGGCAGCTACCTCTTCAGAGTAATTTCTACTTTTTGCAAAATCCCTGCCCAAAAAGACTTCATCATCATCACCAGAATAGGTCATGGGACCTAGGTTATCGCTCATTCCATAATGTGTAACCATTCCTCTTGCAATCTTTGTAGCGCGTTGAATGTCATTGGAAGCGCCTGTGCTGATGTCATCCAAAACCAGTTTTTCAGCAACCCTTCCGCCAAGCAGATGGACAAGGGTTTCTTCCATTTCAGTTTTTGACATGTAGTATCTCTCTTCCTCGGGAAGAATCATTGTAAATCCTCCTGCTCTGCCCCTAGGAATGATTGAAATCATATGGACAGGATCTGAGTTGGGCATCAATCGGGCCACTAGAGCATGTCCGGCCTCATGATAGGCAGTGAGCCGTTTCTCTTTATCGCTGATGATTTTGCTCTTCTTTTCTGGACCTGCTATAACTTTCGTGATGGATTCTTCAATAACATCCATGTTGATTTGCGTCTCACCCATTCTAGCAGACAATAAAGCTGCCTCATTTAAGACATTTTCTAAATCAGCTGGCGTAAATCCAGGAGTTCTTCTCGCAATTACTGTAAAATCGACATCTTCAGCTATTGGCTTTTGTCTAGCGTGAATCTTTAAGACAGCCTCTCGTCCTTTAATATCTGGAATGCCTATATGAACTTGTCTGTCAAACCTACCTGGTCTAAGCAAAGCAGGGTCTAAAATATCCGGTCTGTTGGTTGCTGCAATCATAATGATACCTGAATTGTCGCCGAAACCATCCATCTCCACAAGCAGCTGATTGAGGGTCTGTTCCCTCTCATCATGGCCTCCACCTAGACCTGCACCTCTTCGTCTTCCTACTGCATCTATCTCATCGATGAATATGATGCATGGCGAGCTTTTCTTAGCCTGTTCAAATAAATCTCTGACCCTTGATGCCCCTACGCCAACAAACATTTCAACGAAATCCGATCCACTTATGCTAAAAAACGGAACACCGGCCTCTCCAGCAACAGCTCTGGATATATATGTCTTGCCAGTTCCCGGAGGACCAACCATCAGCACACCTTTTGGAATTCTCGCTCCGAGCTGCCTGAACCTCTTCGGGTCTTTTAGGAAATCAACGATTTCGCTTAATTCTTCTTTTTCCTCATCCAATCCTGCAACATCATCGAAAGATACTTTTCTCTCTGGGTCTTCCTTGAAAATCTTAGCGCGGCTCTTGCCAAATGACATGACTTTTCCGCCACCGCCACCACCTTGAGATTGATTCATGAATACAAACCAGAATACAACAAATGCTCCTATTAGCAATATTGTGGGCAGCATTTGAATATAGAATGGTGCGGTTGGCGTTGGTTCACCTTCCATAACCACCAATCCGGATGCGACACTATCCGCTAAATATCTATCGAAAACAGAGAACAGAGCGACATCAGGTACATAAGAATTAAAGCTTGTACCGTCTTTTAATGTTCCTGTTACGGTATTGTTGACAAATTTTATCTGTGAAACATTTTTGGCTTCAAGTTGAGTGACCAGTTCTGTAAAAGTTAGTTCAACCGTTTCCACAGTCTGGTTCGACAACATCGTGACAATCAGCAGTATGATAATAAATATCACGATATAGATGCTTATGCCTTTTGCGAAATTTTTCATTTAGACCTCCCTTCGGCATTCGTTATATGTTAAAAATTATTGTTTCGAATAGTCGATTTATTATTTTAACACAATCATTTTTTTATTTCAACTATAGGCGTTATGCTTTGTATATTTCCTCTTTCAGTATAAATATATAAGGAATATTTCTGTATTTTTCGGCATAGTCCAATCCATAACCCACAACAAACTCGTCCTTGATTTCAAATCCGACGTATTTTGTCTCCACATGAGTCTTTCTACCTGAAGGCTTGCTTAACAGCGTGCAAATCTCTACACTTTTGGGTCCTCGTGATTTGAGGTTCTCCAGCAAGTATGACAATGTAAGACCCGAATCAATTATGTCCTCTACAATTATGATGTGTTTATCCTCTATTGTCTTATCTAGGTCTTTTATTATCTTAACAACACCTGATGACTTGGTGGATAAACCATAACTGGAAACCGCCATAAAATCAATCTCCAATGGAAGCTTAATTTCTTTCATGAGATCAGACATAAACATTGAAGCGCCATTTAATACACATACAAGCAATACATCCTTATCGTAGTAGTCGCTGGTAATTTGCTTTCCTAACTCTTTTACTTTTGCGATGATTGTTTCTTCATCAATCATGATTTCCTTAGTGATCTTATCTAAATCCATTCACGCCTCCTTGATTTCTATAACAACGATTCTTTTTGTTGATTCAACTAATTTATAAAGATCACTCATTCTGTATGGGGCAAC
>JAUYTY010000203.1 GCA_030694905.1 Eubacteriales bacterium | reverse complement strand
AATGGCTTCTTCGTTGCCGTTTTCAAGCTCTCTAAACCAATGCCTTGCCTCATCGATCAGTTCAGGCGTTTTCTCCGTTTCTTCATTGAATCTGATATAAAGCTTCAACAGCTCAGGTATTGGGTTTTTCTCAATAACCTCTTTTTCGCCCCATTTTTTATAGGCGGATATCAGCATGCCGAACTGGGTTCCATAATCTCCCAGGTGATTGATCGCTATGGCATTGAACCCCAAAAACTTATATATGTTGTAAAGGACATTTCCAATAATGGTTGTCCTTATATGGCCTATATGAAAGGGTTTGGCGATATTTGGCGATGAAAACTCCACAATCACGCTTCTGCCTTGTCCAATGTCTTTAGATCCGTATTTTTCTTTCTTGCTGTCTATTTCCGTTAAAATATCTTTAGCGAAGCTAGCCTTGCTGACAAAAAAATTAACATAAGGACCTTCGTTTACCACCTTGTCAAAATTCTCGTCTGCCTGTATTTGAGAAGCGATTGTCTCCGCTATCATGTTGGGAGATTTCCTCATGGCCTTGGCAAATCTGAAACATGGCACAGCAAAATCACCCAATTGAGAATTGGGTGGTATTTCAACCATCCCATAAATATCTTCCAACGTTACGTCATCCACCAAATCGCTGAACAATTCGGCAACCTTTATTTTATAATCAATCATATTTACCCTCCATCAAACTTATTATTTGAGATTAGCACAAGGGTCAACGCCTGTCAATAATCTCAGGCTTATAATTGTCTTCATCAAATACCCGGATATTATTGTCAGCCAGCAATCCGGCAGTCAAGCCCGAACCCTCAATCACCCTGCCGTTGAATGAACCGTCATATATTTGACAAGAGCCGCATGAAGGACTTTTTGTTTTTAATATTGCAATGCTTTCATTAAACATTTTGGCTATTTTCAAAGTCTCTTCCGCTCCTCTTAGAAATGATTGTGTCACATCGACGCCATCTTTCCGTATGACTCTTTTTTCTCCATCCCGCAATACAATCTCACATGGCAGTCTGGGCGTAGTAAGTCCTCCCAATTGCTCGGGACATACGGGAATTACTTTTTCTTCTTTAACCAACTCTGCAATACGCTGGTTGAAGTTGCTTTCCCCATTGTATTTGCAATTGATGCCCAGCAGGCATGCGCTTACAAGCATAGCGATACTCCTATTTGAATTTTACGACGGTTATGCCTGATCCGCCTTCGCCAAATTCTCCCAACCGATAATCCTTTACCAACTGATGCTTTCTCAAAAACTCAGTAATCCCCTGCCTCAGGACACCTGTTCCCTTGCCGTGAATCAGTTGCACCTCGTTCAACCCAGACAGATAAGCATCATCCAAATACTTGTCAATCTCAAGAAAAGCCTCTTCCAGACTCATGCCCCTTAGGTCTATGGATGTCTTTATATTTTTATTGGTCATGTCGAATCCTTTTCTATAGCCTTTTGGTTTCACTTCGACAATCTCAGGCTTGATTTTCTTCAATGTATTGATTGGAACATTCAGCTTCAACGCCCCTGCCTGGACCGTTACCTTTCCATCGTTGGCAGGCTCTGAGACAACCTGCCCCTTCTGGTTTAAAGAGCTGATAAACACATGGTCCCAGAGTTGAATATCCTCATTCCCGTCATGGGTCTCCAAAACATATCCACTCTCAGACATGTCTTTGATGGACTGGTTGA
Source organism: Eubacteriales bacterium (assembly GCA_030694905.1). Classification (GTDB taxonomy): domain Bacteria; phylum Bacillota; class Clostridia; order Tissierellales; family Dethiosulfatibacteraceae; genus 38-11. The sequence continues at coordinate 34,397 of JAUYTY010000203.1, read as the reverse complement.
TGGCGTCTCTGATGTCATTTATATCTTTCCTGGATGCCTTGTCCAGATCACTGCTGTATTTTTCCAATCGGCTGATGATGGTGAAGGATTCATTTTTTGTCGCTTCCAGAAGCTTTCTGGCCTCATACTTGGCGTCCTTCAGTATCTTGTCCTTCTGTTCAGCTATTTTCCTTTCTTCTCTTTTGATTATTTCTTTGAGGGCTGCCTGTTCGCTTTGCAATCTCAGTATTTCTTCCTTTGCCTCTTCCGTTTCCCTTCTGTCTCTGTCTATTTTTAAAAGGGCATCCTCAAACTCAATATTGTTCGTTTCAATCAGACCCCTGGCTTGCTCTATGACTTCAGGTTTCAGTCCTAGCTTTTTAGAGATTTCAAAGGCGTTTGACTTTCCCGGAACACCAATCAAAACCCGATAGGTAGGACTGAGTGTTTCCACGTCAAACTCCACACTGCCGTTGATCACACCCGGTTGTGTCAGGGCATAGATCTTGAGCTCACTGTAGTGGGTTGTGGCTGCTGTAACGATATTGTATTGGTTCAGCCTGTCCAATATGGCTGTAGCCAAAGCCGCTCCCTCTACCGGATCAGTCCCTGCCCCTACCTCATCCAATAACACCAAGGCATTGTCCTCAATCTCGTTGAATATCTCCACAATATTTTTCATGTGAGACGAGAAGGTGCTGAGGCTCTGCTCTATGCTTTGCTCATCGCCAATGTCAGCGAAGATATTACTGAAGATACCTATTTCTGAACCGCTGTTGGCAGGGATGTGCAGTCCGAATTGAGTCATCAGCACAAACAATCCCAGGGTCTTTAATGACACGGTTTTGCCACCGGTATTGGGACCGGTTATGATCAGTGTCTTAAAGCCTTTGCCCAACCATATGTCGATAGGCACGACATCGCTGGCGGGTATCAATGGATGCCTTCCTTTTTTGATGTTGATAATCATATCGGTATTCAGTATCGGTTCCTGGCATCTCAGATCCAGTGACAGCTTTGCCTTGGCAAAAATAAAGTCAAGCTCAGCCAGAACCGTTTCATTCTCTTTTAACGGCTCCCCGAAATCAGCTACCATCGCAGACAATTCGGCAAGTATCCTCTCAATCTCTTTTTTCTCTTCTATGGCTAGTGTGCTCAATTCATTGTTAAGTGTCACAATTTGCATAGGCTCAATAAAAAGCGTCGCACCGGTAGAGGATTGATCGTGAATCATCCCCTTGACCTGATTCTTGTATTCCACTTTGACAGGCAGCACATACCGGTCATTTCTCATGGTTATAATGGCGTCCTGCAAATACTTTTGGTAAGAGGGAGACGATACCATTGAGCTTAGCTTTGTCTTGATCATCTGATTCTTGTTGTTGATTTCTCTTCTGATGGATCTCAGCTTACTGCTGGCATTATCCGATATCTCCTCATCGTTTATGATAGCATTGAAAATGCTGTCCTCCAGGTCCGTGTTCTTGTTGAGCCGTTTACCCAAAGAAGTCAGAATGACAAAACTATCCGGTTCGCTTTGGTCGCTTTCCAGAAGGATATAGTTTCTCATCAGTCTGGATCCTCTTAAATTATCGCCTATTTTCAGCAGCATCCCAGGACTCAGTACGCCTGACAGCTCAGCTCTCTTGACATAATCCCTAATTTTATAAATCCCGCCAAAAGGCGGTTGTCCTTTGGAAATGATTTTTCTGACGCCCTCTGTGGTTGCCTTTTGCTTAGTTACAACGATGTTGATGTCAGCCGACACAGCCTCTTTTGACAAATAGTCGCTTCCTATAGACGTTTCCATTTTGGATGCCAGCTTCATCAAAATCTTGTCAAACTCAAGCACTTTTAATGTTCTCTCTTTCATCTGATCCTCTCTACAACAGTTCTTTGAAGTAATATCCCCTGGTAACCTCGCCTTCCTTGGAATATTCACCATCATCGAAGGCTGTTCGGATATCACTGATCGTCTCATTGATGTTGATGGTGTTGTCCTCATCTATTCTAACATAATCGCAGCCTGATTTGACCAAATCTTTCACTTTATCAATCACATTCAGAGGAATAGGATTGAAAAGTGTTGTGATGCCTCTGTGTCTCATCAGGTCAATGGCATATCCCTTCCGGTCCAATAGCCTGTAACGGTCGTAAACGTCGCAATTCATGCAATTCGACTCATCATTGCATCCCTTGATGACTGAAAAGGGACAGCTTTTGATGGTCATCAGCGGCAATCTGGAATAAATGATAGCCTCTGTCAGTATGGCTGTTTTTTTATTGATCTTCTCAATGTCCTTCAGATTGATCTCCACAGACTGGGTCAACAGGTGAATCCCTTCCATTGCCATTAGCTCCGCCGCATATATGTTGGTGATATTCAGCTGAAAATCCCCATGTATGGGACCCATTCCATTTTCTTTGGCAAATTCCAGCGTATCCAGGTCATCTACCTGAACCCCGCTGATCACATCCTGATATTTGTGGTATGTCTCCAGGGCTTTGTCGCATTCGAACCGTTTCGCCGCATTTCTCATGGACAATACGATTCTAGCATTGGAGCGTCGCAGAAAATCCGCTTTTTCATCATCCATCAGATAATAAGGCAGATACAAGAGATCCAGTCCACTAAAATTGATATCGTAGAATTGATTTCCACTGGTCATGTTCAAGGATATCTTGAGTGCTTTTTCTTCCCTTGATTGATCCGGTTTGTCTTTCAGTTTAATATCATAATTTTCAATATCTCTTTTCAGAATCTCAAACGAAATCAACTCAATGGCTTCACGCCTGAGATTATTGAGAATGCTCTTGCTGACAAAGGCACCAGGCTCGATTGAGATGTTCGCGTTATTTAGTTCAAATACAGTCCCACCTAATTTCGACAGTTGGCTTATGATATCATTTTCTGTAACCTGTACCGTTCTACCTGCTGTAACCACCTCAGCGCTTTCCAGACTGACACTGCCGTCACCTGAAAATGCCCTTAGCTTGATTTTTTCTCCAATTCTCACATCCATCTCAAAGCTGATTTCTCTTTTTCTGAACACGTCACCCGCTCTAATTGTCTCTGCCACTTCATTTGACAGTTTTATATCGGACGTCTTATATAATACCTCGTTTTTTCTTAATCTATGAAAATTATTAATCAGAACGCGTTGACCGCCGGCTGATTCTTTGATTTTTTCCTTTTTCTTAGGGTCTGTAAGGTTATCGACTGTAAAGCCTTTCTCCCCATCTCCCACAGAAACACCATCGCCGATTGCAACGTCCTCATCCAGAGCGATCTCAGCGTAATTGCCAATGATATCTCTGACATATCCCAATCTGATTCCACGATGTTTCGGACTTTCATGGGCCATCATCTCCTTGCCAAATGCATTAAAAACAAACCCCTCAGTGAATCCCCTGTTAAATGTCTGTTCGGCCTGTTTGCCCATTTTCGTATCAGTTTTTCCGTCCAGGATTCCTCTATAATATCTAACCACACGATCAACATACTCGGGCTTTCTCATTCGGCCCTCTATTTTGAAGGTGGATATGCCGGCTTCTTTAAGATCGATTATTTTTTCGCCTACATTCAGCTCCTTCATGCTCAGTGGGTATATGGGTTTATCATTGATTTTGTTGCCTGTTTTGGCGTCTATGATATCAAAAGCCAGCCGACAGGTCTGGGCGCATCGCCCCCTGTTGCCGCTTCTGCCACCAAAAAAAGAGCTGATGTAGCACTGTCCGGAATATGAATTACAAAGAGCGCCATGAATAAATGTCTCCAAATCAGCTTTCGTTTTTTCCTTGATAATCCTGATTCGATCGATTGAGGTCTCTCTTGCAAGAACATTTTTCTTGATGCCGTATCTTTTAAGAAGGTTTATGCCATACAAATCATTCACCGTCATCTGTGTGCTGGCATGCAGCACCAATTCCGGCATCAGCTCACCAATCAGCTTCATCAATCCCAGATCCTGAACAATAATGGCATCCGCTTTCATTCGGTATAGCTTGTTGACATACTTCAGCACATCCTCCATTTCATCGTCTTTCAACAGGGTGTTCACCGTCACAAAGACCTTCACATCAGCCAGGTGCGCCATCTCGATTAACGCCTCCAGATCCTCGTCTGTGAAGTTCTCCGCTGAGTTTCTTGCATTGAAATTCTTTCCGCCCATATAAATGGCATCCGCGCCCGCCTTGATGGCTGCTATGAATGTATCTCTGTTGCCTGCTGGTGATAATAGTATTGTATCCTTCATCTTCTTCTCCAATCAACAAAAATAAACTGATGGTCACATCAGCTTATTAATCTCTTAATTCAATTTCTTCTCTGAGTAAAAACACATCGTGAGACATCTTTTTGTTTTTCTGTTCAAGCTCCCTGTTCAATTCCTCATATACAGTGAGTTCCTCTTCTTTTTCTTTTAAAAGTATTTCATAAGCCAACAGTCTATTTTTGAGGGCTTTAATTTCAGTTGTAGAAATCCCTGCTTGCTCTGCATGCTGTTCTTCTTGATGATCAGATGGCTGCTCTTGTTCAGATGGTTGTTGTTGAATAACTTGCTGCACCTGCGCCACTTGTTCATCTTGTTTCATTTGCTGTTCTTGTGCGGCCTGTTCCTCGTATTCCTTTAAAAGCTTTTCGTATTCGTTCAATTTGTTTGTGAGTATATTTAGGTCGCTGTTTTTTTGAATCAACTCCTGCAGGTACTGGTCCTTTTCCTGTACGGTGTGCTCCAAATCAATTTTAAACTGGCTGTGCTCATCTTTTATTTTTTTCACTTCAGAAAGACTCATAACTTCCTGGTTGAGCTTTTTCTCTATTTCAAGCTGATGCAACACTTTCAGATATTTGTCAGCTATTACGAATGTTGTGAAAATCAATGAAGAATAATTGTCAAATTTCTTATCAGCTGTTTTGTACTGGTTGATCTTGGTATTGATCAAGCTCTCTATCTTTTTGACATAATCCTGGTTCTCATCTGTTTGGAGCTTATATTTTTTCCCGCCTATATTAACCTCAAAACTATTATAACCCGGCATGGCATCCCCTCATTTAGTGTTTTTTTTATTTTCTCACAATTAAATACAAAGGTCAAATAAAATTCACTTGAGAGTTATTGGCAAATCAATTAAAAGTCATGCTGCCTTTTACAATATAGTTAACATTTTCGCATATGTTGGTGGCATGATCGGCAATCCTCTCCAGATATCTGCCGATAAACAGCAAATCTATTACCTGGTCCATAACGCTGGCATCCTTGCTGAGGATGGTAAGCAGTTCCATGTAGATTTTTTCATATAGATCATCCACAATGTCATCCATGTCAAAAACCTCTTTGGCTAGATCCGCGTCCTCCTTGACATAGGAATCCAGTGACAGCCTGATCATATTTTTGCTGATCTCTGCCATTTTGGGTATGTCCACCAATGGCTTTATAAATTTATCCTTGCCGATTTTAATGACGATTTCAGCTATGTTTTCACTGTAATCGCCCACCCGTTCAAGATCAATGATCATTTTGATGATGCCGATGATTCGTCTCAAATCCTTGGCAATAGGTTGCTGCAGTGCTATAAGCTGAATGCACTTGTCCTCTAGCTCCAGCTCTACCCTGTCAATCTCCTTCTCAAACTCGATGACCTCCAGGGCCAATTCGTAGTCCTGCTCCAGCAATGCCTTGATGGTCATGTCAAGTATCTTTTCCGCCATGGCTCCCATGTTCAAAATGTCCTGATTCAAACTCATCAATTGCTCATCATAATTTTGTCTCATGCTTTCCCTCCATCAACCGAATCTACCGGTTACATAATCCTCTGTTTTTCTGTGCTTCGGATTAGAAAAAATCCTTTTGGTATCATCAAATTCCAATAACTCACCTGTTAAAAAGAATGCGGTCTTGTCGGATATTCTTGCTGCTTGTTGCATTGAGTGGGTTACAATCACTATGGTATAGTCCTTTTTTAATTCTAACACAAGATCCTCGATTTTACCAGTAGCAATCGGGTCCAGCGCTGATGTAGGCTCATCCATCAGCAATACATCCGGATTAACGGCCAATGCCCTTGCGATGCACAATCTCTGTTGCTGACCCCCTGAAAGACCCAAGGCGTTTTTCTTGAGCCTGTCTTTTACCTCATCCCACAAAGCGGCTCTTTTCAGGCTATTCTCTGCTATTTCCATCAACAGATTCTTATCCTTGATACCATGAATTTTGGGACCGAAAACGACATTCTCGTATATTGACTTGGGGAAAGGATTTGGCTTTTGAAAAACCATTCCCACCATTGTCCTCAGTTCTTCTACAGAAATGGTCTTTTCAAATATGTTTTGCTGATGATACAGGATTTCTCCGGTTATTCTCACAGAAGGTATGTTCTCAACCATACGGTTGAGTGTCTTTATAAAGGTTGACTTGCCACACCCGGACGGTCCGATGATGGCCGTCACCCTATTCTTTTCCATGGCTATGTTGATATCTTTCAATGCCTGTTCCTGATCATACCAAAGGTTCAATCCCTTTACATCAAAAACCATTCGATCTGTTTCATGTATTCTATTTGTCAATTCAATCCCCTCCATTAGAATTTCACTTCAAACTTGTTTCTTATGACAATCGCAACTGAATTCATAATAAACAATATCAGCAGTAAAACAACGATAGTGGCGGCTGCCAGATTTGCATACTCTGCTGTTAAAACTGTGTCCAGTGTCCAATAATAAATCTGAATCGGCAGAGCGGTAAAATTATCCATGACGCTTGATGGCACACGCAAGAGCAATGCGGGTATCCCCAACACAACTAAAGGCGCTGTCTCGCCTATGGCCCTGGATAAAGACAGAATGGCACCCGTTAGAATTCCGGGAAGCGCTACCGGTAAAACCACTCTTCTCACAGTTGTCCACTTGTCAGCTCCCATTGCGTAGGATGCCTCTCTCAGATAACTCGGCACGGCTTTTATGGCTTCCTGGCTGGAAACGACAACGATGGGCAATACCAGCAATGACATGGTCAATCCGCCTGCCAATATGCTGGATCCCAAATTGAATAGCCTGCTGAAAACCGCCAATCCCAAAAGTCCAAATATGACTGAGGGGACGCTGGCGAGATTGGATATGTTGACTTTTATGAACATTTGAATATTGCCTTTGTGTGCATATTCCTCGAGATAAATGGCAGTGGAAACGCCTAGGATCATCGTCACCGGCACGACTATCGACATCAACCACACAGAACCTATGATCACGCCATAGATACCTGCCTTTTCAGGAAAAATAGACAGATTGCCTGTTATAAACTTTATATTGAGCCATCCGATGCTGTCTGCAATTATCCTATAAAACAATATTCCCAAAACCACCAAGGCAAATATGACAGATAGGGAAAACAGGTTTTTAAACAGCTGGTTTAAGAATAGCCTTTTCTTCAATCTCTTTTTATCTGTTTCAATTTTCAGCATTTTATTTTTTTCCTTAACTTTCATGTGTGCCACTTCTTTAGGCTTAATAGACTCCATTTGATAATTCATATCAATATTCCTCCCTATATTTGCGAGAAATGTATTGCGCAATGAGATTCATGACTAGCGTGAATAAAAGCAAAATCAAGCCCACCGCATACAAACTGTAGTACCCTGTTGTTCCACTGCCCGCGTCCCCGCTTGTAAACTCAACGATATAGGAGGTCATAGTCTGCATGGACTTTGTTATATCAAAGGTAAAGGCCTTTGAACTGCCACTGGCTATAGTGACAATCATCGTTTCTCCTATGGCTCTCGAAATCGCCAATACAAAAGAAGCGATAATACCTGATATAGCTGATGGAATCACAACCTTGAAAGCAACTTCAAGCTTAGTTGATCCCAATGCCAAAGAACCTTCCTTGAGAATCTCCGGCACTGCATTCATGGCATCCTCAGATAGCGAAGCAACCAGGGGGATAATCATGATGCCCATTACAATTCCCGGACTCAAGGCATTTTTAGACTCCAAGGCAGGTATTAGACTCATCAATAAGGGCGTCACAAAGGTATAGGCAAAGAATCCATAAACAATGGTTGGGATCCCTGCAAGCACCTCAAGTATGGGTTTTACTGTTTTTCTGACCCTCTGGGATGCAAACTGGCTCAGATACAAAGCAGCTGTCAGTCCAAGAGGGATGGCTACAAGCATGGCGATAGCCGTAATAATGATCGTTCCATTGATCAGGGGCAATATGCCAAATGAAGGATCTGCTCTGAGAGGCGCCAGTCTGGTGCTGAAAATCTCAGAGATGCCAACAGCGCTGAAAAACTTATAGGCATCCACAACCAAGGTGACTATAATGCCAACAGTAGTTAAAACTGACACCGAAGCCATAACGAAAAAAAACACAGGCATTATTTTATTGACAATGTCTTTTTTGTTTCTTATATTATTTTGGATAATTTCTCGTACGTCTATTTCGCGGTCACTCATCAAATTCACTTCCTTTATATTAACTTCAAACGACCTAAGTTGAGAAGCCTCAACGCTTCCCAACTTAAGCCATCTGATTTAATTGAGGGTTTTATTTTATTGCTTCCAGGACTGACATATACTCGGCATAAACTTCAGTTGGAAGTGGTGCGAATCCATTTTCTCCGGCAAGCTTGGAAGCGCCTTCTTCAGAGACTACGTATTTAGCAAAGTCCAGTACCTGTGGTTTTTCCTTCGCATATCTCAGGTTGACATATGTGAATACCGGTCTTGTAAATCCTGAATATGGAAGCTCTTCACCTATAGTTGCCAGAGTTGGCTCAACCGGTCCGTTTCCAAAATCAACCTTTACAGCTTGGAGTTTGTCTTGATTGTTGACATAGTATCCAAATCCGAAGAATGCGATGGCATTTTTGTCTTTTGATACCAAATCAACCAATGTGGAGTACTCTTGCTGCAGATTGGCAGTTGCTACCAAGTCTTGCTTTTTCATGATAACTTCGTAGAAAAATTCGAAGGTTCCATGGTTTTCATTTGGTCCGAAGAATTTAACCTCTTCACTTGGCCATTCCGCTCTGACATCCGACCATAATACCTTGTCGTCTGCTTTTAGAGCCTTTGAAAGGTACATGTTGACGATCTCATCTCTTGTCATTTCTGTTGCCCATGTGTTGTCTTTATTGATGACAAATGTTAATCCATCCAATGCAATCTTGATTTCAAGCACTTCTTCATCATATTTATATCCGTTTTGCTCAAGCTGTTCTTTTTCTTCTGTTTTCATCGCTCTTGAAGCGTCTACCAGATCCAGTTCGCCAGGTATAAATTTCTTGATCCCTGCACTTGATCCCGCTCTTCCTACCTGAACGCTAACATCCTTCTCTTTTGTTGTCATGTATTGTTCAGCTATGTGTGCCATCAAAGGATATACTGTTCCTGATCCGTCAATGATGACCTGGCCTGAAAGTTTAACAGCTGGTGCTGCTGTGGTTGCTCCTGGTGCTGCTGTAGTCGCTGGTGCGGCAGTGGTTGCGGTATTGTTGCTGCCGCATCCGGCAAAAATACCCATCAGTAAAACGGTGATTAACAATAATATAGCAGTTTTAAACCCTAAACTCTTTCTCATCTTAAATAATCTCCTTCAATTTGTGTTTTTTTAGTCAACCACATCTTAACACGTTTAAAATCATTATATGTTGTGTCCGTGTTAACTGAATGTTAAGACTGTGTTAAGTGATGAAAGGGATTTAAATAGTTTTTGTTGAAGTTAAAATGGTTCTATTATATAATGTCCTGTACATTTTAATGAAAGGACGTGCAATTATGAAAATGGGAATAGTAGGATTGCCAAATGTGGGCAAGAGCACTTTATTCAACGCAATAACATCAGCCGGAGCAGAATCAGCCAATTATCCATTTTGTACCATCGAACCCAATGTAGGGGTTGTCGCTGTTCCGGATCATCGTTTGGATTATCTGTCAACAATGAGCAAATCCAAGAAAATAGTTCATACCGCCATGGAATTTTATGATATAGCAGGACTGGTAAAGGGAGCCAGCAAGGGAGAGGGACTAGGCAACAAATTCCTTTCACATATCAGAGAGGTATCCGCCATCGTTCACGTTGTCAGATGCTTTGAGGATGAGAATGTCTCCCACGTTGAAGGCATTCTGGACCCAATCAGGGATATAGAGATCATCGAGCTTGAGCTTATCCTGTCAGATCTTGAGATGCTGTTGAAAAGAAGAGATCGGCTGGCCAAAACCTCAAGAGGTGACAAATCGCAGAGCTCAGAGTATGAGTTGGTATCTCGGATAGTGGAAAACCTAGAGCAGGAAAAGCCTGTCCGTCAGATGGAGTTTACTGACGAGGAGGATAAGCTAGTCAGGACACTGAATCTGATAACCGCAAAACCGATACTATACGCGGCCAACATCAACGAGGAAGACCTGGATACCATCGATACAAATCCACACATCAATAGAATTAAGGAATACGCCGCAAGAGACGGGTCAGAGGTCATCTCCATTTGCGGAAAAATAGAAGCGGAAATCTCCGAGCTCGATAAGGAAGAGAAACAGATGTATCTAGAGGAATCAGGCATCAATGAGCCTGGATTGGATAAATTGATCCGTGCTAGCTACAAGCTTCTTGGATTGATATCCTTCCTGACAACGGGACCTGAGGAATCAAGGGCTTGGACTATCAAGAACGGAACAAAGGCTCCACAGGCTGCTGGCAAAATCCACTCAGACATCGAGAGAGGCTTTATCCGAGCGGAGATAGTTGCCTTTGACGTTCTGGAGCAGGTCGGATCCATGATTGCCGCAAAAGAAAAAGGCCTCCTAAGATTAGAAGGCAAGGAATACGTCATCAAAGACGGTGATGTGGTGCTGTTCCGATTTAACGTTTAGGATGGTCACTCAAATTGAGTTCCCTTCCAGTTTATTAAAAAATCTCTGAAAGCTTCTACTACTGGCGATAAGGTTCTGTGCTTATGATGTACGAAATAGAAATTTCGCTTTAATTCAAGATCTTTTATTTTATAGGTTTTGATTAAGCCTAAATCTATTTCGTTTTTTATAGCAATTTTTGAAATAAAACTTATGCCTAACTCTAATTCAATCATTTTTTTTATCATTTCATTGCTGTCTATAAAAGAAGTTATATTTAGATCATCTAAATGAATGCCTAAATCAAAAAAACGCTTTTCCACCAATAATCTTGTGCCCGAACCTTTTTTCCTAAATATTAGTTTATCTGAAAACAAGCACTCAATATTTACAGTTTCGGAAAGCCAATTGTAATTTTCGTTGTTCGGCACAGCTAAAACAAGCTCGTCTTGGTAAAAATCAATGTACTCTAATACTTCAGAGGCATATTTAGCACCCACTATACCGAAGTTGTTTTTCCCTTTCAGTATATCATCCACCACATCTTTGGAATTTTTATGCGTGACGATAAATGTGACTAGGGGATATTTTTTTGTAAACCCTTTAATGATATAGGGAAGAAGATACTGTTCAGGAATAGAACTGGCATTTATATTTATTTCTCCTTCAATGCTGTCGGATTTTTCCATTAGAACAAATTTCGCCTTATCTCTTGTGTTTATAAGTTCAAGGGCATATGTATAAAATTCCTTTCCTGCATCTGTTAAAGTAACCGTTTTGCTTTTCCTATCTAAAAGAATACTCTTCAACTCTCGTTCTAAGTTTTGAATGTTATTACTGACAGTTGGCTGAGTCAGATACATCTCCTTTGCAGCCTTAGAAAAACTTTTGTGTTTTACCACACTTAAAAAACTCTCTAATTGATTAAATTCCAAAACACTACCTTCCTCAAAATTATTTGCTGGCCAATCTCTTTACTGAATCAATTGTGTACTTAATTTCTTCAAAAGTATTAAAATGACTGAATCCAAATCTCACTGTGCCTCTTGGATAAGTTCCTAAGGTTTTATGAGCCGATGGCGCACAATGCATACCACATCTAGTCATAATACCGAAATCTTTACTGAGTTCATGAGAGATAAGGCCGTTATCCTTATTTACAAAATCCAGGGATATAATTCCCGTTCTTTCAAGTAATGACCTCTTCCCTATTATTTCAATATTTTTCATATCATAAATACCCTGCATAAATTGATCAAGAAGGTGTAATTCCTTTTCCCTTATACTGTCCAATCCTTCTTTCAATATATACTTTAAAGAGGCATTTAGGCCAAAAAGTCCAGGGATATTTAAAGTTCCAGATTCGAATTTATCCGGCATATAATCCGGTTGGAATTCTGAATCGGATAGGCTTCCCGTTCCGCCTTCTATAAAAGTATCCATTTTTTCAACCAGCTTGTCATTGATTATGAATCCACCGATACCTTGAGGTCCCAACAAACCTTTGTGTCCTGTAAAGCCTATGGCATCCGCATTTAATTGATTAAAACCAATATCTAAAAACCCAGCTGACTGTGCACTATCCACAATGAAAGAAATTCCTTTTTCCTTACATATCCGCCCAACCTCCTCTAAATCCAATATAGTGCCACAGACATTGGAAGCATGGGTCATGACCACCGCTTTCGTATTTGGTTTAATGGAATTCTCAAAATCCTTTATGTCCAGTTCTCCCAATACATTACATTGTACCTTAGTGTATTCGATTTTATTGCCTAAAGCATTCAAAGGTCTCATGACCGCATTATGCTCCATTGAAGATACGATTACGTGGTCATTTTCTTTTACCAGACCCTTGATAAGCACATTAAGACTTTCTGTGACATTTTTAGTGAACACAACATTTTCAGGCTTGTTAAAACTGAAAAGTTGACATATGAGTTCTCTCGTTTCATAGACAGTGTTTTCAGCCTTATACGAAGAGCTATAAGCACCTCGATTCACATTTGATCCAACATTTAAAATATAGTCGGATATACTCTCGGCTACACCTGGTGCTTTTGGAAAAGATGTGGCGCCATTATCTAGATAGACTTGTCTCATAAACGTCTCGTATAATCTAATTATCCTTTAATAGGTGATTGGATTATATTTTCCTTTCTTTGTTTTTTTATATCTTGAAACTCATTTACTTCGGTATAATAAGTTAAGCACTGTGGATTTGTACCTATAACTATACAGCCTTGACTGTTAGAAGGAGACTCAGACCACAGTTTTTCGTCTCCTTTTAACTAATGATCAATTGATGATTATGTCGTAATTTATGTCTCATTATATTATCTATCAGTCTTTTTAACAATCACTATAGGTATTACTTATCAGTCACTCTAGAACGATTAGTATAATCCATTTTACATTAAAATGAGCAATTGTTAAACTAATATCGAAATCAAAAACATCTATGAGGAGGCATGAATGAAAGGAAAAAAAGGAATTATACTTGCAGGAGGAGCAGTTGGTCTTATATCCGTAATTCTAGGTTATTATGGCAACCCCGGCAATATGGGATACTGCATAGCATGCTTTTTGAGAGATATCGCAGGCGCATTGGGATTACACAGAGCCGGAGTCGTTCAATACATAAGGCCTGAGATTATTGGACTGGTATTGGGGGCTTTTTTGATATCTCTTAAAAACAAAGAGTTTGAATCTAGAGGAGGGTCCGCGCCATTTATGAGATTTATGCTAGGCATGGTTGTGATGATTGGAGCTTTAGTGTTTTTAGGATGTCCTTTAAGAATGGTGTTAAGAATAGGCGCTGGAGATTTAAATGCTATAGTTGGATTAGCTGGGTTTTTAGCCGGTATTTTAGTTGGCGTAAGATTCTTAAATAAAGGATTCAATCTCAAAAGAAATTATAAAATGCCTAAAATTGAAGGCTATATTTTCCCTGTAGTAAATGTAGGCTGGTTTATACTTCTTATAACTGCTCCCGCCTTTATATTTTTCAGTGAAACTGGACCGGGATCACAAGCGGCACCTATTCTAATGTCTCTAGCCGCAGGACTTATAGTAGGCGTATTGGCACAAAAAACCAGACTGTGCATGGTTGGTGGTTCTAGAGATATGATGCTCTTTAAAGATAACTATCTTCTGCTAGGCTTTATATCTATTATTGTCGTAAGTTTCATCGGAAACATATCTTTAGGATTCTTTAATCTTGGATTTGCAGGTCAACCTGTTGCCCATACCGACGGACTCTGGAACTTCCTGGGAATGGCAGTTGTAGGCTGGGGATCTGTTCTATTAGGCGGATGTCCACTTAGACAGCTGATTTTATCAGGAGAAGGTAATACGGATTCTGTCGTTAGTGTGATGGGAATGATTGTGGGAGCTGCCATAGCCCATAACTTTGGATTGGCTTCAAGTCCAGCAGGTGCAACTCTTAATGGTAAGGTATCTGTTATCATAATATTCGTGTTTTTAGCAATAATTTCGTATTTCAATTCAGATGATTTAGCAAAAACTAATATATGAGGAGAAGATTTTATGAATAGAATAGACACAAGAGGCATGAGTTGCCCTCAACCGGTCCTGATGACCAAAAAAGCATTGGATAAAAATCCTGAAGGATTAGAAATATTAGTAGATAACAATACCGCAAAAGGAAATGTAGAAAGATTTCTCAAAAGCTCTGGATACACCACTAAAATTACAGAAGATGGGGAAGATTTTATTTTAGAGGCAAAGAAATAAACATGGAATATATGATATTATTCTTTACCCATTCAGGCGCTATTAAGTTCGAGAGGAAATGCAAAAAAAACAACATATCCTGCGAATTAATGCCGGTACCTCGTATACTGAGTTCCAACTGCAGTATTAGTGCTAAAATCAATTATGATGGAAGCATTGAAAACTTGATTAGTGATGAAATCGAAAAAATTTTTTTAATCCATGGTGAAGACAACAAGCTTATCTTTGATGGCGAGTAAAGTTTTAATCAAAAACCACAGATCCCGTCTGTGGCTTTTGTTTTCAAAACCTACTTCCCTCTCTTATGAGTGAAAAAGACCATCGCTGCAAACCAGCATAAAACGACCACCAGCGATTGTTTGTATTGAAAAGGATCCCCTGATTAAACCGGAAAGCCAGAAAGTCGCGAATAAAGCGCTCAGGTAAGAAAGCCAAGGGACTCCCAACAAATCCGAAAAAGCAAAGAGAATAAAGAAGTTCATGCCCTTGGCATAGGTAAGACCTTTGATCTTGTCACTTGCAAGAGCAAAAAACAAAAGTCCAACAGATGCGGCAAATAACGAGCATAGGACAGCGATAAAAATCAATCTACCAAATGAAATCGAATAGACCCCTAAAATCGCATAATAAAGCTCTATCATTACCCCATTGGCTGCGTTCTTTCCCCATCACATGAATATGTCCCTTGTATCCCTTCAGCAATCCGATAATAAGGCGCTGTGTCGTTGTCTTCCCTGCACCGCTAGACCCTAAAAAACCAAAAATCTCTCCCTTTTCGATTTCAAATTGGAGATGATTAATCGCCTTTTTCTGTGTAACGGGGTAGGTAAATGATACGTCCTCTATCTTAATCATAAGTGCTCCTTTACAATTATTCCTTTGCATTCTATGCCAGTCATTTCTCTTTTTTTGTCATTGTAGCACCATTTACTTATGACATGTTGATTTTCATCATTTTCTAAATTACTTTTAATGAAACTTGATTTTTTCAATAAAAATCCCACAGAATGAATCTGTGGGATTTTGGTGATTAGACTTTTTTAAAATATCAGTTTTTCACATACGCAGCGGAATTGATTCCAGCTGTCATACCATATACCAGACAATCAGTGATCGCATTACCACCGACTCTATTGCCACCATGTACACCACCTGTGACTTCTCCGCAAGCAAACAGACCTGGAATTATGTCCCCTGTTGTGGAAATTACTTCACCGTTAGTATTAATGACCACACCACCCATAGTATGGTGTATCCCTGGAGCGACATCAATTGTATAATAAGGGCCTTTGCTTAAGTCACGGCGCCAGTCAAATTGACTTTTGAACTCCGGATCATTTTTGTTTGCAACATAACTGTTCCAAGTGTCCACTGTCTCTTGAATTACAGCAGCATCTATTTTCATGAATGCAGCTACCTCTGCAAGTGTATCAAATTTCTTGAGCAATCCAATATTGTAATAACCCTGAATATTGGTATTGGTGTCAACAAGATCCTGATTCATGAGAATATATGCAAAGCCTTGATCCTGCTCTAAAATAGCAGCGGATACCACATCACGGAAGTTAACCTCATCTGTAAATCTCTTGCCGGATGTGTTGATCAGTATGGCACCGGCACTTCTAGCCCCCTCTGTCACCATAGTGGAAGAAGGATTATGCACGGTCGGGTGAATTTGAATCTCATTCAAATCCCGGATCGCCGCCCCCACATTCTGAGCCAAAGCAATGCCATCACCTGTTGCGCTAGGGCTATTGTTGGTTACAAATCCTTTAAGACTAGGATCCAGCTCGGTTACCATGTCAAGATTGGCACCAAATCCACCTGCTGCAAGAACAACAGCTTTAGCGCTAACCGTAACAGTTCCACCATCTTTGCTGGTCGCAATGACACCAGCTGCAGCGCCATCCTTCATGACAATCTCAGTGACCTTAGTGCCAAGCAGAATTACACCACCTGCTTCTTTAAAGCGTTCTTCAAGTCCTACAACAAGACCCGGGGCATTTCCTGGGACACTGCCACCTGTCTTGCTCTCGCCAAATCTCGGTTCCATACCGATGGTTGCCAACCAATCAAATGCGGCTGCTGAGTTTTCAACCATATAGCGGACAAGAGCAGGGTCATTCATCTGATGTCCACCTTTCATTGTGAACTCGATAAACTGCTCAGGATCGGTTCTTTGTGTCAGACCAATGGCCTCTATTTGTTGGGGATGTCCCGCCACATTGAATCCACCTGAAGAACGAATTGAATTGCCACCCACCACGTCCATTTTTTCAACAAGTATGACCTTTGCGCCATTCAAGGTAGCTTGTAGCGCTGAAGTGAGTCCTGCTATCCCACCGCCAATGACCACAACACCTGCATCATAGGCTGCATCTTTAGGTGTTGGTGGTGCCGGTTTGACAGTAAAAGTGGCCATATCGGCCCCTGCTTGCTCAAGCGCGCTTCTAACCGAGAAGGTTATTGCCAAGCTTGTTGCTGTAGCGCCAGTTACTACATCTACTGCAACAGATTGTGCATCTACAAATTTTTGAGGCATAAGATCAACGGCATTTGTTCCTATTCCAAGGGTTTCTTTATGATCTACAACAGTGACGGATAAAATCTTGTCAGCGTCAACTTCCGTCTCTACCTTAACCATAGCATTATATCCCCTAACCTCTCCGATATACTTCCCTGGCTTCATGCCGCTAGGTTCGGTAGGAGGTGCTGTTGTTGGTGCTGCCGTTGTTGCTGTTGTTGGTTGTGGAGCTGGTGAACATGCTGATAGTAAAAATGCTAAAACGAGCATTAAAATCATAATTTTTTTCAGATTCTTTTTCATAATACCTCCATTTCACATACACTTGGTTAATTTAATAACCAAAACCTGAAGCTCATATCAGACTGATATGACTTCGTTGCGATGAATGCTAACAAACTTAATTGAATGAATTATGCTTTACAAGACGTTGGTTTCATCACCACCCTTAATCATTTTTCAGCATTCTCTAGTTTTGAATGCCTGATCAAAATTAAATTGTGTCAATTCACGGGATGTGAGGAGAAAGGTATGATTATATTGTTTTTATTTTATCATTTTTCAAGAACCTGCGCTATATTTTTTTGATTAAAAAATCACATTTAATATTTATTATTCACTCATATTTTCATAATAAGCAGTTTTCCTGAAATCCACACTGCACAAAACCCCCGACACGGGAAAACAATCGTATCGGGGGTTTTTCACTTCAGTGACTAAACGCTTCAATCATTATAAACCATGCTATCTATACCGTATAGCCTCCACAGGACAAATCAAGCTGCATTCCTGACAATTCTCAAGCAACCGCACCCCCTTTCCTTTTAACAGCAATCGCATGTGTAGGACATTTTTCAGCCGTCTTTTGAATCATGGCATCATCACATGGCTTGATGCCAGCTTCAATGACATGTGCCTTCTGGTCAATGATCTCATAGACCTGGGGCATCATTTTCACGCATATGCCACAGCCGATGCAATAGTCTTTATTGATTGCAATATGATTGTCAGTTTCTACTGTCCCTGCCTTCAACATATCTTTCTTATCAACCAACTTTTCAGTGATCCAAGCCATGATCAAAATGGCAATAACAGTCAGGACCCATCGGACTCCCATAAAAGAAACACCTAGAAATTTTGCTTCATTGGCCAGCATGGGTATTTTGATGACTGCCCATGAGCTCAGGATGATGACAATATTCGATACACTTGCACCTTTGCTAAGCAACATCTTGCTGATAGGGAATGCCGCATAAATAGGGCCTGCAGATAAGCTCCCCAGCAACAATGACAATATGTTCCCCAAAAAACCTGATTTCTCACCTAGACGCTTGGTGATTGTCTCCTTAGGTATCAACGCTTCAATAGCAACTGTCAAAAGAAATATGACTGGCAGTATTTGAACCATTTCTATCAGATAGTAAGTGCTATTGCTTACCGCTATCGCGGCCTTTTCCGGCATCAGAACAAAGATGATTAGATATATCGATGCAACAATCGCCATCAGCTTGTTTTTCTTCATAACATTGGTAAAGGTCATAAGATCACCCCCATTGCCATAGCGATTAGCAATGCAGCCACAAAGCTAAGCAGATTTCTCACAAGGGCAAACTTCACGCCGAACTCCTTCTTCTCCAATGGGAAGGTAACCACGCCAACCATCGTCAGTGTGGTCAAAAACGCGACAGCCGGAATGATACTGGCTCCTACATTGACCAATGATCCTACCAGCGGAAAAGCAACAAAAGCCGGTATGAGGGTAATGCTCCCTACAACAGCCCCTATGATTGATGATACGAAAGTATTTTCAGACCCCAGTACGGATTTGATTGATTCGGGCGGAATAAATGTCAGCACCAATCCGATCACGAAAATGATGGCGACAATCTCGCCAAGCATATTTCCCATCATACCTTTGGACTTTTTCATAGCCTCAAATGTTTTCTCTTTACTTTTAGCCAGTGAAACCCCCACCAAGGCCAATGATATACCCCAAAATGACAATGTGAACACGTCCATAAATTTCTCCTTTCAACCTGAATGAATTGAGTATATAATAATAGCAATGCAAAAGGTGTTACCGTGGTAACACTAAAAGGAGTTTTTATGAATAATCTATTGTCCAATAAAGACAACTACGCTTTTCTGAAGCATATCCCTCAAGCGTTTCTAGAGGAATGTTTGAAAACCAATACCATGAATATCAAAACATATAGCAAGGATGAGATAATCCATTTTGATGGTGATAAATGTGCCTTTGTCGAGCATATTCTCAGTGGCAAGGTTGTCGTTGAACGCATTGACGAGTCGGGAGATTTGTTGACCATCACCGAGTTTTATCCAGATGATATTCTAGGTGGAAACCTTATATTCTCCAGAAACCCTCATTACCCCATGACAGTTACCGCGAAAACAGATACATCGCTATTGGTGATTCAAAAGGATATATTATTTGATTTATGTTCAACAAACCTAAGCTTTCTTCGACAGTTTCTGGAATATATATCAGACCATGCCCTTCTTTTGGGAGATAAGATCAAGTACTATGTCAATCGCTCCATCAGAGAAAGTATTCTAGCTTATCTTAAGAACGAACATAAGCTTCAAAACTCATACAAAATACAGCTTCAATCCACCAAGAAAGCTCTCGCTGACCGCATAGGCGTTCAGCGGACATCCCTCTCCCGGGAGCTGCAGAAGATGAAGAATGACGGGCTGATTGAGTTTGATGCGGTTAGTATTACGATTGTTGATTTGAATGCTTTGGAGTGATTGGGGATGTCAAAACAATACAAACAAACAATAATAAACAGTCTTAATATCATAAAAAATATTTGTATTCACTTGTCTCAGTATGTGATATAGTAAACATAGAAAAGTAACTATGAGGAGCCAAGAAAGTAAGTCTATATTGGACGCTTGGACTTACTAGAGCTGGAGCGTAACCGACCATATTGATTTTGGTCGGTTTTTTTATCCGTAGAAAAGAACATATTTATTAAAAAAATTAGGAGGAGAGCGATGAGAAAAAAACTAGCCCGCACGATACGAAAAACAGCAATATTTATGTTGATCATAATGAT
The DNA here is from genome assembly GCA_030694905.1 of Eubacteriales bacterium. Lineage (GTDB taxonomy): Bacteria > Bacillota > Clostridia > Tissierellales > Dethiosulfatibacteraceae > 38-11. The sequence goes on along the minus strand of JAUYTY010000203.1, from coordinate 14,206 downwards.
GGCTTTTGGAATGGCAACAACTGCTTTTGCAGCGATTTCAAGCGTGAAAGTAGATCAAACAGTCAAAACGATAACCGAAGGTACTGGTTCAACAGTTTTCAAGGTGACAGTGACAAATAATAGTTCCAGTACTGCCCGGGAAACAACCTTTAGCATCGAAGGTAATGGTTTAATCAGTGATTTAAGCAGCTTTAGCCCAGCAAAGATAGATTTAGGCAAAAAATCAACCGCACAGGTAGATTTAATCATCAACAGCAGTTCGCTTGAACCGGGTTCTTACCATTTCTCCATCGTTGCTTCAGCTCCAGCCATAGCCGGACGTGGACAGTCAGGCCAAACTGCAAGCGCATACACAAGTGATCAGATAACCCTTACTGTTGAAGGCGCAGTGGTGCCAGATCCGATTCCAGTTTCGGGCGTCAGTATCAGTGAAAGCGATCAGACGATTACTGTGGCAGATACAGTTCAGCTCAATGCAATGGTGGAACCAGGAGACGCAACAAATAAGGACGTAACCTGGACAAGTAATTCAATAAAAGCGATTGTGGACGAAACTGGCCTAGTCACTGGTGTATCCGTCGGAGAAGCGGTAATAACAGTAACGACAATAGACGGTGGGTTCACTGACAGCATTACTATGACAGTTGAGGAAGAACAACAGGTGCAACCAATAGATCCTGTAGTGGACCAAACTATTGAAGCTAGTTCGGTAGAAGAAGAATCTCCTTTGTCAGATTCTGTGTTAAGCGGTACATTCAAGGATCCGGATAAAGGCACAGTAGTTTCTGGAACACTCAGTTGGACTGACAGTAGTCAGATAGTCCAGGAGACTGGGAATTTCCAATGGACATTTACACCTGATGACACAAATGTTTACAATATAATCAACGGTGTTGTGGAAGTTGTTGCTACTTCACCGCCACCAGCCCCCACTGCTATCCACTATGTTGCCTTGGGAGATTCATTGGTAACAGGCAGCACCTCTAGAGGAACCACCACCAGCTACGTCTATGGCTTCCGTAGCTTCTTGGAGAACCAATATGACATAGAAGTAACCATGGAGAATCTGGGAACAGATGGCGATGATTCGTCTGACCTGCTTGCCAAGTTAAGTAATGAAACATTTTCCAATAAAGTACGTAATGCCGATATTATTACCATCAGCATCGGTGGCAATAATGTCATGCACGCAGCTTACAACTACTTCTCCGCTATTAATGAAACTGCTGCTGAGGAGGGTACTAACCGGTTTGAGAATGAATACGCGTTAATAATAGCAAGGATACGCGAGTTGAATCCAGAAGCCCAGATCATCTCAATGACCTTGTATAATCCGTACAACACAATTTCGATTCGAGGCTATGAAGATGACCCACGTCTTCACAACATAGCTAAAACATATATAGATAGAATCAACACAAAAATCAATGGGATTTTAGATGCGAATTATTATGTGGCTGATGTTCACAGCAGTTTCTTGCAGTACGCTGAAAGGGGAGCTATGGGAGATCTTACCTATTTCTATCCAAATCGATACTTTAAATTCACTAGAGACCCACACGCCAACCAGACAGGTCAGAACCTGTTCAGATCATTACATGAACAATTATACAATCAGATCATCAGTTCAAATCGTGACTCATACCTGATGGTCGCATAAATGTGTCTTCCAAGATACCGCCATTTTAAACCTGGAACTTAAAATTATAATGAGGCACTCTACGAATTGATAACGTAGAGTGCCTTTTTCGCTTAATGCCAAAAATATGCTAGTTATTGATTTGGATGTTGTGTCAGCTACTGACCAATAGGACAAGATTTATAGCATTCAAAACAAAAATATTGAAACCCTATAAATCCTGTTTGGTACAATCTCCAATAATGGTCATCCATAAACATTGCCTTTTGCTCTTCTGGCGAGCTATCGATCAATTTTGTCCTAAAAGCTATATCTGCCCCAAGTCCGTAGGGCTGAGAAACTTTCAAGCATCTACCGACATGGGTCTTGCCTTCAACATCTAACGCTCCTGCAGGACAGCTTTCAACACAAATATTGCAGTCAATACACAAATCATCTGTAATGGGAGGATCCGAAGGTAAGTCCAAATCAGTAAGAACCGCTGTGAATATGACCCGAGTGCCAAGCTTGGGATGGATGACAAGATTGTGCCTCCCAAATGCACCCAACCCGGCAGCGACTGCCGCATGACGCAGGGAAACATCAGCTATGGTTCCTGATGTTTTGAGGCTCATATCCATAGGATAGGATGCAGATATTGTCATTGCTTTCCCGTGAAACTCCTTTTCAATAAATCTTGCCAGCTTGTAACTGCAGGAACGGGAAAACTCCATCACATCCAATCTGCCTCCCATAGCAATCTGCATATTGGGACTTTCGCAAGTTGAATGCTCCTTATAGGTTAAAACAATCATAGATTGAGCCTTTGGAAAGATTGACTCTATTTTAGGTGACCTTGGGCTATTATAATCTGTCACCTTCGCAAAACCTACATCATCAACCCCCATACCCAGCACAAATTCCTTGATTTTTTCTTTCATGTAATGATCCTCCTTTTTTCAAAAATATATAATAATGTTCTCTAAACAATATTTCCAACATCATTTTGAAGCTTGTCAAATAATGCAATATTTTTTGTCATTCGATAATACTGCAAGTACCCTTGGTAAAGAATAAATGCGCGCCTGGAAACATCTTGGGCTTGTTCAATAGGAACATTTGAACGCTTTAAAACCTCGGAAAAAATAATCATTATTTTTTCCATTGATTCAGCATATTTCTTTGCCAAATCTGGTTCTGTAAAAGCCATTTCAATACCTAAGACACCCAAAGGGCATCCATGATGACGACCTTCCAATGCCATTTTTTTCATATCTTCAACTAACAAAGAGATAAAATCTTTCCAGTTGTGTCCTTCAGCTGTTTTTTCAATCCACGTTATCATCCTAAAAGAATAATATTGCGCAACATATTCAGATATCTCTTTTTTGCTTTTAAAATGAAAATAAAAGGACCCTTTTAGGGGCGGTCAAATAGGGATTTCTAATCTCTGAAAAATTCGGCATAGTCGTTTATAGCGGCTATGCCGTTTTTTCGTCCTCTTCTGGAATGTTGATTTCACCGATGCAGTTGTAGATTATCCGGATGCGCTGCATTCTTCGTCCGTTCACCTTTTCTGTTTTGAATACGATGATTCTGTCAATGAACTCTCGGATGATTTCTGCGTCCAGCTCCGGTATTTCCGTATATTTCCTGACAAGGGCCAGAAAGCGGTCTGTGTTAAGATTCTGTTCTTTTGCAGTATCGAGAGCCTTTTTCAACACTGTAGCTCGAGTTTCCAAAGCTTTCTGTTCGGCCTCGTAATCCGCAGACATCTTGTAAAAGCGTTCCTCTGTGATGTTACCGAGTACCTTGTCCTCATAGAGCTTTTGAATGATCTTATCAATGGCTGAGATACGTACTCGCGCCTGCTCATATTCCTTTTGACTGAGTCGTAGTTCCTTGGCGAGCTCCTTTTCCGAATTGTTGGTGACGATTCGTATGAATTCCGCTTCCCGTTTTTTGGCGAAAGCCAGCACCTTACGTAAATCCTCGGCCACAAGCTGATCTACCACAACATTGCGAATCTGGTGAGAACTGCAGCCACCTTTGACCTTGCGGTATGTAGCGCAGACGAAATGCTCTTTGTCATGGGTCCAGCCATTGGCCCTCACTTGATACAGCTTTGCTCCACAATCCGCGCAGTACATCATGCCGGAGAGCATCCCCATCTCACCCATGCGGGAAGGTCGGCGTTTGCCATCTCGGATTTTCTGCACCGTTTCCCAGGTTCCTTCATCAATGATGGCTTCATGGGTGTTTTCAAATATTAGCCAGTCCTCCGGCTTGTTCTGCATCTTGGTCTTGTTCTTGTATGACCTTTTGAAGGTTTTGAAATTAACCGTATGGCCTAGATATTCCAATTTGGCGAGGATGTCGGCTACTGACCTTGACTGCCATGCGTATGGATTCTCCGGTGGCCTTGCAGGTGTGTTGATGCCTTTGCTCCTTAAATGAACCGTAGGAACGTTGACGCATCGCGCTTCAAGCTGTCTGGCAATCTGCGAAGGACCAAATCCTGCCATGCAGAGTCTGAATATTTCACGTACCACCTCGGCGGCTTCCTCGTCAATGATCCACTTCAACTTGTCCTCCGGGTCCTTGACATAACCGTATGGCGGGTTGGTGCAGAGCGGCTTGCCGGATTCGCCCTTGGATTTGAACACAGCTCGGATTTTCTTGCTGGTATCCTTGGCGTACCATTCGTTGATGATGTTGAGGAATGGTGTAAAGTCGCTGTCCTGCTGATTGGCACTGTCGATGCTGTTGTTGATGGCGATAAAGCGGACACCTGACTCCGGGAACATGATCTCGGTGTAATAGCCGACCTTTAGATAATCCCTGCCAAAGCGCGACATATCCTTGATGATGATTGTTCCTACCATGCCCGATTCCACATCCGCAATCATGCGATTGAAGTCCGGTCTGTCGAAGGTGGTACCGCTGACACCATCATCCACATAGAAGCGGAGGTTACGAAAACCATTGTCCTCGGCGAACTTCTTCAGAATTGCTTTCTGGTTGACAATACTGTTGCTGTCACCGGAAAGCTCATCATCGCGGGATAGTCTGCAATATAGGGCGGTAATCAGTGTCTCATCGGATGCTGGTGTTTTTCTTTGTATTTTGTTGAATGACTGTCTATTCATGCTAACCTCTCTTTCCGACAGTCTTCAAACGGTTAGGCACTGTGATATTACCGTACTATTTTGAAGTAGTCGAGTCGATTTCCGTATCTTTATTTGAACTGTCCGATATCATTTCCAGGTGCTTGGCATTAGTGGTAATCAGCCTTTTGAGCTTGTTGTAGGCACTTTCCTTTGCGGACTCGCTTACACAGGACTCAACAACATAGACCGTACCGCCGATAGCCGTTTCAAAGGTGCGGCTTTGATTTTGAGTGTTCATAAATGACCTCCATTTTCAGTTTTATAGTAAAAGGTGCCGAGCCGGATTAGGACCCGGCACCATAAGTCTGCCTTAGGCACTCATCTGTAGAAGTTTTAATGCCTCAGGCTGTATAAGCTTGCCATCTAGCCTTTCGATGGCTTGGAAACCAATCTGTCCCTGCAGGGAATAAAGCTCACGCAGACGCTTCATGCTCAGCGGCTGTCGCTCAATCAGCCAGTAGTAGGACAGGTCAGCAAATGAAATGCTCTTTGCTCCCGCTGATACCAGTGGCATATACGGAGATGTGACCACAGGCTTTCCGAAAATCGTGTTATCTGAGTCATTCCAAAGATATCTGCCACTTGAATCCTTGAGTGTCCTGAGCATCATAGCTGTTTGGTCATGCATGATGAAGATGGCGTTCTGTCGGTATTCGTCTTTCAGAGAGAAATACAAGGCGATCATCTCGTCAAAGGTGACTGATATACTGTTAGTGGCTGTGATGGCGGCATCCGCTGTAAGAATGCCGGTCGGCTGCGTGGTTCCATTACCGTTAATAAAGGAATTTTCCTCAGCCCTTCCGAATCGCTTAGCAAAATCGCTCACCAGATATTTCTCCAGGTCGAAATTCATGTCGCCTACGAAAGAGCGGTTGAGCTTGACCATGGATGCCAGCTTATACGATTTTATTGGGAACTGAGCGAAGGTATCATCGCTCACAGGGATTGGATCTCCGTCTGCTACCCATTCAGCAGTGCCAGAAGATGTTGTTGCTTGGATGGTTCCGCTTGCTTCGGTAAGGCTTATGACAGTGGCAAATCTGCGGAACAGGTTTTCCTTTGCAAGTGCTTGATTAAGCGTCTCTCTGAACTCGAAGGGAGTGATGCTTGATCCTGCATCGTCATAGCCTTCGCTCAAATTCTGCCGACTCTCGTCATTGCCTCTCATAACATTCCAAAATGCCTTGTTGTAAGTTGCTGATGTTTTCATGATAAAATCCTCCTAAATTTAATTTGGGGTTAATACCCTGTTTGAATTCGCGTTTTTGTGCGTGAAGCCCCACGCCGCTGTCCGGTTGAAAAAGTACTAGGGATTTTACCTCCCCCTGGGGTCACTTCTTGCAGATGATGCACCGGAAAGCTTGCGTTTCATCGTTGTTGAATGATGAATGGATTGGTACCATCTGAGCTGTGCACTTGGGACACCGTACCATTAAGGCATCAAGTCTTCCAAAGTCATACGGCTTGGTTGCGTGTACCCGGATAGCGCCGCTGTCGTGAACTGTCATATAGAAGCGGCAGCCGCTTTCCTCTGCAACAAGATATGGGTTACCGAAGAAGTATCGAGTACACAGTAGGTTGTGGTCGTCTTGGACCAGAAGATAGGTTTTAGTAGCCATTCTTTTCCTCCTTTCTCACGTGGGGCATCTTGTGGCAGGTTTTATGGGTTGTTTCTCATATGACTATAGAATTTAGAAACTACCTAAAATACCTGCCACAGTCTGCCCCTGTGTTGATTTACTCAAGGAATTCTGTTCCCCTGAGTAGCTTGTAGCCAATAAACACAGTGGTTTTTTCACCTCCATTCCGAGGACGCTTCCTCACGATCTCACCTGTGTTGGCCAGAGCGGTTTTAAAGTTTCTGACGTTTTCCGGGAAGTAGCCGTTCTCCCTGCACCAGCCTTGATAGGCGTAATAGATGTCGGAGGTGCGTTCCTCACAGCTACCATCCTCGACCAGGCGTTCTTCGATGAAGAGTCCGACCTTGTCGTTTTCCCGGTGGTAAGCGAAGGTTGCGTCCTTGACCGATTGCGGCATATCAAGGCCACTCCTGCGGAGCTTTGCGTATCCTTCTAACGCCCAGTTGAGGATGCCGCTGAGGTTTTCTTGCTGAAAGAACTCGTCCTTCAGACCGAGGTCCCGCTCGAACTCATCAAAATGCCGCTCGAAGGGAATGATCTTCACGCGCCCGCTGGTCAGCAGGGTCAGGTCGGTCACGGTTGGTAGGTAGTTGGTATTGGTAAAGATTTTGAACTGGGGTTTGAAGTCAAAGCTGTTTTCATGCAGGAACCGGGCATTTACAGTGTCGCTGCCTGTCAACGTCTTAAGGAGCGCCGCACTGAGCGTCAGCCGCTTGTCCGGCTCGCTGATGTTCACGAACCTCGCTCCGGCCAGCCGCGCCACATCCTCGGAAGGAGCAGAGCCGCTGCTATTTGGTTTCATCCCGATGGTTTCCGGTCTACAGGTTCTGCCATAATCACCGCAGATCCGCAGGAACGTTTCCATCGAGGTGCCTTTGCCATTTCGGGTAGTTGCGCCGAACAGGATGAACATCGCCTCATGGCGGGTATCTCCCGTCAGGGCATAGCCCAAGCTTTTTTGGAAGAACTCTGCCTTCTCCCTATCGCCGCTCATGACTTCGTCAATGAATTGCTCCCAGCGAGGACACTTTGCTGATGGGTCATAATGTACTCCTGCGATTTTGGTAATGTAGTCCTCGGCCCTGTGTTCACGGAACACAACAGTTTGCAGATTCAGCGTCCCGTTCTGGCAGTTGAGCAGATAGATGTCAGCATCAAAGGCGCTGGCAGAGAGTGGATGCACGTCTTGAGCATCTTTGAGTACGATTTCCCGCTGCCTGCGGGTCTGCCATTTGCTGATAAACTCGATGTACTGCTTGCGAAGCAGCTCTTCCTCAATGGACAGGGCGTAAACCATCAGCTTGTTGGCCAGTTTCTTACAGAGGTTCATGACCTTCAAGTTACCGGTATCTGCCCGCCATGCCATACCGTCATAAACGAACCACTGCCTGCGCTCCGGCACATATCGGGCGATTGCCTTATAGTGGTCAGCGAACAGATTGCTGTTGCCGATGTCGTTCCACCCGTAGCGAGGATCGCGATGGGGTTTCATTTCCTCCAGTGGTTTACAGCCTGGCACTTCAAAATCTGATTCGATTTGAGAGAGCCTTCCAATAGGACTGTATGTCTCTGACACACCATCTACCGCTTTTTCAAGGGTGATCTGTCCATAGGTGGTACCGCTCTGGACCCTGTCCCATTTTTCACGGTACAGACCGCTTTGTCGGAACAGCCTGTCCATTTGAGTGGTATCCTTGCCGCACCAGAACGCAAGATGCGCACACAGGGCAAGGTCTGATTCGCTTTGGGATTTGTCTTCGGGAATTTCACCCTCCAACAGCTTGATAAATTCCTCGCTGTTTTTAGCAGTCTTTGCTCTACTGAGGACTTCCTCATCCGATAGGTAGGAGATGGCGGGTTTTTGACTCTTGGTTTTCTTTTTCACTGGTCGTAGCATGAAGCGGTCCAGCAGGACCTGCAGCTTGTCGGTAGCCTCTTGAATGTCACCGTTTTTGTACACGTTGCCGGTTACGGTGACGAACTTTTTTGTTGCGCCGCAGACGTAGACCTCAACGCCGATGTTGATATTGTTGATGTAGTATTTGGCTATGTTGTACTTGAAGCCACTCGCCTTGAAAAGGATGCGAAGGCCCTTGCCGGATGGACTTTTCTCTATATAGCAGCCCTCGAATAGTTCTACGATGGCCTTACTAAGAGGACTTAAAGTTCCGTCCTCGTTGATGCAGTGGTCGATATCGATGGCAGAAAAACCTTTAAAGATGCCAATTCCAAGCCCGTCATACCGGTTCACGACCTCAACCGTAGCGCTATAATCTGTGAAGGTCTTTTCATTGTTTGGCTGTGCTTTTCTCCCATTAATTTGATGCGGAACCTTAGCGGGCTTCTCTTGTCCTTGACGTTCTTCGAACCTCCAGAGGCAGAACTTGCCGTTTTCTCGCAGTGCTTTTGGCAGATTGTCATATTGCATTTTTTCACCTCCTCCCGAGGGCTAATTTCTTTTCCCTCACTAACCAATGGAGCTAAACCATCTGTTTGAACGAAAAGAATCAGAATTTTTTTCCTCTCATCTCATAGCCTTGGAAAAGAACATAAGTTGAGGTTTTTCAAATAGCATTTTTCTCCCTCAATAGTCACAGGACACTTTTTCACTGTTTGAACGACCAAAGGATAAAATTCTTTGAATTATTTCGCCGCTCACCATATGCCATGAGATTGCAGTTAAACGGACGGTCACAATAATCAAGCTCCTCAACATCCACAGGACACAATCACACTGGTTGAGTACCGGTAAAGGTATTTTGTTAGAAAAAAATATCGTGTTCACCGTATGCCAAGAAAGCGGATCAATTCGGACGGAATGCTGATAAAAATAAAAAGCACCCGCAAAACGATGCGGATGCAAACATGAATAGGCATTAAAAATAATGCGTTCTTAAATTTTATTGTTATTTTCTCGTATTAACGATATAATTGGAATATATTTGCGGGAGGTGCAAAACCATGGCAATAAGCTATAACAAGCTCTGGAAGCTGTTGATTGATAAGAACATGAAAAAGAAAGACCTGCAGCGTCTTTCTGGCGTCAGTTCTGCTACCATTTCGAAGCTTGGCCGAAATGAAAATGTAAACACCGAAATACTTCAAAAGATTTGCGCCGCATTGAATTGCGACATTTGTGATGTCATGGAATTTTCTGCAGATATTAAAATGGAGGACAAATAAGATGAGTTTAAGTGCAAACATAAGTGAAAAAGCGTCTTTAATCTGGGCGATTGCAGATAAATTGACAGGGGTGTACAAACCTCACGAATATGGTGAGGTTATTTTACCATTGACAGTCATTCGCCGTTTCGATTGTATTTTATCGGATACTAAAGATCTTGTATTGGAGAAATACGAAAGCGTAAAAACAATACCTATGAGAGATGTATTGCTTCGCAAGGCATCAGCACAGCCTTTTTACAATACCAGTAAGTATACATTTGAACGTTTACTGGATGATCCTGATAATATTGAAGCTAATTTCAGAGATTACTTAAACGGCTTTTCTGAAAATGTCCACGATATTATAGAGAAATTTAAATTTGATGGGCACATTAATACAATGGCCAATAAGGGGATCTTATATATTGTCCTTAAGGAGTTCACAACACAAAAGGCGAACCTTCATCCATCTGTTATCTCTAATCTTGAGATGGGCTACATATTTGAAGAAATTATTCGCAGATTTTCTGAATCTCACAATGAGGATGCTGGACAGCACTATACGCCTAGAGAAGTTATCAAACTGATGGTAAATGTTCTATTCTATGATGATAATGACATTTTATCTGGCAATAATGTAGCGAAAACAATTTATGATCCCGCATGCGGCACTGGTGGTATGCTTTCTGTTGCCGAGGAATATTTACATGAGCTAAACACCTCAACAGAGCTTGTTTCATTCGGACAAGAAATCAATGACCAAACCTTTGCAATCTGCAAAGCAGATATGCTCATCAAAGGTAACAATGCTGAATTCATTAAGGAAGGAAATACACTCTCATCCGATCAATTTGAAGGTCAATCCTTTGACTATATTCTAAGTAATCCACCTTTTGGCCGTGAGTGGAAAAACGAAAAGGCAAAAGTAGAATCTGAAGCAAAGCGGGGCTTTGCTGGACGGTTTGGAGCGGGCCTACCTTCTGTAGGTGATGGTCAAATGTTATTTCTCATGACTGCCCTATCCAAAATGAAAGAACCTAAGGACGGCGGCAGCAGAATTGCCATTATTCATAATGGCTCACCACTATTCGCAGGTGACGCTGGAAGCGGGCCATCCGAAATCAGAAAATATATTATAGAAAACGACTTGCTGGAAGCGATTATTGCGTTGCCGAACGATATTTTTTACAACACGGGGATTGCCACATATATTTGGGTCCTTTCCAATAAAAAGAAAGGCACCAAACGAGAGGGCAAGGTGCAGCTTATTAACGCCAATGGCTTATATGAGAAACGCAGAAAGGCTCTTGGGAACAAAAGAAATGATATCCCTGATAGAGCTATTGAAGATATAACACGCTTATACGGAGACTTTAAGACTAGCGAAATCAGCATGATCTTTGATAATGAAGATTTTGGCTATACCAAAATTACGATAGAACGCCCTCTCAGAGATCAAAGGCGTGCACTTATTATGAAAAATGGGAAAAAGCAATCAGATTCTAATTTGCGAGACACCGAAAATATCCCGTTGAAAGAAGATATTGAAGAATATTTCAAACGGGAAGTATTGCCTTTTGCTCCGGATGCATGGATTGATAAATCAAAATCCAAAATAGGTTATGAAATTCCTTTTACCCGCTATTTTTATAAATACGAAGAGCCTAAGCCATCTGCGGATATCATGAAGAAGATACTGGAGATCGAGAAGGAATTGGATGGAGCGCTGGCGGAGGTATTCGATGTTTAAGGTTATATTTGAATTTTTAATCGAGCCTCTCGGACTTCCTATTGCATGGTATTGGGAATATATAATTTTGGCTGTCATAGGTTTGGTTGCATATATCATCGCCTATAAAACGGTTGGTGATATGTACAGGGCAGATTTTATTTCTGGTAGTACAGTAGGATCGCTTTTCCACTGGTTAATTAGAGTATTTATTTTTGCAATCATCTGGGCAATTACATTTGGCGTAATATGGCTTTTCAAACTGGTTATGTCTAATTGGTCGATAATATTAATGGCTTTGTGCGGTATTGTTGGGGCCGTCAGTTTATGTGTCTTGGCTATATTAAGTATACAGAAAATAAAGAGTAGCAAGGCGGTGAACAAAGATGCGTGAGATGAAAGATAGCGGTGTGGAGTGGATTGGTAAGATTCCGACAGAATGGTCAATAGGTCGTGTTAAACATGCATTTACTCGTAAAAACGAAAAAGCTATGCAGGACGATCCTGTTGTTTTGTCGTTAGCACGAAGCGGTGTTAGAGTAAGAGATGTTTCTAACAACGAAGGGCAAGTAGCGGAAAGCTACTTCAACTATAATCCAGTGGATATTGATGACCTTTTATTAAACCCAATGGACTTATATAGTGGGGCGAATTGCAGTATTTCCAAGGTTGTTGGGGTCATAAGTCCCGCATACGTAAACCTCAAAAGCAAAGATGGAATTAATCCTGTATTCTATGACTATTACTTTAAGGTGCAATACTGGTTGATGGCATTCTTTGCACATGGCAAAGGTGTTTCATATGAAAATCGTTGGACTTTGAATACAGAAACACTTATGAATTACCCTGTTGTAACTTTATCTTATGAAGAACAATGTAAACGAGCTGACTACCTTAATGATAAATACACAAAAATCGATGCCATAATTGCCCGACAGCAGGAAGTAATCGAAAAGCTAAAAGCCTATAGGCTTGCAGTCATAACAGAGACGGTCACAAAGGGACTAAATCCTGATGCACTATTGAAGGATAGCGGATACAAATTCATTGGCAGTATTCCGTCCACTTGGGAGGTTTTGAAACTACGCTATATTGGCAGTTGTCAAAATGGGATTAGTAAAGGTGGCGAATTTTTCGGCACTGGATTTCCGTTTGTAAGTTATTCAGACGTAAATAAAAATATTGAATTACCTGAAACAGTTAGCGGCTTAATCGAAAGTACTGACAACGAAAGAAAAAACTTTTCTGTGCAAAAAGGCGATATTTTCTTTACGCGTACGTCAGAAACTATTGAGGAAATTGGCTTTACTTCAGTCTGCATGAAGACTATTGAGAATTCAACATTTGCTGGCTTTTTAATTAGGGTTCGGCCTTATAATAATATTTTATATCCTGCGTTTTCCAAATATTATTTTAGAAGCGAAAAACATCGTCGTTTCTTTGTTAAAGAAATGAACCTTGTTACTCGAGCTTCCTTAGGGCAAGAACTCCTTAAACGCCTCCCTGTATTATTGCCCCCAATGTGGGAGCAAAAACAAATCTCTGAATATCTGGATGATAAATGTGCTGAAATTGATAATATTATTTCCGGTCGAATGGTGACTATCAGAAAACTAATCGAATATAGAAAATCCCTCGTCTACGAGGTTGTAACTGGAAAAATGGAGGTGTGAGTATGTGGGAAGCATTTGGTGGTGCAATTAAGGTATTTGCCGAAAAGTATTTAATTGCCAGCATAATCAGTTTGATTATAGGCACAGTTTCCTACATTCTGACGCCTGATGACTTTTGGGTTTTAACTAAGTTAAATAAAATTTGGTATTTCTTATTGATAAGTGGCTGTATGTTTATTTTTATCCACGGAACGATTGTAATTTTCCATAAAATTCAAGGATTGCGGTATAGCTTGTATCATAAAAACCGCATTTCATCTACGAATAAAGAAGCACTCGAAAAACTCTGGACACTTGTAGATGGGTTTGACCAAGAAGATAGAAAACTTCTATTAAAGTTTATAAGTAATGGGAATTCCCCATATTTAGTAAACGGAAACGTACATTACTCTTCAGAGAAATTACTAGGGTCGCAATATGTACATAAAATACAAGGTTATAAAAGTGATAACAGCAAGTTGCAAATTGTTGAAAAGTTTGATCCGATAAAAATGATGGTTTCTTCAGAAAGTTATGTGCAATATGTCTTGATAGAACCATTCTATAAGTCTATAAAGATGTCTCATGAAAAATATGGGCAGATATGTCATTTCAAGGAGGTGTAAGCGTGTCGGATTTTGATGTAAAAGAAAAACGCTATGAACAGGATATTGAGGAATATCTTATTGCAAAAGGTGGCTACACACGCGGAGATCCCTACACTTTTGATCGTAAGCTGGCCCTTGATAAAGGAACATTCATTAACTTTATAAAAACAAGCCAGTCGAAAAGCTGGGAGCGGTATTTAAAGATTTACGGCTCCGACAGTGAGAAACAGTTGGTTGATCGCTTCTGCCGCGAGGTAAAAATGGTGGGGTTACTCCACGTACTTCGTCAGGGCTTTACCGACCGTGGAATCAAATTTAGCGAGTTCTTTTGGAAAACGGAAACCACCATTAATGAAACCAGTCATAAACAGTATAATGACAACATCCTACACTGTTCTCGGATGTTGCATTACTCCCTTACAAATGAAAATAGCATAGATATTGTTTTGTTTCTAAATGGCATTCCTGTTGTATCGATGGAATTAAAATGCCAGTTTACAGGACAGGACACTGCCAATGCAATTGCGCAGTATAAATTTGACCGCGCGGGTAACGATGCAATTTTTGAATTCAAAAACCGTGTACTTGTACATTTTGCTGTTGACCTGACTAATGTATATATGA
>JAUYTY010000179.1 GCA_030694905.1 Eubacteriales bacterium | reverse complement strand
ATGTCTATACTTGTTTACAGGAGGGTTAGTGTGAGCCAGAATAAGAAATCAGGATCCTTACTTGGAACCATTATCAGTGTCTATATATTGTTTTTAGTGTTGACGTCTTTTTTAAACATTGGTGGTCCACAGAAAAATTTTTCAGGTGTTATTGTTGCTGTTGTAGCGATTGCTATTGTATTTAGGGTGATTACTCAAATAAAGAAATCCGGTACCGGTAAAGAGTATTTTACAGGCAAACAGCCCATTCAGTATCGAAAAACATCTAATCAATCTGGAAATCAATTGGGAGAAAAGGGATTCAATAAGGACTTCGGGTTGAATGAGATTAAAAACATAAGGCTATCCACCGATAAGGAATTTATTAAAATAGATCCTAAGGACCATTATCATCAACAATATAAAGAGCTATATGATGCTGGAATCATAACTAAAGAGGAACTTAGGGACAGAATCACTAAAAAAACACGTTATTAGTTAAAAAAAACAATCCTACGATTTACATTTTACTTATTTTGGTTATAATGATAATATGTAGTGATTTAATATTCAGGGGAGGTGAGAATGAGTGTCATATAAGATAAATGCAGATGAATGCATTGGTTGTGGAGCATGTGAGGATGTGTGTCCGGTATCATGCATATCGGAGGTTGACGATGCAAAAAGATTGATTGATGAAAATGCATGTATTGAATGTGGCGCATGTGCTGACGCATGCCCAGTAGATTGTATTTCAAACTAGCAATTAAATTAAGGAGGAAAGAATAATGGAAAAATGGGAATGCATACCTTGTGGTTATATTTATGACCCGGAAGTAGGGGATGAAGATGGAGGAATTGATCCAGGTGTAAGTTTTGAAGACTTGCCGGAGGATTGGGTTTGCCCTCTTTGTGGAGCTGGGAAAGAAGATTTCCAAAAGGTTTAATCGTTATATAAAAATAATCTGCCTGGTGGACCAGGCAGATTTTGTTTTTTGGAATCAGATTTTCTCTCTCTTTACATAGTGTGTATGAAGCAATTCATGTGCCTTATCGCCATAAGGCAATCCAAGAAACTCTTCGTATAAAGCGATAACTTCAGTGTTTTCATGAGATTTTCGTCTAGGCTTTCCGACATCCTCGCGATAGATTGCATCTTGTCGCTTTTGGATGATTTCCATATTACCGTGGTGATACGGTTGACCGCCGCCACCGATGCAACCACCTGGACAAGCCATGATCTCTATGGCATGATAGGTTGATTTGCCTGATTGTATATCTTCCAGCATTTTTCTGGCATTGCCCAGACCATGGGCGATTCCGATTTTAAGATCCATTTCTCCAACTCGGATTGTGGCCTCCCGAATACCTTCAAGACCTCTCAATTGTTTAAAATCAACATTCTCCAATTCCTCGCCGGTCAGCCATTCATAAGCTGTTCTAGCTGCGGCCTCAATTACACCACCGGTTGTACCGAATATGACAGATGCCCCGGTACTTTCCCCCATCAATTTATCGAACTCGCCGTCCTTAAGATTGGCAAAATCCACACCTGCTGATTTCATCATATGACCGAATTCTCTGGTGGTGATGACGATATCAACGTTAGATTCATCATCTTTAGTTAATTCAGGTCTTTTTGCCTCGGCTTTTTTGGCCAGACAAGGCATGATTGAAACGACAACAATATCATGAGGATTCAGTCCTTTCTTCTCCGCATAGTACGTCTTTGCTATTGTACCAAACATAATCTGTGGCGACTTGCAGGTTGAAGGAATATCCAGCATACCTGGGAACTGGTGCTCGAAAAACTTGACCCAGGCAGGACAGCAGCTTGTGAGTATTGGCAGCGTGCCACCGTGTTGAACCCTGTGGATCAACTCCGAAGCCTCCTCCATGATTGTCAGGTCAGCTCCAAAGTCAGTATCAAAAATACCGTCAAAACCCATTCTTCTGAGCGCTGTTGCAATCTTACCTGTCGCAATGGTTCCTATATCCATTCCAAACATTTCGCCAATCGCCACCCTTACAGCCGGAGCTAGTTGGACAACCACATGTTTTTTAGGATTTGCAAGGGCCTTCCATACCTGACTGGTGTTATCCACTTCAGTCAGGGCAGCAGTAGGGCATACCGCCACGCATTGCCCGCAAAAGGTGCAGGCGGAATCTGCCATATCCATATTGAACGCCGGTCCCACAAAAGATTCAAAACCTCTATTGACGGCAGATAAGACGTTACATGTTTGAACAGTGTTGCACATGGTTTCGCATCTTCTGCACATGACGCACTTGTTAGGATCTTTGACGATAGAAAAACTTGAGGTGTCTTTTTCGTAGTTCAGTCTTTCACCTTCCCAATGGATCTCTCTGATGCCCAATTCCGAAGCCAGCGCTTGAAGATCACAATCCAGATTTTTGGGGCAGCTCAGGCAATCCTTGGGGTGGTTTGACAGCAATAGTTCTACAGCCATCCTTCTTCCGGTCATTGATCTAAGGCTGTCAGAATGGATCACCATGCCCTCGTAGACGGTTTCTGCACATGAAGGAACCAGTGAAGATCTGCCCTCAACCTCAACCACACACACCCTGCATGAAGCCACTTGATTTACAATGCCGAAATTCTCCAGATTAAGATGGCATAGTGTTGGAATATGTACGCCGATTTGCTTAGCTGCTTCCAATATTGTCGTGCCTTTCTCAACAGAAATTTTGTTGTCGTTAAAAGTTATATTTACCATTTTCATTCACTACACCTCCTTATGGTTTTCGAACAGCATCGAACTTACACGCATCAAAGCAAGCGCCGCAAGAGATACATTTGCTCTGGTCAATGACATGGACCTCTTTGACCTTTCCTTCTATACATTTGACTGGACACGCTCTGGCACAAGCTGTGCAACCGATGCATTTTTCAGGTATTATGCTGTATTTTGAGAGAGCCTTGCACGTACCGGCCCTGCAATACTTATCATTCACATGTTCAAGATACTCATCATGAAAATAATGCATGGTGCTTAGTACCGGATTAGGCGCTGTCTGACCCAGCCCGCAAAGGGCAGTATCTTTGATCATTCTGGCCAGTGCATCGAGATGCTCCAAGTCATCCATAGTTCCTTCGCCGTTGGTGATTTTAGTCAGAATCTCAAACATTCTCTTGGTTCCTATTCTGCAAGATGTGCATTTGCCACACGATTCATCCTGTGTGAACTCCAGATAGAATTTTGCGATATTGACCATGCAGGTCGTATCGTTCATGACGATCATACCGCCAGATCCCATCATGGAGCCAATATTCTTTAGACTCTCATAATCAATAGGGGTATCCAGATCCAGTGTTGTTATAACACCGCCGGATGGACCTCCGGTCTGAACAGCCTTGAATCCTTTCCCATCCTGAATTCCAGCGCCGATATCAAAGATTATCTCTCTCAGTGTAGTTCCCATGGGAACCTCCACCAGGCCCACATTGTTGACATTTCCGGCTAAAGCAAATACCTTTGTGCCTTTTGATGTCTCTGTCCCTATACTTTTAAACCATTGACTTCCATTGAGTATGATTGGACATATATTGGCAAATGTTTCAACATTGTTAACTGTGGTTGGTTTGCCCTTGTAGCCTGATTCTGAAGGGAATGGTGGTTTCTTTGTAGGTTCACCCCTCTTGCCTTCAACCGAATGAATCAATGCAGTTTCCTCGCCGCATACGAAGGCGCCGGCACCTAGCTTGATGATGATGTCGAAATCAAATCCGCTTCCGAATATATCCTTGCCGATCAATCCGTAATCCCTAGCCTGATCCATAGCAACGGTAAGGCGCTTGATAGCGAGTGGATACTCTGCACGGATATAGATGATACCTTGATGGGCACCAGTAGCATAACCGCCAATTACCATTGCCTCAAGGACAGAATGGGGATCACCCTCAAGGATAGACCTATCCATAAAAGCACCGGGATCGCCTTCGTCCGCATTACAGATAATGTATTTTTCTGTTCCTGGGGACTTGGATGTCAACTCCCATTTGAGACCGGTTGGAAAACCTCCACCGCCTCTGCCCCTAAGACCGGACTCTTTTATCTCGTAAAACACATCCTCAGGTTTCATTTCGGTTAGTACTTTACCTAAAGCCTCATATCCCCTAAAAGCTATGTATTCGTCTATGTTTTCCGGATTGATCATACCGCAATTTCGTAAAGCGATACGGTATTGCTTTTTATAAAAAGCCATATCATCGTGGGTCTCCAGCTTGCCCTTCATTTCAGGCTCCTCGAATAGCAATCTGTGGACTGTACGTCCTTTGACAATATGCTCTTTGACAATCTCCTCGGCATCGTTTGGAGTGACTTGAACATAAAAAACATTATCCGGATGTATCTTGACGATTGGACCTTGTCCGCAAA
>JAUYTY010000177.1 GCA_030694905.1 Eubacteriales bacterium | reverse complement strand
CCCGATGATATCTTCTTTGATTAAGGCTTCAAGCCCTGAGTCTTCATCGAAGGTCAAAACCAATAGGGATTTGTCATTTTGCAAACGTTCAATGACATTTTCAGAAAAATCCGACCGATCCTCGTCAACAACTCCAATCGTTGTTTGAATCTCGAAGTCGTCAGCCTTCAGATAATTGAGCGCTATGAACGAGAACAGCAACGGAAAGACGACAAATAGCAGGAGCATTATTTTTTTTGATAAAAACATTCTGACCCTAAGAGCTATAATATAGATCATCTGAACTCCCCTTTCCGAGCCATGAATGTTGAAGCAAATATAATCACCGCACCAAATACAAAGCTTGCCAGCACCATGCTCACTTGATTGGTCTTGTCTATATTGTTGTACATCAGATTGATGAGGTTTTTTGTTATTAGAAGGTTGGGACTAAAGGCCGTCAATCTGCTTACAGCGTAAGGCAACAATGCGACAGGAAAAAAAGTCCCTCCTAAAAATGCAAATGAAACGATGAATAGAGATGTGAAGCTTAGAAATCCTTCCTTGTCCTTAATGACTTCCGCCATACCGATATAAAAAGCATTCAACAGGAAACTAATAGCTGAAATTGTGAAGGCGGCAATTGGAAAATCAATCCTTACTTTGAATAGCTGCTGGTAACCCACCATCACACCACACATCCAAATAGTGGTCAATGCAGTATAAGCCAAAGCCTTCATCATATAGAACGAGTAAACACCTGTGCCGGACAATCTGATTCTTGTGAGGACCTTCGCCTTTTTATCCTCTATGAGATCCAAGGCACAAAGTGTACTGATATAAAACATTATCAGTACGAGAATAGACATACCATGGTAAATCATTGATGAAACGGAAGGAAACTGATAGATGGGTCGACTGTCAAACAGAATTTTTCTGCCCAGTGTGTCCATAATCAGTCTGAATGAGACAGTGTCATTGATTTTCATGGCATCATCAGCTGAAAAACCCATATCAATCAAAGCATAATACTCTGAAGCGGTGCATATTTCAACATAATTCACGTATTTTGAAAAGCTCTCAACTGTTTTATAGATAATGAAAAACTCAATTGAGTTGCTACCATCATAAACTATATTGATTGGGGGATTTTCCATGCTAAGCAATCCTGTTGAAAAATTCTCCGGGATTACGATAAAAGCAGTTATTTCACCTGACATCAGAGTGGATTCAGCTTCTTTCAGATCAAGCATATAGAAATTCAATAAGTTTGAGACTGTATCCTCTTCGGTTATATTGGAAATGAGCATTCTGCTGATGTTGGTTTGTTCCAAATCAACAATCCCAATTCTGATTTTCTCTGTTGGGCTGTCTATCCTGTTATCTTGATTGAACACCGCCAATACCACCAAAAGAATAATAAACGGAAATATGAACTGCAAGAACATTTTTTTATGGTCTGTCAGAAGACTTTTGATGTTGAACCAAAAAAGAAAACCGAACCTCTTTATCATCGACTAATAAACTCCTATCTCTGTCATTATGTCCCTGAACAAAGGATTGAGGGACATTTTTTGCATAAGCGACCCATAAATCTGCATCAGCACCATCTGAGACTCCACAGAATCAGGATACTCAATAAGTCCTACAAAATCAATGCCTTCATCCATAATGTTGGAATAATCTGTGAATTTCAAACTCTTATTATAAGAATTTGTAACAGATTTTGTTCGAACTGAAATAGTATCGCTTGCTGAGTCCACGGGTCCAAACTTAGCTGTAAGCGCCATGTTCCAATATATGATCATCCCAGTATGATCAAGACCTATCTTGTTGCTGACATTAAACCCCCTGCCGGTGTAAAACTCCTTATAATCATTCAAAGCCTTTATAATCTCGTCAATTCGGACGATGTAATTCTCATCCAAATCATCAATGCCCTTATTGATTTCATCATAAGGATCCTCAATACCCATAGCTTCGTAATCAATACTGTATAGCGAGTTCGCAAATGTCATGTACTGCTCCGCCTTGGCAATAATGACAGTTTTTAAGGTCTCGTCAGTCTTTGCCTCTTCAAGTATTGGTATCATCAGATCAATCAGTTGGGTTTCGTTGAAATCCAGTTGCATCCCGCTGCATCTGACTGTTTTCGTTTGATCGTTCTCCATTATCTCGACATCGAAAGGCTCTATTTCAATCAAGAGACCTTCAAATCCTTGTTTCAACATGCTTCTGTATTTTTCACCGTCGAAATTGTCTGCGCCTTCAATGCCTTCAAGGGAATAAAAATCCTTCTGAAATGCCATGGACTGTTTCATGATTTCCTGGATATCCATTGATACGGCAGGCATTTGTTGATCTTCACCAGATGAGGCAATCAAGTCATTCATGTACCTCTCATAATCCTTGAAATTCATGTAGAAGGCCTGACTTATAAGGTCGCTTGCGCTTAAAACCATTTTCTCGCCATCCATATAAAAACCTAGGTTTAGAGCTGTTTCCTGTTGATAGGTTAGGGATAGCAATCCCTCTATCAATGGACTATCAATATTGTTCATGTTCTGTCTGATACTGTAATTGAAATCCACTTCCCGGAGTATTTCAGCCATTCTCGTCATAGCTGGATCAGATGTAAGAATATCAATGTTGAAAGCAACCATCATGTCAGCTTCTTTTATTTCTCCTTGTCTAGACAATGCAGCCTCAAATTTTTCAAATGTGCTCAATTCTATCAAGGAGTCTTCTTTGTCAGAAAACATATAAATTCCGGCTCCAACCAAAGCCAATGCCACTACTGCAATAATTCCAATTTTTATTTTACTCACGCTCTCGCCTCCCTAAAATTCTGCCTTGCTTGTGTTTTAATACATTTAATTCTATAACATTAATAATGCTTTATCAACAGGGGTTCCTATATTAAGACTTCCATTATGAACAGATTGCCATTGCTGCTTATTTTATAGTAGCCATTATATTTTTCAACTGTTGTCCTAATATTCTCCAACCCTCTTCCATGGAGTATATCGTTATCTTTCAATGTCTCTATTCTATTGCCGATTATCTTTAATTCACCGTCAAAAGTATTCATTATCTTGATCTTAAGCTTATTGAGCTCAAAATTCATATACAATTCGATGCTTCGGTCAGAGGTCATCCTTTCGCATGCTTCTATTGCATTGTTTAAAGCGTTGGTGACAATGATCGTCAAATCGACATCCTCAACAGGCAGGACGTCAGGAATATTGACATAATGCTCAAATCTGATGTCCATGGCATTGATGGCCCTCTCCTTATAGTTCAAAATCGCACTTATCAGCTTATTATCGGTTCGGATCCTTGTTCCGATGTCCTGTTCTTCGGACAGTAGCTGATTCGCGTATAGCTCAGCCTCACCAAACTCCCTGCTTTTCAACAATGACCCTATGGCTTCCAAATGTGCTATGTAATCATGTCTATTGGCGCTCATTGTTTTTAACACCCTATTAATTTCATCCATATGCTTCAGTTGATTGTCATACTCTTTTTTCATGCTGTTCCATTTCAATTCCTTTCTTTCCTGCTGTATCACCTTAAAAGCGAGATTGATCACCAAAATGCTTGAAGCTGTTATGATCAACAAAGCAATGATTGCATAGAAAAACTCGGAACTGTTTTGCAGTTCAGCATCGAGATAAAAATTTATACTAAGAAATGTCAATGCGACATTGATAAAAACAACGACGAGTGTAACAATCGAGAAATATGATATCTTGATTTCGGCATAAGACAAAAACTTACCTATCATATAAGCTGGCAGAATCACCAGCAATTTACTTGTGATCTTATATATTACCCTATCAAATCCAGGCAACATCAAAGTGCTTGCGTTCACATCCAGGATATAAGAATAAAAAACTACTGACACATTGGCAATTACTATAATCAATAAAGTAGCCAAACCAAAGCTGATCAATAGATTAAATGATTTAATATCGTAGAATCCCTTAATTGCAAAGAAGAGTCCAAGGGCGGGAACCAGTGTCGCTATTATGTCGTACTGTCCGATGGCATTGCTCAATATGGTCCCGATAAGACCAATGGCAATAATTATACTCAATAAAAAATAAAGATTGTCTTTCCTTTTGGGACTGTTTCGGGTACTGATGTAAAAGACAATAAAAAGATCAAATATTCTGGCAGCAAATTCAAAGAAGAATGATCCAGCATTTAACTCATTCATTAGCAATCCTTTCAATTGAAATAATCTGATTGAGTTTGATTATATAACAAAATATTTCAACCGACAACCAATTAGCGTTTACAGGCACTAAAAAAGCACTTTTCAGTCAAAGTGCTGTTTTTAGGTTAATCCCGACGATTCTATTCACCAATTACCATTTATGCTTAGGTTAATACTATAACAAGAATGAAATTATATCAATATGTCTGGCGCAAACAACCGAACAACGGGCGTCAACGACATTGATTTTATAAATTAATCCATTTATATAATTTCTAATATTGCTTTATCTATGGATTCTTTGTATTTTCTGCCAATGGGAATTGCCTGGTCAAGATTTTTCATTCTTATGCTATTGGTGTCGATGCACTGTATCTTATAACGGTTAATGATAAAACTCTTATGGCATCTTAAGAAATAGCCTGATTCCAATAAGCTGTCGAGATAGCTCAAAGTCATGACAGGGTTTAGTATTCTTTTATCAGTCAGATAAAAGTATACTCTCTTACCGATTTTTTCAAAATATATGATTTCGTCATACGGTATCTTATGGTTCTCATAACCATCGTCAATTGTGATTGAAAGCTTGTCCCTGATGAAATACCTGGATTTGACCAGATTAATGCCTCTAATCATCATCTTTTCAAAGAATTGCTTATCTACAGGTTTAATAAGATAGTTAAAGGCAAAAATCTCATAAGCTTTAAATGTGAAATCGGTATAAGCCGTAACAAAGACAATAAGGATGTTATCGTCATTTTTCCTGATAGTTTCAGCGATTTTAACACCATTGACCTCATCATCCAGATCTATGTCCAAAAAAACCATATGATATCTGTGCTGGCTGTGAAGGGCAAGGGTTTCCTGTCCTGTCATCGCTTTATCTATGATTAAGTTCGTGTTATGTTTGATACCAAATTCCCTAATGTGATTAATCAGGCTGTCCAATTGATATCTATTGTTATCGCATGCTAGAATCCTGATATCCATAAAACCTCCCGGTTATAAGCTCCCTAAATGCTCTTTATCGATTGTCTTATTCAATAAATCCAAAACAGCCAAGGCAGCCCGTTCCATAATCACATCCCTTTGACCAGGATAATTTATTTTTCTTACAGTTGTTTGACCTTTATAGTATACTGCTATATAAACAAGGCCTATAGGTTTATCCTCAGTTCCACCTGTTGGTCCAGCTATTCCTGTGGTAGAAAGACCAATGTCCGTATTTGATCTTAGTGCGGCCCCTTTAGCCATTTCCTCGGCTGTCTGGGTACTCACGGCTCCATACTTCAGTATCGTTTCTTCCTTGACGCCCAGGGATGCAATTTTTGATTGATTGCTATAAGCTATGAAGCCCTGACGGAAAGATTCTGAAATGCCTGGATAGCTGACCAGTTTAGCGGAGACCAAACCACCTGTACAGGATTCAGCAACAGCAATCGTCAATTTGTACTTTAACAGCATTTTTGCGGCGTGCTCGCCAACATCCATTGTTTCAGACATATATATATAGCCTGCCAGTCTTTGAAGCAGCTCTTTTTCTATTGGTATGATAAGACCTTCTGCCTCGGATCTACTCTTTGCTTTTGCTGTGACTCTAACCAACACCCTTCCATTACCGGCAAATGTGGCTATTGTAGGGTTTGTCTGTTTCTCAATCAGGTCCATAATCATGGCTTCAGTTGTTGATTCCCCAAGGCCGGTCACGACATATTTCCTGCCGACTATCACACCCTCTGAGTATCTCATCAGGTATGGAATCACCAGCTCTTCGAACATAGGCATCACCTCTTTGGGTGGTCCCGGCAACAAAACAGCTGTCTTCCCATTTTTTTCCAGGAGACATCCGTTAGCCGTTCCAAATGCATTGTGTAAAACAATGGATCCCTCGGGAAAATAAGCCTGTCTGATATTGCTTTCCGGCATGTCTTTTTTTAGACGTTGGTAAATCTGCTTGACATGTGTATGGCTATCTTCATCATAGACCATTTTTAACTGATGATATTTTGCTAATATTTCTTTCGTGATATCATCCTGGGTAGGTCCCAATCCACCTGTGCATATGACTATGTCTGCCCTTTCGAAAGCAAGTCTGAAAGCTTCTTCCATCCTGTTGTGGTTGTCTCCGACAACGGAATGATAGTAAACATTGATTCCTATTTCCGCCATTTTTTTTGATATGTACTGTGCATTGCTGTTGACGATATCTCCGTGGAGAATCTCAGACCCAAAGCATAGGATTTCCGCATTCATACTGTCACTTCCTCTATTCAATAATCTCCGCTCATTTGTTCATCAGCAGGGTTCTTGGTAGAAACCGTTATCCAGGGACTCTACAGTGCTTAAGAGCACTGTCAGTCATCGGATAGAGCATTTTTTTACACTCAATTATACCATATTTTAATCCATTTTTAATGCAATAAAGATTTATATTTTGTTGGATTTTATATATAATAGACATATCACTATAAGGGAGGTCCAAATGTTCAGATTTGAAATAAATGGCAATAACAATGCAATCAGATCACTCAGTGTCGTTGCTTTCGCAGTGGGTTTGTTTCTGATTAGCTTTCCTTCATTTATTGGTCTTACGATGATAAGGGTGGTAGGTGTCCTATTGGCAGTGTTCAGCGGGTTTGGCATATATTTTACAGAGGGTACCATATGGGGCAGGGATCGGTCTTTCTTCTTTGTTGGTGTGCTGATTGGAGTATTGGTATTGATTTTTCCAACATTGATTATGATTGTATCTGGCCTAGGTTTGCTGTCCTTTGCCGTGTATAAGCTTTTCTTCATTTTTAGAGAGCGGGGTGCTCTGGACAAAAACGAATTTATTATATCGGTTGTGAGTCTTATTCTGGGACTTGTATTGATGTTTTATGGCAGGGCTGCCATAGAGACCATCGTTAGAATCATAGGCGTTGTCGTCATTTCATTCAGCGCTGTCCTGTTTTACAAAACCCTGGAGTCATAAAAACTGCCCCTTTTTTCAGGGGCAGTCGTTGCTATCTGCCTATTTGGCCATCTTGCTCATTAAGGTCTTTTTGTTTTGACCTGCTCCAAGACAATGGGCTTTAATTTTGTAAGGAAGGCTAAAAAGCTTGATGAAGCCTTCTGCGTCATGATGATCATAAAGTTCGCTATAACCGAATGATGAGATATTGTCATCGTAGATCGCGTAAGGTGAAGTCATGCCAGCTGAAATGACATTTCCCTTGTATAGTTGTACTTTAACCTTTCCCGATACAGTCTCCTGTGTCTCTTTGACGAAAGCGTCGAATGCTGTCTTCAATCCGCTATACCACATGCCGTTATAAATCAGCTCAGCATATTTTTTTGATATGACTTCCTTGTAATGCTGTACTTCTTTTTCTAGAACCAGTCTCTCCAATTCCGAGTGGGCATACCACAATATGGTTCCACCCGGTGTTTCATAGATTCCCCTGGATTTCATTCCAACCATCCTGTTTTCGAGCAAATCCACCACGCCGACACCATGATCGCCGCCAATCTTGTTCAATTCCACTAGAATCTGTTTGCCTGACATTTCCTTGCCATTCAGCTTTATGGGAACCCCCTTGAAAAATTCAATTTCAATCGTTTCAGGATCATCATTGGCGTTTTTCAATGTCTTGGTCATCATCAGCAGCTCATCTAGCTTAGGCGGGTTTTTCGGATCCTCTATATGTCCACCTTCATGGCTTATATGCAACAGATTCTGATCCCTTGAATAAATCTTTTCTCTGGTCACATTCAGTTTAATGTTTCTATCCTCAGCGTATTGAATCGCATCTTCCCTTGATTGTATATCCCAGATCCTCCAGGGTGCGATTATTTTCATCTCAGGATCTATTGCAGCTATGGCAGTTTCTATCCTGACCTGGTCATTGCCTTTTCCAGTACAGCCATGGGCGATATATTTCGCGCCTTCCTTATGGGCTACCTCTACCAGTTTTTTGGCTATCAGAGGTCTTGCGATAGCAGTTCCCATGAGATATTTTCCTTCGTACACAGCATTTGCCTTCAATGCATCAAAAACATAATCCTCAACAAACTCATCCGTTACATCTTCAACATAAATCTTGCTGGCTCCGGACAATAAGGCCTTGTTTTTTACTTCAACCATATCATCTTCCTGCCCTACATTGACACAGCAGGCGATTATCTCAAAATCGTAGTTTTCTTTCAACCAGGGAATAATGATAGATGTGTCCAGTCCGCCTGAATATGCCAGTACCAGTTTTTCTTTTTTCATTTTAATTACCTCCAAAAGTCTATATGATTGCAAATAAAAAACGTCTCCATGAAGAGACGTGTTGTCGCGATACCACTCTTCTTGAAACAATGCATATTTAT
>JAUYTY010000169.1 GCA_030694905.1 Eubacteriales bacterium | reverse complement strand
GGTAATGAAGTATCAGTGGGAATGAGCCTGATAACAGCTTTTATAGTACCGCTGTTCAATGTGTTGGCGGTTGTTAATTTTACTTACTATGATCCCGAATATGACAAAATCAATTATTGGGAGATGGTTAAAGGGACAATAAGGAATCCTTTGATCATCGGCATTCTTCTTGCACTTTTGTTTAATTATTTAAACCTCAAGGTACCTGTGACAATCAATAATACATTATATATGATAAGAGGCATTGCAGTTCCGATGGCCTTAATCAACATTGGATCTATGTTTAGTCTCAAAACAGGTGTCAATGACAGGAGACCTCTGTTTCTGGCAGTTCTTTTGAAAGTTGTTCTATATCCTATGGTATTCACAGCTGTTGCAATATTATTTGGATATAGAGGATCGTCACTTGGAATCATATTTGTTTTACTGGCATCACCAACAGCTACCACATCATTCATTATGGCGAAAGCGATGAAGAGCAATGAAACACTGGCAGCAGCAATCGTTGTGTTTTCAACCGCCGCTTCATTCTTCACAATTTTCATAGGAATATCATTGCTTAAGGCATTGGGATTCTTTTAGTTGCAAGTCGTTAAAGAAGTTTTACAAACAAGGGTTAAATCTATATAATATAGTTGACAAAGCTCAATACAAGAAAAGGGGTCATTATGAATATGGAAGAAAAGAAAAATAGTAGGTATTATCTAACATATATCCCCGTGTTTATAGTGCTGGTAGTCATATTCAAGTTTATTTACCTGGATAATGGCTTGTCTAAAATATTTAA
Organism: Eubacteriales bacterium; assembly: GCA_030694905.1. GTDB lineage: Bacteria > Bacillota > Clostridia > Tissierellales > Dethiosulfatibacteraceae > 38-11. The sequence continues at coordinate 10,623 of JAUYTY010000169.1, read as the reverse complement.
CATACTGGTTCCAATACTGACAGGTATTTTTTTGGCTATGATCTTAAATCCTCTCATGAAGGCTTTCAGAAAGGTTTTCAGGTTTAAACTCGTGGCTATTATTCTGGCGTATGCTACATTCATAAGTTTTATTATGATGGTGGCATTCATCATCACACCACAGATAGCAAGAAGCATAACCGCTTTAATCAGAGATTTGCCTAGGCTGATTGCAGGAATTGAAAGTTTTTTTCAGGATCCACCAGCGTTTTTTGATTTTCTTGAGACGGATGAAATATATGCTTACTATCAGAGCATTATCCCTGAGATAGTGGCGCGAACAACCATTTTGATCAATTCCCTAGCCAACAGGACAATAGCTAGTGCAATCCATGTTGTTTATGCATTGATTAATTTTATAATAGCCTTGGTCATATCTGTGTATCTGCTATGGGATAAGGGTACTTTCAAGAAGCTTTATCAGAAAGTTATTTATTCGTTTTTCGAAAAAGAAACATCTGATCAGATTATCAAATTGGCATCTGAGCTGAATCAAAATGTTATTCGATTTATAATAGGTAAAATAATTGACTCGACCATTATAGGACTCATAGCATATTTAGGAATTCGTTATATTATACAAGCGGAGTATCCATTGATACTGGCTTTGATCATCGGGATCGCCAATATGATTCCGTATTTTGGACCTCTGATAGGTGGCGTTCCGGCAGTTATCATCACTCTCTTGGTAGATCCTGGCAAAGGCCTCTGGATGGCTTTGTTCATATTGGTGTTACAGCAGTTCGATGGTCTGATTCTTGGTCCTAAGATATTGGGGATTCAGTTAAACCTGAAGCCAGTATGGATCATTAGCGCAATAATTGTAGGAGGAGGGCTTTACGGTGTGGCAGGAATGTTTTTTGCAACCCCTATAGCTGCATTAATTAAAACTATCATGAATAATTATATGGAATTCAAACTAAAGCATGAAGAATTTGATTTTATAAAGAGAGAAAATGAGTTATAGTTGGCACAATTATTGCTGTGGACAAATAATATAAAAAAAGGGGATATGTTGATAACAGTGTTGATAACATTGTAAAAATCCCTTTTTTTGTGGACAAACTCCAAAAATTGTTGGAAAATTAACAAAATAACTGTTGATAACTTGTTAAGAATTCCTAGAAAGGTTGTTGAAGAAAATGTTTGGAGATTTGAGATATCGAACATTAAACTACGAACTAAAAAAAACATTCGGAGAAAAAATAATCAAACTATCTGTCAATGCTGGATTTACTTGCCCGAATAGAGACGGCACTAAAGGTTATAAAGGGTGCATATTTTGTTCAAAAACCGGCGGCGGTGATTTTGCCGGGAATCCAGAATTAAGTATTACACGGCAGATAGATGACCAAGTAGCTTCATTGAACAAGAAATGGAAATCTGACCGTTATATTGTCTATTTTGGTACTTATACCAATACCTATGCTTGTATTGACGAACTGAGAGAAAAATACTATGAGGCGCTGAATCATCCAAGTGTGATAGGTCTAGCCATTGCAACTAGAGCAGATTGCTTGTCGGATGAGGTGGTTATGCTTTTAAAGGAAATAAATGATATTTGTTATCTGTGGGTAGAGATTGGACTGCAGTCCAGCAATCAGAATTCCGCTGATTTTATACGCAGAGGGTATGGCCTGGAATTATTTGAAGAAAGGCTAAATCGACTGAAAGAATCGAATATTAAGACAGTGGTACATCTGATACTGGGATTGCCTGGAGAAAATAGAGATGATATACTAAAAACAGTTGAGTTTGTTTCGTATGTTATGCCATGGGGTGTAAAATTACACTTGCTGCATATCGTAAAAAATACTGATCTTGAGGCGTATTACAGGAAAACTGGATTTTTGTTGTTGGAGAGGAACGAATATGTCGGTTTGGTGTGTGATTGTATAGAACGACTGCCAGAAAGCATTGTCATTCATCGAATTACAGGTGATGGGAAAAAGAGTGATCTTGTTGGTCCTCTTTGGAGTTTGAACAAATTGAAGGTCATATCAGAGATTAATAGAGAGATGGCTATTCGAAATTCAATTCAAGGATGCAAACATGAATCAAAACACTATGCAAAATGATGTTAGTTTAGTTCAAAATAATGAAATGGATATAAATGAATTTATACATAAATACAAGCCTTTTATTTATGCTACCATATATCAGTTCAAAGGTGGATTCATATCCGACGATGATGAGTTGACAACCATTGGAATGATGGCCTTTGCAGAGGCTTTGGATAGCTATAAGACAATCAGAAGCAGCTTTTACAATTATTCTAAGCTTGTTATACGTTCCAGATTGATTGATCATCACAGAAAAGCATCCAAGGTGAATGAAAATGAGATTCTAATGTCAGAAAACGAGAGTGATTTTGAATACCAAAACAGTGCGATAGATACTATCAACGCAATTAACAGCTTTAATGAAACGGAAGACAGTTTTTTTAGAAGGGAAGAGATAATTCGGTTAAGCGAGGAGCTTAAATACTACGAAATCAGTTTTAGCGACTTGGAAAAATTGTCACCAAAAAAGCTCGAGTTGAGAGATAAATATATACAGAGTGCCCAGTTCATAGTCGATAATGAAGAAATTTTAAAGGATTTTTTGAATTCCAGAAGACTGCCAGTATCTGAAATTTCCAATCGTGTGATGATAACAAGGAAGCAGCTTGACAGAGCGAGAAAGTATATTATTGCTTTGGTGTTGATAAAAAAGGGTGATTATGCTTTTTTGTCAGAGTATATCAAATTATAGCCTTACCCATAAATTTTCAGTAATTTTAGCGTATAGTTTATTGTAATGATAACAATAGAAACATAAGGATGGAGTGGTCGTATGAAAGGCATATTATTGGAAAAAAAAGGTAATCACGGCATATTTATAACACATGACGGTGAATTTTTAAAAGGCAAGCATAGGAATAAAGCAATAGGAGAAGAATTTGAGATTGACAGGTACGTAATATCCTACAGAAAATATGTGGCTGCCGCAGTCGTTGTTTTGATGCTTATCATTGGTTTTGGACCGCTTGGAGCGTATGCCGATCCATATGGATTCATCGAGTTGGATATCAACCCTTCTGTCGAACTTGCCTACAACAGATCAATGAAGATTATTAAAGTTAACCCTTTAAACGATGATGGAAAAACATTGCTGGATGCAATAGATGTTAGGTTGAAAGGCAATACTCTAGACAAAGCTGTGGGAGTATTGTTGGAGAATGCCAAAAACTTGAGTTACGATGTGAATAATGTGGTCATAGTGTATACAAAACTTGATATTTCAGATGAAACAAAGATTGAGAAAGTTATGGAAACAATTCAGAACAACAATCATACGATGACAATATTGGACATCGATAAGGAAGAATACAAAGAGCTTAAAGAAAATAATATTCCGCCTGCTGTGACTGTACTGAAATCAAAGTTGGTGGAAATGCAGGTCCCTGAGGCAGAATATGCTGATGTTGATAAGGTTAGTGAATTGGCCCATATCATGAATCAGGCGAAAAAAGCAATACAGGAAGAAAAGAGACAAGACAAGGGAAACGGACAAGACAAGGGAAATGGGCAAAACAATCAAGACGGATCGGAGCCCAATGAAAACAAGGGCAACTCAAATGAAAACTCCGGAGGTAACAGCAATTCCGGAAATAACGGCGGCAACAATTGAAGCTCAGGGTTACCTGAGCTTCATTATTTCATCTTCTATTTCTTCAAGGTGATTAAGATATCTTGCCAATGCGAAAAAATAATCAGCAAGTCTGTTGAGATACTTATAATCATGGGGGACCGTTTCTTTCAAGAGCCCGGCAAACACCCTTTCAGCCCTTCTTGTTACGGATCTGATCACATGAGTGTAAGTGGATGCCTGGGTACCGCTATAATGGATAAAATTAGTCAGTGATCCGGTTTTTGACTCCATGAAGTCTATTTCTTTTTCGAGGAGCTCAACCTCATTTTCTTCCAGTAAAGCTTTTGTGAAGTTTGACGAAACATCTGTCCCAATACGGAATAATGCATATTGAATGTCTCGCAGCATGTCGACTACGTGCTTGATTTCTTTTCCAATCATAGTCTCACAGCAAATGGAAATCAGATAACCGATACCCGCATTCACCTCATCAACTGAACCCTGCAATTCCAACAGTTGGCTGCTTTTTGAAATCTTCTCGCCTGTTACCGTTGATGTGGTACCTGCATCTCCCTTTTTTGTGTAAATAGTCATGATAACCTCCCTTGTTTATTGACAATTATATTATATCACATTTGACTTAAGGTTTCTTCTGTTGTTTATCTCTAAAATTTCCTTCGATATGCTTTTTTCCAGATTTTCCATTTCAAAATAATGATTTTTAATTATGTATTGTTTGAATTCGAAAATTGTCTTGCTTTTGAAGGTGCTGTATTTTTCATCATAGTTTAAATACATGCCGATTAATTTTGCCGTGTCTGACAATAAGTCACCTTTTTGTATCGATTCAAAATCCATGCCATGGACAGTGGTATTTCTAACTATAAAATTTCTGAGATTCAAGTCATAAAAAGACAGTTTTTTTGATTTGATAGGGTCAAGCTCGTGAAAGCTTTTGAGCCAAAGAAATATATCGGTTATAAGTCTTAGAGCCCCAATGTAGTCGGCATTTTTTTCATGCTGCTCCATAAGATCCAAGGCCGTTTCATCCTGAAGATATTCCAATAAAATACTGTTGTCCTCATCTTTATAGGCAAGCATGTTTGGAACTGGCAGGTTTGTGTATTGGAACATCTGATAAAAGCTTTTTTCTTTCTTATAATTGTCACTATCACTGAATAGCTTATATACAGCTATTGCTTGGCTGTCTTTCAATAGACAGACCAGGTTTTTCTTGGAATAGAATTTTTTTAGTATTTTCATAATGACTCCTTGGTCCTGTCCTAGATAAAGTATTGATTTGCAGCAATTAACGTTGCAGTCAGTAAAAATGTGAGAGTTATAGCCAAATAATCAACAGGAGAAAACTTGAGTATCAGAATGCTGGTTCTCTTGTCAAATGCCCTGAATCCTCGACACTCTACAGATAGCGATAATTTTTTAGCCTTGGTCAAAGCGCCGGCGAACACTGGCGTGAATATATAAGAGATGATTTCAGTTCTTTCTTTCAGAGGAAGGCTTTTTATATCTATTCCTCTCAGCTGGATTGCTGTAAGGGTATCTTTTAGCTCTTCCATGAGCAGGGGAAGAAACTTGATCCCAATTGAGGTCATAAATGCGAAATCGTATGGCAATTTCATCTGAACAAGACCTTGTATAAGCCCTCTCATATCACATGTGGCTATAATGGCACCTGAGATGAGAATGATAAGCACCCTCATAAGATAAGCCAATCCTCGGCTGAGGCCTTCTGTAGTGAGAATTGTTATACTTCCTATATTGATTAGACTGTCTCCTGATCTGACGAAGATGCTTTGAATGATGACAAGAACGGCAAAAAGATATAATATAATTCTGATACGTTTTATGAGCATGAATAAATCAGCTTTTAAAACTTGAGATAACAACATACCGGTTAAGAAAACAGCAAGCAGCATAGGCATTCTAGTGAATGCAAGTCCTAAACTTGAAATACACATGACGATCAGAAGCTTGACTCTGGGGTCAATTTTTTTTATCATTTATTATACTCCCATCATACAATTCTATTATCCTATGAGAATGCTTTAACACAAATGCCTTATCATGGCTGATCAATAGGATTCCCACACGGTTGACCATAGAATCGAGTAGCTTGCTGAGTTCATATTTTCGTTTGGGGTCCAATCCGGTTGTAGGCTCATCCAGTATCAGATATTCAGGATCATTAAGCAGCATAGCACCTAAGGCGAGTCTTTGTTTTTCGCCTTGGCTGAGGGAATAGGTAGAGGCATCTCTGAGATGGCTCAATTCAAAAATGTTTAAAATCTCATTCACTCTCTTTTCGATGATATCCGTTGCGGTTTTCTTGTATTTCATAGCAAACGATAGCTCTTCATAAACAGTTGGTGCAAATATCTGCCGATCAGGGTTTTGAAAAAGATAACCGATTTTACGGCCGATTTCAGGAAGAGACATATCCTTTATATTTTTATCATCTATGAAAACATCACCTGAATCCTGCTTAATTATGCCGGATACAACTTTACCCAATGTGGTTTTCCCGCTGCCGTTTGGACCGATAATCGAAACAAACTCGCTTTTGTTTAAAGAAATGTTAATGTTTCTTAATACTTGCACCTTGTTAAGACTGCAGAAGAGCTTTTCAATTCTGATAAACTCATTCATTCAATTACCCCCTTGAACGCTTCCAGGGTTCCGTTCTTCAGTAAAAAAATATGATCGGCCACTTCGAGATTGCTCAAGTCATGCTCTACCATTAGGATTGATTTTCCCTGTTCTTTAAGTTTTAAAATTGCATTTTTTATGAGCCCTTTTCCACGCTCATCTATAAAAGACATGCTCTCATCAAAAATCATTATTCCGACATTCAAAGTTAGAACAGAGGCCAAAGCGATTATCTGCTTTTCTCCACCAGAGACGCTATTTGGATTTCGATAACGCAATGGCTCAATTGCAAGCATTTTGGTCGTCGAATTAATCCTCTCGATTATGGTGTAAGGATCATAGCATAAGTTCTCAGGACCAAAAGCCATTTCATCCTCCGCACAAGGGAAAAGAATCTGGCAATCGGGATCCTGAAAGATAGTTCCGATTTCTTTGGCAAGACAAGATAAATCCTTTTCAGCCATATCTTCTCCGTTGAAACAGATAGATCCCTCAAGCAATCCGGGAATCCTTTTTGGTATGACACCATTCATAATCTGAATCAATGTGGATTTTCCAGACCCGCTTAGACCCACAATGCCAACGATTTCACCCTTTTGTAATTTGAAATCAATGTTCTTTAGAATGTAAGGGCTATTCTGATTATATCTGAAGGAAAGATTTTTTGCTTCTAAAGCATAATGTCGCATATTATCTCCTATTTGATTTCTGCCGAAATAGCAAATTTGCACCAGAACTGACTAAAAGGATCTTTGCGGATAATCATCTGGTAAGGTCCTGATCCGCCGTCTTCTTTGGTTCCCAGCAACTCGCCATCTCGCATATAAGCCAGGTACACATTATCATCGTCCAGGAATTTATCGATAGCGACAGCAACAGTGTAACCATCTGCTGCAGTAAGGACGACTGTTTTTTTGCCATCAAAGGATATGTTGGCATGAGCAAATATGTTTTTTAGCAATACGCCAGTATAGATATGGTCTTTAGGATCAGATCCGCTTGATCTTAAAGTGGCATCAAACTCAACCTCGCCGATAGCTTGAATCTCAGACATGTTGAAAGAAGCTAATTCTACACCGTCTTCAATCAAAATAAACAGCGCATTGTTATTCAGTTCTTTGCTGGCAGCTACATTGTCCCTATTCAAAAATATCGCTATGGACGCTGTCACAGCAAGCAGAATTATAATGACAATCAGTATCTTGGAATTCTTATTCATTTCGTACGCTCCTGTAGTTGCATCTTATTATTCAATAATTATTTTCACCCGTTTGTAAATCAGATAAGCCAGCAGTCCACCTAGTCCACCCGACAGCGCGCCGGTTGATAAACTGATGATTAGAGGCAATAAGGGAAGCCTAAAGAAAATCAAATTTGACAAGTAGGTCCCACTGATATTAGCTAATACTCCGGCTAAAAAGAAGTCCGCAGGCGTCTGAAAACCTCTTTTGAAAATCAGAAACACGAAATCAATCATCAGACCCGGCAAGCCATAGGTCAATATGCTTAAAACGCCGTGAGTGCCAAAAGATCCGGTTATCATGACGATGATTCCCTGTGTTATACCGATTAATGTGGCTGTGCCTTTCTTCTTGACCAGGGAAGCCCCCAATACGAGCCACATCATATAAAAACCGCCTGCAACAGATCCACCGGGAATGAACAATGGACCGGTTATCAGGTGAGTCAGCGGCACAATAATAGGTTTTGTCGCCAACCCAAGTGAAGCTGTCAAAGCAATGATAATCAGCTCGTAAACAGTGAAACCATCCAACAGTCTTTTTCTTCTTTCCATGAGAACCTCGTCAGTGTAACTTGATTTCAATTGTACAGCCTTCATGATAGCCTTCCAATGTGCTGACTACGCCTAAACAGGCATTTCTTAATATTTCCTCCACGAAAGTCACCATTCCAATCTCTCTTCCATTTATAGAGAGTTTCACCGAACTGGTTTTCTGTATACAATCATTTCTTATGGCCTCTCCACGGATTATCTTTTCTGTCAAACCCCTGCACCCGTAGCCGCATTCAAAACAACATTTCTCATCGACGTCGGGCAACAGGTCAAAAACACTATCCAGCACAAGATCACAAAGTTTTTCCGGATCCTTTAAAACGTTGATTACGGGAACATCTCTATAAGTATGATCCAATAAATCAGCAACCCTACCTGATATGGCAAATATTCCGGATTCCCATCTCTCTTCCAACTCATTAATGGTTTTGGCAGTTATTATTTTTGGTAGATTGTAGTCGGTGACACCTTCACAAACAACGAATTCTTGATGGTAATGTTCTAGAATTTGCGGCAGGGTAAGCTGTGAATCATACATTATATCAGTTTCTGTATATCCCCTTGCAGTGACAGGGTTGGCACCTTGACTTCTGTGCCGTCCGGTATTTGAGGTGGGGTTATCCAGTTTAAAATCCACATAATGAATTTCCTTTATACTGCCGACTGAATACCTTCTTTTAGTCAGTTCCCTGACCATAGCCTCCACCACTGTGGTTTTTCCAGATTGTGTATAACCATAAACAGAAAATACTTTCATTCTTGAATACCTCCTTCTGTAATGATATAAGGGACAATCATATCCTCGTATATGAATAGCCCGTGAAATCCGCCTGTTTCAGTGCTGTGCATACCGTGATCCGATGTTATGATAACCATTCCATCCCACAAGGAAACTAGAGCTTCAACGTAGCTATCGATCTCTAAAAGTTTGGCCATTGTCTCGCTAGCCAGGTCTCCATAAGTATGACCTGAATCGTCAAGACCATGAAAATGAACCATGAAATAATCTATACCATTCATGTTTTCGACAGCGCTCTTAAATACCTCGTCGTCAGTATGACCGTTATTGTTCAGGTCAGGGTTTAAAACTGTGTTCGTGTTAAGATTGAGTATACTGGCATTGCCTTCAATCAGCATTGATGATTTTTCATTTGAAATCAAATAGTCAAAGATTGTCTCAATCTTCGGATTCCGGTTGTTTCTGTCTTTAATTCCGTTGATATTTGGAGGCTGGCCTGTTAGCATAGCGGCCATGCCGCTGTTGGTAACCGGCACAAAAACAGCTACGGCCATTTCTGCTTTGCTCAGGTCACTCATAAATGGCATATGGCTAGTGGCCACAGCATAATTATATTGTCCGTAACTGAAACCGTCAATGTATATCACCATTACCCTTTCATTCATGTCAATGAATTGAAGCGCATCATGGTAGGTATCCATTATAGATTTAACAGGAGGCTGTTCAATGATGCCAACCACGTCAAACAAGACGAGTCGTTTATTTGGATCCACATAGTTCAGTCGATTCCCCTGGAGCTGGAGATATCCATCGATTTCCATAGGGTAATATCCGCCATCACGGGTCATGACAACAGCTGGGGTTGCGATTGGAATCAGTTTGTTCAATGGCAGGACTTGTATTGCTGCGTAAGTTTCCATTGTACTGCTGTTTTTGGTGGTCGTGCCTTCAAAGCAATTGAGGATTTCCAGATCCATCAGATGCATTTTCCCTGGGGTCAGGCTGATTCTATTCTCAAATGGTGTGATGATGTTTGTACTGTCAGACCAATCGGAAGTGTTTTTTATAAGAACAATTGATTTGAGATTTTTTAAACCTAGCGCTGACGGGAAGTCCGTACCGACTACATTCCATCCAGTACTTGACAGATAAAGGTTTATGAACTCGAAACCGCCACTCAGTTTGTTTTTTATGCCATCGTTGGATGTAAACAATACATCATAATCCGCTTCATCGAAATCATAATAAGACAATAAGCTTGACAGATTGAATGACAAAAAGGTTTCATTGTCCATGTTTAATTCCTGAAAAGGGATAGTATCAGTGAACATGTCCAGAATCAGTTCTGTTTCCACATCGCCTGTTATAATCAACTGATTGTAAAATACCGTTTTTGTATCAGATTGTTTTACACTGCAAGCGGAGAACAAAAGCATTGCAATTAGAGCATTAATTATGATTCTATATTTATTATTCATGGTTTTCTCCATAGATTAGTATGCAATAAAAAATCTATTCTTCCCAGAATAGAATCAACCATTATCTCCTTTCCTACTGGGAGGCATACCCGTTTACAGGTAAACCCATTGTCTGCAAGCCATAGTCTCCCTTAGGGTTTGCAGATCGGAGCTAAATATTCATCATTATTCTATCAGAGATAGAAGCTAAACTCAACAGTTTGTTGGGTAAAAATCAAATCAATGGTCTGAAATATGATGGTCTCATTAAATAATTATGATATAATGTTAGT
>JAUYTY010000079.1 GCA_030694905.1 Eubacteriales bacterium | reverse complement strand
CTCGGAAGCCAGCTTCAGTGGCAGCACATGATCCTCTGACAAAGGCGTCATCAGCAGGACCGAATAATCCTTGCGCTGCTGAGAATTGATGGACCTGCCCAAATAGCCTATGAAGGATTCCATCACATTGGATATGTAGTGCTCCTGCGCCACCGAGATCTGTCCCTCTTCCCACAGCGATCCCACTCGCTCCATCAGGGGGATGATGATTTGCTCGATGATATGATTCAGGCTGACGCCATTGTCAAAGGCATCCTTTAAGATTTTTGTCGCCTCTGATTCCTTGCCCTCTATCAGATGCTGCAGGATCCGATCTCCCAGCTCATGGCTGTCATCCGTTCGTGTGGCTTCATTCACCGATTCTCCGTTAATATGATGAAGGGCTACTGATTGCGAATCAGTCAGCCCCATCAAATAATCAATGCTCACTTCCAGATATCCCGAAAGATCTTTTAAGCTCGATTCACCTGGAAATCTGGTGTTGTTCTCATAATTGGCTACTGTCGATTGAGCGATTCCTAAGGCTTTGGACAAATCTGACTGCGTTATGTTCCTGGCTTTTCTGATTATCTTTAATCTTGTTCCAAAGTCGCTCATTTTCTCTCACCTGATCCTTCTATTGATATTGTTTTTTCGGTACGAGTATAAAACCCAGCAATGACATTATACTCAAAGCGATTAGAATATTCAAGCCTGAAACACCAGTTGCGGGTATGTCAACTTGCTCTTCCGCTGCTTGGTATGTGAAGTTTCCTGGAACAAGTACAGTGTCGATGACATGGATAACACCATTTTCTGCTTCAAGGTCGGCCAAGATAACATTGCTCATATTGACCATAACGCCACCGGTCAAATCAAATTCGATTGTTTCGCCGTTTAGGGTCGGTGCTGTCATGCCATCTGTCAAATCGGTGCTCATCACTTTGCCTGATACAACATGATAGAGAAGTACTTTTGCCAAGTCAGGCTGTGACAGCAAATCTTCTGCAGTGATGTCCAAAGCGGTCAGTAGTTTTACAAAAGCGTCATTAGTCGGTGCGAACACGGTAAACGGTCCTTCTCCTTGAAGCGCTCCCACTAGATCAGCCTTTTGCAACGCTGCTACCAATATACTGAAATCATCGTTTGATAAGGCTATGTCAACAACAGTTTCTGGAAGAACTTCTAACTTAAATCCTTCAGGTACTAAAACTGTGTCTATGACATGAATGACGCCATTTGTTGCTTCGATGTCAGCGGTCACAACAGTTGATTGGTTGATTTTAACGCCATCAGTCAAATCGACTGTTATGCTTTCGCCATTCAATGTTGCTGCTGTCATGCCATTGCTCAAATCTGTGCTCATTACTTTACCTGATACCACATGATACAGCAATACCTCACTAAGCTGTGGGTGGTCCAGTAGCTGCTGGGCTGTTATGCCTAACTCGCCGAGCAGTTTTACAAATGCTGCATCGGTTGGGGCAAATACTGTGAAAGGTCCTGCTCCTTGAAGGGCTCCTACCAGTTCCGCTTCTTGCAGCGCTGCCACCAATACGGTGAAGTCTGCTGATTCTACTGCTATCTCAACTATGTCCTTGTCGGCACCAAATGCCGGTATGCTAAAAATCATCACTAATGCCAATATAATGCTCAATGTCTTTTTCATGGTAATCCTCCTAAATTTTTTTATATTTTTATTTTTTGTGTCCCTTTATTTCTTAATGTGATAATATCACTATATGTAATATTTGTCAACACTATTTTAAAAATATTTTAAAATAATATTTCTTAATGAAATACAAAAGCCGCTCCCACCTGGGAACGGCTTGGTTTTATTGGTTTTTTTATTTTATCGACCACACTTTTGCTTTTTCTCAATCGTACAACTACCTGAACAACCAGGACAAGAATTGTTCTTTATGCTTTCTCTCGATTTATATGCCGCAAAAGCTATTATTCCAAAGAAGATAATCCCCACAATGATAGTTGGCATTTAAATACCTCCTTCTCTAGCTTCTGTTAAAACTTGCTTAACATTCGAATCCGATTTGCGGATTAATCTTATTACCAAAAAAACAATAGAGACAAGAACGACGATAGAATATCCAAACCCAATTGCCGTCTCTCCGTATACGATGATGGAGCCGATTTGGGATATAAGCATTGCTACCATATATCCTACGCCAAGCTGGAAACCGATAGCTCTGAACAGCCACTTTTTTGAACCAAGTTCTGAATTCATAGCACCTATAGCCGCAAAGCATGGAGGCGTGAATAGATTGAAAGCAAGAAATGCATAACCAGTAACAGGATTGAATATACCAGAAAGGACGCCACCCGGCAAATACAAAGCATCCTCAGAGGCAACTGCAAGTAAAACAGCAAATGTTGCTACAACATTCTCTTTAGCTACAAAACCGGTAAGAATTGCTGCTGCCAGTTGCCATCCCACAAATCCGAGAGGTATAAGCAAAGGTGATATGATGCCGCCAAAAGAAGCTAAGATACTGGCGTCTTGAATCGTTACCGGCCTCAAATTCCATCCATATGCCTGCATAAACCAAACTAGGGTATTCATCACCAGAATTATTGTGGAGGCTTTTATAATAAAACCTTTTGCGTGTTTTAACATTTGGGTTATAGCATGTCTGACACTTGGGATTTTATATTCAGGTAATTCAATTAGAAATATAGAAGTGTTTTCCCAGACAAATATTTTTTTGAGCAACAAACCTCCTAAAGCAATCATCACAATGGCTAACAGGTACATGCTTGGACCCACCCAGCTGGCATTTGGGAAAAAGACCGCTGAAAACAAAGCAATAATAGGTATTTTAGCGCCGCAAGGCACAAATGGCGTTAATATGGTAGTCATCCTTTTCTCGTTTATGTCTTCAATTGTTCGTGTAGCCATAACCCCGGGGATGGCACAACCTGAACCGACTATCATCGGAATTATCGATTTCCCTGACAATCCGATTTTTTTAAAGAACCGATCCATCACCACTGCGACCCTAGACATATAGCCACTATCCTCAAGCAATCCTAAGCAAAAAAACAGCACCATGATCAATGGTAGAAATCCGATAACTGCACCAACACCGCCAATAGCGCCATCTACGATGAGAGATTGCAGCAAAGGGTTTACATCTATTCCTTCAAAGAAGGCATTCGCGGCATTAGGTACTATTTCGCCGAAAACAGTCTCATTCAAATACTCCGACAAGAACCCACCTAGGCCTTCTATTGAAAATGCATATACCGCCCACATAACCAGGAAAAAGATTGGCAAGCCAAGCCATTTATGTGCCACAATTCTGTCCAGGCGATCCGATAAGGATATGTCATTGGTATCTCTATTTGATACATGGCATTCCTGAGCAATCATTCCGGTAAATTTCTGCCTCGCATTATCTTCATCGCTTACAATACTAAAATCAAGATCGGGCGATGTATGAATGCTTTTCATACTGGCTGCCTCAATTGCATCTTCAATTAGTCGCCTGACACCTTTTCCCTTGTTGGCAACAGTTTCAACCACTTTACAGTTAAGTAAAGCCCCCAATCTGACTGAATCGATAACATCTCCGTGTCGCTTCAAAACATCTTGTTTGTTTAAAGCTATAACAACAGGAATTTCCAGCTCCAATAATTGAGTTGTAAAAAAAAGACTGCGTTCAAGACTGTTTGCATCGATAATATTAATGATAACATCCGGTTTTTCACCTGTGACAAAATCCCTGGTTATGGCTTCTTCGCCAGTATAAGGCGCTATGGAATATGCGCCGGGAAGATCCACTATCCTAACTTTGGATTTTGATATTTGATATTTGGTTTTTAAGAATGCTTCTTTCTTCTCGACAGTTACGCCAGGCCAATTTCCGACGTACTCTGTCTTGCCTGTTATGGCATTGAATAATGTTGTTTTGCCAGAATTAGGATTTCCGGCTAATGCAATTTTCATAGAATCCTCCTCAAAGATGTTTATGATATTAATATTCATTCTCAATTAAAAGTCAAAAGAAAATGCTGGTGCATGCCAGCATATTATCAACTTACTAATTTATTCTTATTATTTCTGCCATCTTTCGGTCTATGGCATACCTGCTATCCTTTATATTGATAATATAATTTCCTGCCAAAATGGATATTAGGCCTATTTCTTGTCCTTCACTACATCCAAGAGAAAAAAGAAATTTCTTTAGTTTTTCATTCCCTGTTATTTCCTGAATTATAGCCTTATGTCCTGCCTTTGCCTGTGAAAGCATCATTTAGCATACCACCTTTCAGATAGTTAAAATTATAACTATTTATTGATAAAGATTATCATTATCTTTAAGAAATGTCAAGTCTTTTTTGTTATCACGTTTTCTAAGGTTCAGATGGCGTTTCAAACGCCACCTGAAACTAAGAACTCTGTTGATGAATCGGCTTGCCGGCAATTTCTGCACAAGCCTCCCATATCCCTTCGCTCAGACTTGGATGAGGATGAATAATGTTTGCCAACACGTCAGCCTTTGCCTTCAATTCAATGGCTAGTGTCAGCTCACTGATGATCTCTGATGCGTTTAATCCCATGATCTGAGCCCCGATGATCGTATGATCATCCTTGGCAATGACCTTCACAAACCCCTCCCTGGCACCCAATGTCAATGCCCGGCCGTTGTTCCTAAAATCGAATCTTCCTATTTTAATTGGAATTCCAAATTTAATAGCTTCTTCTTCAGTTATTCCGACAGACGCTACTTCAGGATTTGTGTAAATGCATGCTGGAACAGCACTTCTATTAATCTTGCTTTCCATACCCATAGCGTTTTCAGCAGCTACTCTTCCCTCCATAAAGGCAAGATGTGCCAATAACTTGCCGCCTGTAATGTCGCCTGCGGCATAAAATCCCTCTATGCTCGTTTCCATTTTATCATTGATGACTATTGCTCCATGCTCTATTCTTATCTCAAGGTTTTTGAATGCATCTGCATTCAGTCTTCTACCTATAGCAACCAAAACATTATCGCATATAAGCGTTTCATCTTTACCGTTGAGAGTATATCTAACCGTTAAAACGTCGTTGTCTCTTGCTATTTCATCCACACAAGCAGATAGCTTAAACGAAATCCCTTTTCGCTTCATGCTTTTTAACAGCTCTGCCGCTATCTCAGCATCTTCATTTGGTGCTATCCTGTCTTGCAACTCAACTACTATTACCTTTACGCCTGCCTCGCTAAACATTGTTGCGAATTCAAGCCCAATAACACCTGCTCCTATTATAACCAGCTTCTCCGGCAACGCTTCCAGATCTAAAGCCTCATTGCTTGTCATAACACCTTCCAATTCAATTCCCGGTATGGGAGGAACCAGTGGAACAGCTCCGGTTGCGATGATTAGCTTCTCGAAATTCACAAGGATGTCCTCATCCCCACATTCAATGGAAACACTTTTATTTGACAGTATTTCTGCTTTGCCCTTGATAATTTCAATTTTATTGGCTATAAGAAGGTGTTTCAAACCTGCCTTTAAATTTTTGACTACCTTGTCTTTTCTATTAACAGCTGTTTGCCAGTTAATGCTTTCCAAACTGCTTAAAAATCCAAAGCTCTTTGAATCCTTGATACTGGATGCTATTTCAGTTGATTTTAGCAGTGCTTTGGTGGGTATGCATCCTCTGTTCAGACATGCTCCGCCTATATCGTGTTCCTCAACAAGAATGACATGCGCTCCTAATTGGGCCGATCTTATGGCAGCCACGTAACCTGCAGGGCCACCTCCAACAACACAAACCTTAGCTGATAACTCCTTATTATAGACCATTTCAATCCTTCCTCATCAATTTTTTATCTAAATATCTTTGCTGAAAAATACACTGTTGATTTAATTACTCATAGAATTCATCAACAGGGTTCTTGGGTTCAGGTTATCCAGGGACTCTACAGTGAGTCTTAGC
Organism: Eubacteriales bacterium; assembly: GCA_030694905.1. Taxonomy (GTDB): domain Bacteria; phylum Bacillota; class Clostridia; order Tissierellales; family Dethiosulfatibacteraceae; genus 38-11. The sequence goes on along the minus strand of JAUYTY010000079.1, from coordinate 9,841 downwards.
ACTGTTGGTCATCGGATGAATCTATGAATGTATGTTACTTTAGAACAATATAATTGTCAAACAAAAAACCTTCCCCATAAGGAAGGCTGCCACATCATTTAATGATTATTTATCTATTTTGAAGCTTAAGTTTTCTCAACTCTCGGGTTAAAATAGGTATAATCGCATATATATCGCCTACGATGCCATAATCAGCTGATTTAAATATGGTTGCTTTTGCATCCTTATTAATAGCAATAATTGTTTTGGCTTTGCTTATTCCAGCTACAAACTGAATCTGACCTGAAATACCCAGCAATATTGCCAATCTAGGAGAAACAGATCTGCCACTTTGGCCGATTTGATGAGAACGTCTGACAAATCCCATATCTACAACTGGTCTAGTACTGCCGATTACCCCATCTACCACACGCGCCAGATCATTAACCATGTTTAAGTCGTCAACTCTTCTGAGTCCTCTGCCTATGGCTATAATGACCTCAGCCTCATTGATTGGCTTTTGAGCCTTTTCTTTAGTTATTTTTGCTTTTGTAATGTAGGTTTGATTGATTGGCAGTTCATTGATCTTTAATCTGGTTATTTTTGGTATGAAAGCTTCGTTTTCGTGATTACCGAGTACATTAGGTCTGATTGTTATCAATGCCTGTTGATTCAACAATTTGATCTTTTCAATCGCCTTCCCGCCGTAAATAAGTCTTGTGAGATTAATAACAGTTTTTTTATAGTCGATATCTATTATATCACTATACATTTCAATATCTAAATCCTGAGCTATCAGTGGCGCTGAGTCTCTTGATCTGACTGTATTGGCCATCACAATCAGTTTTGGTTTGATTTTTTTAGCCAAACCAACCGTCATACCAGCAATCAAACCAGGTTGCATATCTAAGTCATTGTCTACATATGATACTATTTGGAGAATACCAAGTTTTCCAATATCACAATACAGTTTTTCTGAAATTTGGTCACCAAATACAAAAGCTACGACTTTCACGCCATTATCTTTTCCAAGCCTTCCAAAATAACTCAATAGTTCAATACTGACGTTTTTGAGTCGACCTTCATTATGCTCCACAACCACCAATACATCACAGCTCATGTTGTTACCTCTCCAATCCTGTTATTTACATGACTTTATCAGCAATTAGCTTTTTCATTAGCATTTTGACTGCCAACTCCGAATCACTTTCATTAATCATATAGGTTTTTTTTCTGTCTTTCTCAGGTTCGATATTAATTCTTGCCTGCTTTCCGCGTATCTGATCTATATTTTCAACAATTTCTATTTTTTTCTCAGTTTTATCCATAATACTTAAAATATTGGGATACCTTGGTTCATTAATACCTCTTTGAACTGTTATCAAAGATGGTATCTTAGCTTCGATTATTTCATTGCTGGATTCGCCTTCTTTTTCACAGATAACTGTTTGGCCATTAATGTCAATCTTTATAACAACATTTACAAAAGGCACTCCTAGAATTGAGCTAACCCTTCCAGGTACCTGACCCCTATTGCAGTCAATGCCTATCCACCCAGCCAAAATCAGATCAAAATCACCATCTCTTTCACCAATATGCTTTGCTAATATTTCGCTAACCGATTTCGCATCTGATCGTTCAGACTTAATTAGAACTGCTCTATCAGCCCCCATGGACATGATATAGTTCAGCGTATCCTTGGTTCTGTCCCTACCAACACTATAAATGACTACCTCTCCACCATACTGTTCTTTTATTCTGATTGCCTCTTCAAGCGCATATTCGTCATATAGGTTAACAACCCATTTTACTTGGCTTTCATCTATTTTTTTTTGCTTGTCGAAAATAATTTTACTGTTGGTGTCTATTATTTCTTTTACTAAAACCAGTATCTTCACTGTCAAGCTCTCCTTTAAAGTCGAAAAAAGTCCTTTTGAAGGCAAAAGGACTTTTATCTTAGATTTATTTTCCGACGAAAGTGGCTTTTCGCTTCTCTATGAAAGCAGTCATTCCTTCTTTTTTATCTTCTGTTGAACAGGTGATGCCAAATAAAGATGCTTCAAAATCCGACCCGGTAGCCTGATCCACTTCAAATCCAGTATTGACAGCTTCTTTACAAAGTCTGACAGCGTATGGACCTTTGCTCATAATGACAGCGGCCATCTTCTTAGCTTCATCTATCAACGTTTCAGCAGGATACACCTTGTTGACAAGTCCTATTCTATAAGCTTCTTGCGCGTCTATTGTATTTCCGGTATAAAGCAATTCCTTTGCGATGCCTTTTCCGACAATTCTTGGCAGTCTCTGAGATCCAGCGAATCCGGGGATGATACCCAGGGCTACTTCAGGTTGTCCGAATTTAGCCTTTTCAGAGGCTAATCTGATATCGCATGCCATGGAAAGCTCGCATCCGCCACCAAATGCAAACCCATTGACAGCTGCTATAACTGGTTGAGGTAATCTTTCGATTTTGCTGAAAACAGCCTGGCCGGCTTTACCAAAGGTATAGCCTTCCTTGCTGGTCATGTTGACCATTTCTTTAATGTCGGCACCTGCAACAAAGGATTTCCCTTCGCCAGTCAATATGACAACCTGCACATCGTTATCCGCCGCTATTTTATCAACACACGCTGATAATTCAGCCAGCGTTTCACTGTTTAAAGCATTCAAAGCCTCAGGGCGATTCATTGTAAGAACGCCAATGCCATCATGATTTTCAAACTTTAGATTTTTGTATTGATACATATCATTCAATCCTTTCATATTTATTGGCAATTCTTATTTGTAGTCGTTGTAGAATCCTCTGCCTGATTTCTTTCCAAGCCAGCCTGCCTCAACCATTTTTCTCAACAATGGAGATGGTCTGTATTTAGGATCTCCAAATCCTTCGTATAGAACTTCCATAACAGCAAGTATTGTGTCATTGCCTATAGCATCGCAAAGTCTTAGAGGTCCTATCGGGTGATTGAATCCAGCCAGAATAACACCGTCAATTGTCTCAGCATCAGCAACACCTTCATATAAAGTCTGGATAGCTTCATTCATCATTGGAACCATTATTCTGTTGCCTACAAATCCAGGATAGTCTTTGATTTCCATTGGGCTTTTTCCGATGAATTTTGCCAGCTCCATGATTGTCGCTACAGTATCTTCATCACTTGCCAAACCTTTTACCACTTCCACAAGTCTCATCAGGAATACAGGGCTGAAGAAATGCATTCCGACAACCTTTTCTGGTCTTTTTGTAACTGCTCCTATTGCTGTAATTGGCAAAGAAGAAGTATTAGATGCCAATATTGTTCTTTCAGGACACCACTCATCCAATTGCTTGAATGTTTTAACCTTTAGGTCCATGTTTTCGTTGATTGCTTCAATAGCCATGTCCACATCACAGTCTTCTTTTACGAACTGGCCACCTATGTTGATGTTTGCCAAAGTCGCTTTCATTGCTTCTTCAGTGAGTTTCCCTTTTTCCACCTGTTTTGATAAATTTTTTGTGATGGAGTTCAAGCCTTTTTGAGCATACTCTACTGTGATGTCTCTCATTGAAACTTCAATACCTGCTTGTGCCATTACATGAGCAATACCACTACCCATCTGGCCTCCGCCAACTACTAATATTTTTTTGATTTTCATAAATTTACACTCCTTTTTATTTTTTGTAGTGCCATTTTAGACACTTACTTATTTGACTTTATCGAAATATCTCAAAACTTTGTCAAGCGATTCCATATTTTCTACATTCATGCAGTTGACTTTGATACCATGTTTTTCAGCTGTTTTCAGATTAAAAGGTGTCAATACGCTGCTTGGGCCTATCTCTACAAATGTATCAATGCCATGCTCCAGCATCGAATCAACAGAATCTTCCCACATAACCGGCTTAAACACATGCTTTCTAAGCAGCTCTTTAAGGTCTTCGTCTTCAGAATAGAATTTTCCAGTTACGTTATCAACATATTTTATCTTAGGTTGGCCGACAGTAACCTTGTCCAATTCTATTCTCAATCTGTTTCCTGCTTCCAATAATAACATGGTGTGAAAAGGACCGCTGACTTTTAGAAAATTGGTTGCTTTCGCACCTCTTGCCAATGCTAGTTCGTTGGCATGTTCTACTGCTGGCCTGTAACCTGCTACGATAATCTGACCAGGGCAATTGAAATTTGAGGGTTCTATATACCCTAAATGCTTTGAATCCTCAGCTATTTGGTATATTTCTTCCCTTGACAAGCCAACTATGGCAACCATATTTCCACGCCTATTAGGAACTGCCTCTTCCATGAAAGTTCCTCTCTGCTGAACCAATTTGACGGTTTCTTCAAACTTCATGGCCCCAGCATAAACAAGCGCTGAATATTCTCCCAGACTGAATCCTGCTGTTACATCTCCTGTCAAGCCATATTTCTCCAGTACTTTTAATATTGCTATACTGGTAGTATGGATTGTTGGTTGAGAGTTTTCCGTTTTAACCAGAATCTCTTCAGGTCCTTCAAAACAAAGCTTTCTGATATCCATCCCCATTATATCGTTAGCCATTTCATATACGTCATTTGCTTCCTTGTAATGTTTTGCTATTTCCAACCCCATGCCTACATAATGTGTTCCCTGTCCGGGAAATACAAAAGCTACGTTTTTCATTATTACACTCCTCATCAATTCAACTAATATTCACTCAACTAAATACTCATTGTTTTTAAATTTTCATCTACTGTGAAATCTGCTTCCGTCAGTTCTCTGATTTCATCTGCTGTAACACCTGGATATGTCTCTTTGAGGACTAGCCCACCGTTTTCTCTTACAAAAACAGCTTTTTCAGTGATAATCATATCAACCTCTCCCATCGCTGTCAAAGGTATTGTGCATTTTTTTAGAATTTTTTTCTCGCCTTTAGCGGTATGTTCCATGGCAATGATAACTTTTTTTGCACCAACCACCAAGTCCATTCCCCCGCCGATTCCCGGAACCACTCTGCCTGGAATCTTCCAATTGGCTAAGTTGCCTTCCTGGTCAACCTGAAGTGCGCCTAGAACAGTCTTGTCCAAATAGCCACCTCTAATTATACCAAAAGATACAGTGCTGTCAAAAAAAACACCACCATTTCTTACGACACAAAACTCACCACTTGCATTGATGCTATCAGGATCTTTGTCCTCTTCACAAGTCAGCGGACCAAAATTGTAGTGTCCATTTTCCGAATGCAAAATAACATTCACGCCTTCAGGTAGATACGCCGTTGATAAAGTCGGTATTCCAATTCCAAGATTTACAAAATCACCATCTTTAAATTCTTGAGCAACACGTCTAGCAATTATCTCTCTATTATTCATCTTCATTCCTCCTAAACCTGTACCAAGTAATCTACAAAAATACCTGGAGTCATGATTTCATCCTGATCAAGATCTCCGACCTCTACTATCTCATCCGCGACGACAAAAGTAATATCAGCAGCAGTAGCCATTACCATATTGGAATTTCTAGCTGCTTTTCGATATGTTAGATTGCCATTCTTATCTGCTTTATGAGCTCTAATAAATGCTACATCCGCTCTAAGATGTTTCTCAAGTAAGTAATCCTTCCCATCAACCGTTATTCTCTGTTTTCCTTCTTCAATCTCAGTTCCTACGCCGGTTGGTGTTAAAAAGCCTCCCATGCCAAACCCGCCACATCTTATTCTCTCAACTAATGTGCCTTGAGGAACAAATTCAATCTCCAACTCATTATTGATGTATTGTCTGCCAGCCTCTGGATTAGTTCCTATATGCGATACAATCGCTTTTTTGATTTGTTTGTTGACAACCAGCTTTCCACTGCCTTTATTGGGGTATGCTGTTGATATTGCAATCAATGTATGATCCTTTGTGTTCTTTTCAACAAGCGCGTCTATCAATTTCTCAGGTGTTCCAACCGCAAGAAATCCGGCAACCATTATGCTCATGCCGTCGTGTATCATGTCCATTGCTTCTTTTATGCTGATGATCTTGGCCATTCCAAAGCCTCCTATTATTTACTTCTATTAAACTTTGTTTGAAAAATACTGAAAATAATATCAATCGTCGTTTTACTTTTTTTTAACAAAAAATCAGTACACAAAAGAGCAGCGTGAACTCATGCTCTTTTGTGACTTAGATTTAATCTTGCATTGTATTATCTCAAGATTGCTCCGGAAATAACTAATTTTTGTATCTGGTTTGTGCCTTCATAGATTTGAGTAATTTTGGCATCTCTCATCATTCTTTCTACTGGATGGTCGCGTAGGAATCCGTGTCCGCCAAGTATTTGTACTGCGTCAGTTGTGTTTTCCATAGCGATATCTGTTGCAACCATTTTAGCCATTGCAGCCGCTACTGAGTAAGATTGTCCCGCGTCTTTTATGCAAGCTGCTCTCATCGTCATGGCCTTGGCCACTTCTACTTTTGTAGCCATTTCAGCTAATGTGAATGCAACCCATTGTTGTGTGGAAATAGGCTTTCCGAATTGAACTCTCTGCTTAGCATACTGCAGTGCATATTCATAAGCGCCTTCAGCAATTCCAGCACCTTGTGCGGCGATACCGATTCTTCCGCCGTCAAGAGTTGTCATAGCAATTTTAAATCCTTCTCCTTCTTTTCCAAGAAGATTAGCTTTAGGGACTCTTACATCTTCCATTTGAACGGCAGCTTGTTGAGTCGATCTGATACCCATTTTTCTTTCAGTTTTGATGATGTTGTATCCAGGTGCATCTTTTTCAACGATAAAAGCACTGATTCCTTTAACGCCTTTTGATGGATCGGTCATTGCAAAAACTACATTGACATCAGAGTATCCACCGTTAGTGTTGAATATCTTAGGGCCGTTCAATATATACTCGTCGCCTTTCAATACAGCTGTACACTCACTTGCGCCACTATCGCTGCCTGCATTTGGCTCTGTCAATGCGAATGATCCAAGCAATTCACCTTTGAACATAGGTACGGCATATTTTTGTCTTTGTTCTTCATTTCCATAATGGAAAATTGGCCATCCAGCCAATGAGATATGTACAGAGTAAGAACAACCCAAAGATGCATCCACCTTGTTAATCTCAATCCCTGCTAAGCAGTAATCAACTTGATTTCCGCCTGCTCCGCCGTACTCTTTTGGATAAGGTAGTCCCCAAAGACCCAATTTACCCATTTTCTTCATGATTTTATACGTTTCTTCGTATGATTCTGCTTCATCTCTTGCCGCTACGCCTGGTGCCACTTCTTTTGCCACAAAATCTTTTACCATTTCTTGTAATTCTAGCTGTTGTTTAGTTAATTCAAAATTCATATTTACACCTCGTTTTATTTTTATTCAACTATATTAATGCAAATTTTATGCCAACTTCTTAATATCTTTGCAACTATTGATTTTGCTTGCTTGAGATAACTTAAACAAGCTTGGTGATGCATCTATGCATATACCTTTTAGCAGGTTTAACCCCTCAACATGTTAACGTTTTCAGTTATTTCAACTACTTTCACGCTTATTTTAATGATGCTTATTTGCATCACTGTTATGTGTATATGCATCGTTTCTGATGTTATTTCAATAACCCCAACTCGCGCAGTTTATCATAGGTTGGAATACCGCTGTCCGCTTTCCAGCCTCTGGTTTCATAGTAAGAATCCAGGATTTCTTTAACTTTGATTAAATCAAGTTTCCGCTCATTATCTACATCATCTGACTGAGCTTCGTTAAAAAATCTATCGGGATATAGGCTGTCTTCGGGCTTTTCGCCTTCTCGGAGATTGAAAAGTTTTTGTAGATTCCATATCCTCTCTCCCGCCTTCATTATCATCTCCGCTGTCATCTCTATTCCGGTGAATGATGAATACAGTCTGGCAATGGCTGATGGTCCTATTGATTGGAGAACAGGAGGTCTGATGCAAAGTCCAACGCTGTTATAGACTGATATCAGATCTTCTGACCATTTTGACATTTCTGCTATGTCCACCTGCTTAATATCCTTGTCAAATATGTTCTCTTTAACATCTTCCGGCATATCAAAAGAATCATACATCCCCTGGCCAAATTCAAAGGCTTCAGTCTTATATGGCGTGCGGTTTTCGTTAAATCTTAAGTTTTCGACAGGGTTTCTGTTTCTGAGATGATCCCCACCGCGTATATTGGTAAGATTACCAAAGCTCCAGGTGGACCATCTGCCTCTTGGATCAATCATCGGAATTTCAAGCCCTTTGACATGCATAGCGTAATACTCAGAGCCTGATATCTGTTTAGACGCTTCTTTCACGCCTTCGGCTAAAATTGCTCCTATTCCTTCCCTCATCGCAATTTTTTCCAGCAGTTTGATAACCGCATCTTCATCTCCCCACTCCAAGCTGAATCCAATGTCCTCAATCTTAAGAAGCCCTCTCTGGAAAAGCTCCATTGCAAATGCGATGGATGATGCTGCAGATACCATATCCAGACCAAATCGCTGGCATATTTCACTGATTTTGGAGATAGCCGGTATATTATTTATGTCGCATCCTGCACCAAATCCTATGACTGGTGTCACTTCCATGTCTTTCAAGCTAAGGCCTTCATATTTTCCTTCTTTAACCTCGACCCAATGAGCGCAGGCAATGGGACAAGATATGCAGGCCACACCTCTATTGCTATACTGCTTGACAACTTTTCGGCTCCTATTCTCCATCCAGCCTGACGGTTTACCGATTTGAAAGTTTCGACCCGGCAATGCGCCAAAATTATAGTATGGAATAGTTGCCAGCATTGTTCCATATTCCTTGAAAGCATCATAAAATGGTGATGCCATAATGGCTTCAAGACTGGATTCAACTTCTTTTAAAAAAGTCTTTTCATCTTTTGGGCGAATGCTGCCGGTTCCTCGTACTGCTATTGCTTTAAGATTCTTTGATCCCATAACGGCACCGAGTCCCGTGCGTCCCCAGGCATCATAAGGCCCATTCTGAATACTGGCATATTTGACCCGGTTCTCACCTGCCTGACCTATTGAAGCAATCTGTATGTCTGAATCTCCAAGCTCATTTCTAATCAATGTCATTGTATCCCATGAGTCAAGGCCCCATAATTTTTCAGCTGGAATAATACCTATCTGGTCATTGATGATGCTCAAATATGAGGGTTCTTTCGCTCGCCCTCGAATGATAATGCCGTTGTAGCCTGCGTAAACCAGTTCAGCTCCCCAATAATTTCCTGAATTTGATGTGCCTATCAAACCGGTTAAGGGAGATTTAGCCGATGCTTCAACACGGCAAGCTGTCGGCAAACCCGTTCCAGCAAATGTCCCTACTGAAAAGCATAGTATGTTTTCTTCTCCCAATGGATCTGCACCAATGGGTACTCGATCATAGATAAATTTGGCAGACAACCCTGCCCCGCCCAAGTATTCTTTCAAAATACGCTCATCGATAGTTAAAATATCTATAGTCTGTTCGTTTAAATCAACCTCAATAAAACGTGAAAAATATTTATCCATTGAGCCCTCCCTTATCTTGACTATCTTGTATTTCGACAATTTCGATACAGGATGATGGACAGATTCTTACACATTTGTAGCACCTCTTGCATGTATCGAGAATCTCAACTTCAAATCGTCCTTCCAAATCAAGCCGCTTGACTGTTATATGGCATTCATTTAATCCATAATTATGATTCCATGTCATTGAACATGTCAGGGAGCACAGACTGCATCCGATGCAGGGCTCTGAATTGATTCTTATTACTTTTTCCATCGGATATCATTCCTTTCAATTGTTTAAAAAAATAGGATGATGAACATCCTATTTTTTTGTCTTAAATGTTTCAGGGGGTTTTTCCAGCAAATTACTCTAAATATTTTATTTATCTTACATTTTCCTTTTCTTGTGCTATTCTT
>JAUYTY010000134.1 GCA_030694905.1 Eubacteriales bacterium | reverse complement strand
GACCTCGGTCCCTGTCAGAACCAGTCCAGCCTCATAGGTTGCTTCAATAAAGTAATCAAACCTGGCCTTTTTATTTCTTGCCATCACTTTGATGTTGCCTTTCAAATAAATCACCTGTCCTTATGGTTAGCAATAAATTATAACAAATCTTTCAATCTGTGTCAAATCCTAGTCCCTTTTAAGTCCGATGCCCTTATCAGAGATTGTAATCAGGTCACGCTTGTAGAGTCTGCCTATCGCAATTTTAAATGATCCCTTGCTCATATTGAAGGTTTCCTTTATAACGTTGGGGTTGGTTTTATCGCTATAAGGCAAGAAACCCCCTGCTTTTACCAACCGCTTGTAGATAACTTCAGCATCATCATCCATTTTTGTATGTGTCTTGTCAAAAAGGTTAAGGTTCAGTTTCCCATCTTCCCTGATTTTGACGACTCTCGCCTCAACCTGGTCTCCGATTCCCTTTCCGAAGAAGTCCTTTTCCTGTATCAGGCCGTGGTACTTGTTTTCTACTGCTACCATAGCGCCTAGGCCTCGTTTAAGGCTGTAGATGGTTCCCTTGACCTTGTCACCGATTTTATAGGGTGAATCTGTCCTTAGCATTTCATAGATGTCCATAGTCGCACACAGGCGTTCGGATTTATCAAGATAGATTCCCACTATGTATTCGTGTCCTACCCTGATCTGTCCCTTTTGCTGCTTAAAGGGTAGAAATAGATTCTTGTCCAGTCCCCATTCCATAAAAGCGCCTATTTCAGTTATATCAACCACCTTCAAATAACCTATCTCACCTATTACAAGATTTGGTCTTTTCAGTGAGCCTTCCAGCCTGTTGTTCATCTTATAGACAAAGACGTCCTTCATTTCGCCTTTTTCGATGATGGTCTGGCCTTTCTCTTTCTTTACATATACTTCTGTCCCATTTTCATCAATAAAAATCAAGTCTTTAATATCGACCTTGTTTAATCTTAAAAATTGCATTTCACCTAATTTAATCATTTTTCTCCTTTTTCTCAATCAACAAAAAGTCTATTTCAGCCTTTTGAATATTGACACTTATTAGTTTTACTTGTACGATATCGCCTATTTTGAATGTTTTCTTTGTTCTTTCACCTATGAGGCAGTAGTTTTTCTCATCAAAGATATAATAATCATCATCCATATTTGAGATGTGAACCAGCCCTTCTACGGTATTGTCCAGCTCGACAAACACACCGAAGCTGGTGACGCTTGAGATTACACCTTCGAACTCTTCTCCAATGTGATCAGACATATACTCTGCCATTCTGATATCGTCTACATCTCTCTCGAGATGCTCGGCTTTTCTTTCATTGACTGAACATACTCTGGCAATTTCCGGCAGACTGTCATGCAACCGCTTCATCTTTTTATCCAAGGTGCCATTAAGGTGGTCTTTGATGATCCTGTGAATCTGCAGATCCGGATATCTTCTGATGGGTGAGGTGAAGTGGGTATAAAATTTGGAAGCCAACCCAAAATGGTCTTCGGCTTCATGACTGTAGACAGCCTTTTTCAAAGAACGCAGCATGATTGTGTTGATGACTGTCTCTTCTTTCTTGCCTTTAACCTTTTTCGATACCGCTTGAAACTCCTTTGGATGAATATTGGCTATGCCCTTGATGCTGTAGCCGAAATTGGCAATGAACTTATTGAATTCCACAACACTTTCATAATCAGGTGACTCATGGATACGATATAGGAAAGGCGCTTTCGCCCAATACATGCTTTCTGCAATGGTCTCATTGCAAAGGATCATAAATTCCTCTATGATGCGATTGGATACTCTCCGCTCATACTTCTGGATGTCAACCGCTTTCCCAGTTTCATCCAGTATGATTTTCGCTTCATCGAAGTCGAAGTCGATGCAGCCTCTTTTTTCCCTTTTTTGGCTCAGCTTTATGCTTAATTCCTCCATTACCTTGAAGTCTTCGACATAAGGCTTGTATTTTTCCATCAGTACAACGTCTTGATTTTCCAATATATCCGACACTTCTGTATAGTTCATCCTGACTTTTGATTGAATGATACTCTCATATATGTCATGTGATTTGACTGTTCCTCTTGAATCCACTTTCATGATCACTGAGAGGGTGAATTTATCCTCATAAGGATTCAGACTGCATACGCCGTTGGAAATCTCTTGCGGAAGCATGGGAATGACTCTCCCCGGCATATACACAGAGGTGCCTCTCTCGTAGGCTTCAGCGTCTAAAATACCGCCTTCCTTCACATAATGCGCAACATCTGCAATATGCACTCCCAGCTCGTACATGCCATTGTCAAGTCTTTTTATATGGACCGCATCGTCAAGATCCTTTGCATCTTCCCCGTCAATTGTCAGTATGTTGTAATCTCTGAAGTCTCTTCTTCTATTGATTTCCTTATCGTCCAGTTCCTGTTTCACTTTCTTAGCTTCCGCCAAAACTTTTCCCGGGAAATCAATCTTGATGCCGTTTCTGATTAGGGCTGATAGTATATGCGTTTCCATATCGTCTGCAGAGCCTAATATTCTAGTGACTATTCCCGCCGGGTTTTTTCTTTTTTCAGGCCAGTCTGTTATTCTGACGATAACCTTCTGTCCGTCTTTGGCTTTGTTAAAATCCGATTTGGAAACGAAAACATCCTGAGACAGCCTTTTGTCATCAGGCAACACAAACCCGAAATTCCTAGCTTCCTGGAAGGTGCCTATGATTTCTTCGTTGGCTCTTTTTATGATTCTGATGACCTTGCCTTCCTGTTTCTTCACATCATGGGTGCTTTTCATCGGTCTTACGATGACTGTGTCACCATTCATGGCACCATTCAGATCCACGGGCGGTATGAATATATCTTTGATATCTGAGTCTTCTGGTATAAAAAACCCGAATCCTTTTGCAGATCCCTGGATGGTTCCTTTTAGCAAGTTCATTTTGCTTGGCAATCCGTATCTGTCGGTTCTGGTTTTGATGATCATGCCTTCATTCTCAAGCTCAGTTAGAATGTCCAGTATCTCTTGCTTCAGATCTTTTGATGTATTCAGTTCTTTCAGTATTTCACCAATCAGCATAGGCTTGTAAGCGTCCTCGCTCATGAAGAAAATGATTTTTTCTTTAATATTCATAAAAACTCCTTTTGTTACGATTATCCTTTGATTCCTTTTGTCATGTTGTTCAACAGATCAACATCATAAGAATCAATTTTTTCAGAGTTGTCCTTATGCCTTTGCAATGCGATATCGATCAAACTGTCGATCAGATCTTTAAACTTGATTCCAGATGGCTCCCACAAGTAGAATGATGCGGAACCCGGTATTGTGTTGATTTCATTGACATAGATCTCTTCACCGTCCAGCAGAAAGTCTATTCTCGCTACGCCATTGGCGTCAATTGATTTAAAGGCTTCTATCGCCAATGACTTTATTTTATCTGAAATGCTATCGGAAATATCTGCGGGAATGATTCTCTTGTCTGCGCCTTTTTCATTTTTACTGCCTTTTTTATTCATATATTTATCTTCGAATTTCAAGTATTCCTGCCAGCCCACAGGCTCTTCACATAGCGATGCCTTCAGATCATTCTCATAGCCCAACACAGAGCAGTTGATCTCCCTTGGATGCTCCAGGCATTTTTCGATGATGATTTTTCTGTCATAATGAAAAGCCACCTCGATTGTCTGTTCCAGCTCGGCTCTGTTTCTTGCCTTTCCTATTCCAATGCTTGACCCCAGATTGGATGGTTTTACGATTAGGGGGTAGCCTATGCTTTCAGATGCAATCAGACATTGTGCTTTTTCTGAGTCATATTGTGACCTGTAGAACCAAACATACGGCAACACAGGAAGTTTTTCTGCTTTGAACACTTTCTTCATCAGCACCTTATCCATCCCTAGAGCAGAGGCTTTTACATCTGAAAAAGCATATGGTACACCACATGTCTCTAGCACACCCTGCAAAACACCATCTTCCACATTGGTCCCATGGGTTGCTGGTATGACAACGTCAACCTCTACTTTTTCCCGTTTTTTCGAGAGAAATCCTTGTTTGACATCAGGGTTAGGATAGAGACAAAGAGCGCTCTTGTAGCTGGCGCTTTTCCATGGAATGACTTCTGACAGGTCATTGAATCTTTTTGACTTATAGGTCTCAATATTGGATAAAGCCTCTCCGATAAACCATCTTCCAGTATTATCAATATAAATGATCAATGGATCATATTTTTTTTTATCTATATTCTCATATATCTGAAGTCCTGTAATGATTGAAACTTCATGTTCGACTGATTTCCCGCCTAGAATAATCCCAACTCTTTTCATCCGAAATTTCCTTTCTATTTTAGTGTTATAGGTCACGCTTCATTGTATGTATCCGGTAAATCATTTTCAAATAAGACCACGTCGCCCTTTTTAAGCAACGTTCTTAAAACATTTTCAGATTCTTTTAATGACTTGACTATAATGATGTTTTCTCTAATAAACCCGGCTTCCACCAACCCGTCTTTAATAGCTTTGGTCTTGACTTCTCCGACCAATATGGCTATATCGCATACCTTGGCTATTCCTTGTCCCAGCTTCTTGTTCTCCTCATATTCCAAGTCTCCTAAACCAATCATCCCGGGAGTGACAATAACTTTTCTGTGATCTTGAAATTCTGATAAAACCTCAAGGGCAGCGGCCGCACCATCAGGATTGGAATTGAAAGCGTCGTCTATGACTATGACGCCTGTGCCTGGATTGATCAGCTGCAGTCTGTGCTGGATAGGTTCTATTCTCTCAATGCCGCTTGCAATCTGTACAAGGCTCATGCCCAAGGCATAGCCTGTGGCCGCACCTGCCAGTATATTTAGAACATTATGCTTGCCCAGCAATTTTGTTTTACAAACCACGGTACCCTTGTCTTTGATAATTAGATTAAAGGTCGATCCTTCAATACCGGTCACAATGTCTTCAGCATAGACATCCAAATCTTTTGTATTGTTAAGTCCATAAAGAATTTTTTTGATATAGGTCATATCTGCCAATTTCTTTACATAATCATTGTCATAATTGAATATGGCCCATCCATCTCCAGAAAGTCCTTCTATCAGTTCATATTTTGTTTTGGCAATATTTTCAATTGTCTTGAAGGTTTCCAGATGGCAAGGTCCTATGGATGTAATGATACCGATGTCAGGCTTGACCAATTTCGTCATCTCCTTGATCTCGCCCATTCTCTCAGCCCCAAGCTCTGCCACAAAAACATTGTAGGTGCTGTCAAGTTCTTCATTGATGACCTTGCTGACGCCCATTGGTGTGTTATAGCTTCCTGGTGTTTTGAAGGTCTTGAATTTCTGTTCCAGTATTTCGGCAGTGATAAATTTAGTGCTGGTTTTGCCATAGCTTCCTGTTATGCCTACCACAGTCAGATCTTCGAAGCTCTTGACCTTATCTTGCGCTAGATTATAAAATTTGCTGTTGATTGATTTCTCAACGGGGTTCAATAACCAGACACCACCAATGATATAGTATGTGCCATAATAAATCGAAAGCGACAGTATAAAGGCAGATATTGGAATGTAATAAGTTTCACCGGCAATCAGTCTGACCAGCAAGACAACCACAATAAAATCAACAATAGCAAGTGTCAATGTCCCTATCAATAGCCTTTTAGCTCTATCTGTCATCACTAGTGGTTTTTTTGACTCGTATTTTCTGAAGGAAGCAACGTAGAGTCCAATAGCTGACCATACCAAAACCAATATTGTCAGATCATATTGATAGAACATATAGAATAATGCCAACACAACCGATGCTATTACCAGAATACTGGCCTTCGGTCCATGTGCTTTGGTCTTGTTGTTTGTCAGCCAGTTCATATATTTGTCGTTTTCATACATTTCCAGCTGCATCATATGCAGCGAATAAAGTATTCTATCATAAGCATTGATAAGCCAAACAACAAAAATAACCATTATAAATATAGACATATTGACCTCCTTTTAGCTATTTGATTTTAAGAAAGCTGCCAATTACCAATTTGAATGTTTGATAATCATCAATGTAAGAATAATGGCCTGCCCCTTTGATGATGACCAACCCGCTGTCACTGATTTCTTGTTCCATAAACCTGCCATCGGACAATGGTGTGGCATCATCTTTTTCACCCCAGACAAGAAGTGTAGGCGTTTCAATTTTTTTAAGAAGATGACTAAGATCATCGTTGATTACCTTAACCATAGTCTGTCTCATGACACCGTTCGATTGACGATAGTCTTCAGATCCATGCTTTTTGTAGAATTTCTCGAGAGCCTGACTTTGATCTTCTCCAGAGTTGAACATCAGGTATAGCTTCTTTAAAGCTTTAAAGCTATATACCTTTATGAAGTATTTAATGCTCCTCTTGGGAACTATGCCTGCGCTATCAATGAGAATCAACTTATCAATCAGTTTCGGATACTGACTCGACAAGATAATTGAAATTCTACCGCCGTGTGAGTGTCCAATCAAAACAACTTCCTTTAATTCCAAAGTGTCTATGAACTGCTTGATGAGACTTGCATAATCATATGAGTCATATGGTTCTTGTGGTGTTGAGCTATCACCAAAGCCAGGCAGATCGACTGCCGTTGCCCTAAAATGGTGTTTAACCAGATTAAATATGGGCATAACGGTTTGGATATTACAACCCCAACCATGAAGAATCAGGACATCCTGACCATGTCCTTCCTGGAAATAGTTGATTTTTAGATTTTGAATTTCTATTACCATATAAGCTCCGTCAACAGGGTCTAATTACATTGATTATAACAGATAAGCGTTTATTTATAAAGAAAAAAAGCCCCGTTTGAACGGGGCTTTCAGTATCGTCTATTTTATTAGAATTCCACCAATGTCCGCAATCAACGGTCCAAATACCAAAGCGACAATGGTCATCAGTTTTATCAGAATGTTGATCGATGGCCCAGATGTGTCTTTAAATGGATCACCTACAGTATCTCCGACAACTGCTGCTTTATGCGCGTCGCTGCCTTTTCCGCCATGCTCTCCGCCCTCAATGTATTTCTTGGCGTTATCCCATGCGCCACCTGCGTTTGCCATAAAGATAGCCATCAAGACACCTGTTACCAGAGATCCTGCCAAAAGGCCTCCAAGCGCTTCCTTGCCTAACAATACTCCAATGGCAACCGGTACAATAACTGCCAGCAATCCCGGAACCACCATTTCTTTTAACGCTGCTGTTGTGCTGATATCGACACATTTTTTGTAATCAGGTATTGCCGTGCCTTCCATGATGCCAGGTATTTCCCTGAATTGTCTTCTTACCTCTTCTATCATTTCAAAGGCTGCCTTGCCTACTGCTTTCATGGTAATGGATGAAAAAAGGAATGGAAGCATTCCGCCTATGAATAATCCCGCTATGACTGTTGGTTGCGTCAGGTTGATAACAGTAAGCTCAACCACCTGGGTATATGAGGCAAACAACGCCAGCGCTGTCAAAGCTGCCGAGCCGATTGCAAAACCTTTACCAATTGCTGCTGTCGTGTTTCCGACTGCGTCCAACTTATCAGTAATTGCTCTGACTTCTTTAGGAAGATGGCACATTTCTGCGATACCACCTGCATTGTCAGCTATCGGTCCGTATGCATCAACTGCAATCGTCATACCTGCTGTTGAAAGCATTCCCACTGCTGCAAGAGCTATTCCGTATAAGCCTTTTGCCGCGTCCGCGGAGCCACCTGACACATAAAAAGCTACCAGTATACCTGCCGCTAGAACGACCATGGGCAAGGCTGTCGATCCCATGCCAACTGACAAACCACTTATGATGTTGGTTGCAGGTCCTGTATTTGACTGATCAGCGATTTCTCTGACCGGCTTATATTCAGTTGATGTATAGTATTCTGTTATTTTTGCAATAATTATTCCTATGAAAAGTCCTGTCACTATGGCTGCAAATGGCTGCATTGAATCTAGAATGAATCTGCTCAACAAGAATGACATGACGATTATAATCAATGCACTTACGTTGGTTCCCATATCCAATGATTTCTGTGGATTGGTGCCTTCCTTTCCCCTTACGAAGAAAGTGCCGATAATTGATGCCACAATACCGACAGATGCCAGCATAAGAGGAAACAAAGCGCCCTTTTCCCCATAGGCAATCAATCCCAAAGTAATGGCTGATATGATGGATCCCACATAGGATTCGAACAGGTCAGCTCCCATTCCAGCTACGTCTCCAACGTTATCTCCTACGTTGTCAGCGATTACTGCTGGATTTCTTGGATCATCCTCAGGTATGCCCGCTTCTATCTTTCCAACAAGGTCAGCGCCTACGTCTGCGGCTTTTGTATATATACCGCCGCCTACACGTCCGAATAACGCTATTGAAGACGCTCCCAGAGCAAATCCTGTGATGACTGCAGGGTCTCCGAATATCATGTACAAAGAGCCTACTCCAAGCAATCCTAGTCCGACAACCGCCATTCCCATTACCGCGCCACCTGAAAAAGCAACAGACAGGGCCTTATTCATCCCAAATTCCATTGCAGCGTTGGTAGTTCTAACGTTGGCTTGTGTGGCCACTTTCATTCCAAAATATCCGGCTAAAGCGGAAAACAGTGCGCCTATCAAAAAACATATGGCTGTTGTCCAGCCAATCCCAAATCCCAAAATAATAAAAAGTATTCCCGTAAAAATGACTAGAGTTTTGTATTCTCTACTTAAAAATGCCATGGAACCTTCTTGAATGTAAGTTGCAATTTCTTTCATCCTTTCAGTACCCATGTCAACTTTGTTGATCGTCACAGCTTTATAATACGCATATAACAAAGCCACAACACCTAAAACAGGTGCTATAATAAAATCCATTTGTGGTTAACCTCCCATTTCCATTGATTGATATTTATTCTTACAGTGCAGATAAAACTAAAGAGACCACAATAAAAAGCACCGCAGATATTGTTGTTAATTTTTCTAGCAGTCCTTCATAGCTTCTTCCTTTATTTTTACCCCAAATGCTTTCAGCTCCTCCAGCAATCTCTCCAGATAGACCCGCAGATTTTCCAGATTGAAGAAGTATACTGGCAATCAGGACCAAACTAGCTATTATTAGAATTATTGATGCAAATAATTTCATTTACTACACCTCCTTATCTGATTAACAGGAGTATTTTAACACAGTGACAAGCTAAAATCAATAAAAACAATTTTCAAAATTTTACAATATTATTAAATTTTTGAAATTAAAGAGGTGCTCTTATCCGAGCACCTCCGGTTTATCCGATGACTAACAGTGCTAAGACTCCCACTTCTATAAGTGGGAGATAAGCACTGTTCAGTCCCTGGATAACGGTTTCTAAGGTTCAGATGGCATTTCAAACACCACCTAAACCC
>JAUYTY010000127.1 GCA_030694905.1 Eubacteriales bacterium | reverse complement strand
TAATGAAATTTAAAATACCACACACCTACGCGTTGTTATTCTTTTTAATTGTCATAGTGGCGTTGTTGACATATGTTATCCCAGCGGGAGAATTTGAAAGGGCGGTTGATCCGGACACCGGAAGAATATTTGTTGTACCAGACACTTATGCAAATGTTGAACGATCTCCTGTTGGCTTTTTCGGGCTGTTTAAAGCTATCCCAGGTGGGATGGAAGCTGCGGGATATATTATATTCTTCGTTTTGATGATTGGTGGATCATTTGGTATTTTGCAAGCCACAGGTGCCATCAATGCTGGAATTGGAGCGGTGGTAAAAAAGACACAAGGGAAAGAAAAACTTATCATACCAATCATTATGATTATCTTTTCACTTGCAGGAGCCATACTTGGAGCGGCTGAGGAGATGTTGCCGTTTTATCCGATTATCATTTCATTGGCATTGGCACTTGGGTTTGATACAATTACAGGAACCGCCATGGTTCTATTGGGTGCAGGTGCCGGATTTGCCGGAGCGTTCATGAACCCATTCACAGTGGGTATAGCACAGGGAATTTCCGGATTGCCATTGTTTTCCGGAATCGGATATAGGCTGATTGTTTATGCTATCATACTGTCGGTAACCATCATTTACGTCTACAGGCATGCCTCGAAGGTTCAGAAAAATCCTGAGCTGAGTCCAACCTACGAACAGGATAAGAAACAACACAATGCATTTGACTTAGACAATCTCCCTGAGTTTACAGGTAGACATAAATTGGTATTGATATCTTTCTTGATTGGACTGGGCATATTAGCCTATGGCGTAGTACAGCTCGGATTCTACATTACAGAACTGACAGCCATGTTTTTGATTATTGGTATTGCGGCAGGTATTTTAGGCGGACTTGGTATCAATAGAATCGCAGAGGAATTTGTAAACGGCGCTAAAGAATTGGTGTATGGAGCTTTGGTCATTGGTCTGGCTACTTCCATTATGGTTGTTATGAGGGAAGGCAATATAATCGATACCGTAATCTATAGTCTTGCAAGCGCGGTTCAAAACCTACCGGCTACGCTTAGCGGTGTTGGCATGTTTGTAGTTCAGAGCTTCATTAACCTGATAGTACCATCTGGAAGCGGACAGGCAGCCGTATCAATGCCGATTATGGCTCCGATGGCGGATGTTGTCGGTATTACAAGACAAAGCGCGGTTCTTGCATTCCAACTTGGAGACGGCTTCTCCAATGTCATATCACCGACCTCAGGTTATTTCATGGCGGCATTGGCAATCGGTGGAATATCCTGGGACAAATGGGCAAAATGGATGTTTCCGCTATTTTTGATATGGTCTCTTATCGGAGCGGTGCTTGTTGCTGTTTCTGTTATGATCAATTACGGACCATTCTAAGTGATTATCAAAATAAAATAATTACTGTGAAAAATTTGCGCTCCAAGATTTGAGGAGCGCAAATTTTTTTTATGGATTTTGTCAAACAATTATCAGTAAATAGATTGTTAAGATATATACTATTCAGCAATTGGAAAATATAGGGAATAACTGTATGCAACAAGTGATAATTCTTAATGAAAAAATTGATAAATATATGTCAAAATGTTGAAATATCAACGATGAAATCGTTTGCCATAACAATAACATTATTGTATAATGTTCTCAACGAAAGTGATACGGGGAGGCTAATGATGAAATATCAATGCAGATTAGTGGATGATGATGCGGCAAGATTTGTTTTATCCATTAAGACAACAACTAATTTGGAAAATTTACCAAAAGCTTTAAGTCAATGTTACAGTGCGATTGAGGGATATTTGTATAAACTGGGGGAACACCCGCTCGGAGCTCCTTTTGTTGCTTTTCACAGCAATGAAACGGATAATCTCATAATAGAGGCAGGGTATCCAGTGAGCAAACTAATTGAGGGAAAGGGCGATATTATCGCCAGTGAGCTGCCACCAGGCAAAAAAGTCTCATGCACATACATGGGGCCTTACGAAAAAATAAAACCGGATTATGATGATATTATGGCATGGATGAAGAAGCACAACTTTAGACCAAAAGGGATCTCTTATGAGTTTTACAGGGGTGATCCAACAGAAGTATCGCAGAATGAGTTGGAAACTGAAGTAGTATTTCCGATACATTAGTCCAAAAGGGTGTTAATAGGCACCCTTTTTTATAAAAAAATTGTTATGATTCCAAATGTGGATTCGTTTTTTTTTGCTTTAAAATAATGGCAACATGGGGTATAATGGAATTGCATTACACAATCTAACTAAGGGGTAGAGAGATGGAAAGCATACAATTAAATGGGTATCATATTTATGACTATATTGTATCAGGAGCCAAACAAATCATTCGAAATGAAAAACAGTTGAATGAAATCAATGTGTTTCCTGTAGCGGATGGAGACACCGGTAGCAATCTTGCTTTCACTATGAATAGCATAATAGCGAATTCAGAACGAAACAGATCAGTTGATGTGACATTGAACTCAATTTCCGATGCTGCAATAGAAGCATCCTTTGGCAATTCCGGAACAATCATAGCCAAGTATTTTTACGGCATGTCTCAGACATCCAAAGGCAAAGCGGTGCTTACCATTGACGAATTCATCGAAACGCTAAACGATTCAGTCAGGTATGCCTATGATGCAATCAGTCATCCCCAGGAAGGCACAATCTTGACCGTCATGAGAGAATGGAGCCAATATCTCAAAAAAGAACGTAATCAGCATCATACCTTTGATAAACTCATAAATTCATCCTTGAATTATGCCTATGAAGTCCTCGACAAAACAAAAACTTTGCTGAAAGTCTTATCCGAAGCAGATGTGGTGGATGCAGGCGCAAAAGGCTTTGTTTGTTTTATAGAGGGATTGCATAATTTTATTGCAACAGGCGTCATAGGAGAGAAAAACACATCTAGAGTGGAAAAAATAGACCATGAGAAAATAAGCCACAGCGTTAAAGACTTGAACTATCAGTACTGCACAGAAATAACCGTGGAAGGGATTGGCTCGGAGATTTCAAGTATCAAACAGCTGGTAGATAGCTACGGTGATTCAGCTATTGTCAATCGCTACAATGACCAGATAAGAATACATGTCCATACTGACAGACCTCACGGACTTGCTTCTGAGCTGTCCGAACTAGGCAGAATAACTGACAGCAAAGTGGATAACATGAAAATCCAACAAGATATTGTTCATAACAGGAAGTATAAAATAGCCTTATTGACAGACACCATAGCAGATTTGCCAGATGAGTTTATTGAGGATAATCAAATCTATACTATTCCTTTAATCATGATACATAACGGGAGCATTTATCTTGATAAATATACAACTAATGCCACAACTATTTTCAACACTTTGAAACAATCTTCAGATTATCCCAAATCGTCACAACCAAATGAAAAATTCATCGAAAAATCAATGAGATTTTTACTGGAGCACTATGATGAGGTTATTGGCATTACAATATCTTCAAAAATGAGTGGAACCTACGAGAGAATGATGCAAACTGCAAAAAGATTATCAGTTGATGGGAAAAGAATAGAGATAATCGATTCATTCTTAAATTCCGGTGCAGAGGGTTTATTGGCAAAGAATGCCATGGATCTGATCAAATCAGGCTTGAATTTTGACGAGATTGTGGACAGACTTTATAGAATCAAAAAAAATATCAGTATTTTTGTTAAGATACCGGACCTGAATTACGCGGCAAAAAGTGGAAGAGTGCCCAAAGTTGCTGGAATGGTAGCTGCTTCTTTAGGAATAAAACCCATGATTTCAATTGATAAAGATGGTAACGGAACGGTGCTAAAAGAGTTTAATATCAAGAAGCTCGTCAATAGAACTGTCAACGAGAAAAAAATTGAGGCGTATGTCATTGTCCATACAGACAACACTCAAAAGGCTAAAGAACTGTCAGAGTATGCTGAAAATCTTTTAGGTTTTCCTCCATTGTACATAGAGAGTGTTTCTTCAATTGTATCCGCTTTTATAGGTAGAGGAGCTTATGGAATAGCATTCAAGGAGGTCAGTAATGATTAATAATTATCTTCTGGCAATCATTGAGATAGTGGTATATTTTTCGATATTTTTCATCATTGCCCAGTGGTTGAATAACAATTCTATTGTAGATATCGGCTGGGGCTTGGGATTTGTTTTGCTCTCTTGGGTAATGTTTCTAAACAATCCATATCCAGACAGACTCATTATTCCGGCGATGGTTTCCATATGGGGGCTGAGACTTTCGTATCATATTTTCATCAGAAATTTTGGAAAACCGGAGGACTTCAGATATGTGGACATGCGAAAATCATGGGGAGAGCATCAACGGATCAATGCCTTTTTCAAGGTTTTTATGCTGCAAGGATTCCTTCAATTCCTTGTTGCCATGACAATCATCACTTACGGCAGTCAGATTCAAAATCTAATACTGGTCGTTATCGGTATTCTCATATTCGTTTTCGGATTGGCTTTCGAATCCATAGGAGACAAGCAACTAAAGGATTTCAAGGCCAACCCCAATAACAAGGGGAAGATTATTCAAAGCGGTTTATGGCAATATACCAGACACCCCAATTATTTTGGAGAAGCCACATTGTGGTGGGGTATTTTTTTGGTTGGTATTGGAACAGGAGCGCCATTCCATTCCATTATTGGCCCGCTGACAATTACAGTTCTAGTAAGATTTGTATCCGGTGTCCCTTTGTTGGAGAACAAATACAAGGATAGACCGGATTTCATGGCGTATAAGAAAAAAACACCTGTATTCATTCCATTTATAGGAAAGAGAGGATAAAATCATGGAAAGCCCAAGGTATAAATACTTCAAGCTATATTTTCTAATTGCAACCATTGTTTTTTTTATACTTATTGTGTATGGGGTGACAGCTAAGGATATAATGGCTGAAGGAAGCCATATTCTTGAAGTCTATTGGGGTGTGTTTACTTTTATAGACCTCTATTTCATTTTTTTCGTTTTCTACTTTTGGATTGTTTACAGAGAAAGGTCTGCTCTGATGTCCGTTATTTGGCTTCCTTTAATTATGGGTGGCGGGGCACTGATGATTGCCTTGTATTGTTTTATTGCAATGCTGACTTCAAAGGGTGATATGAAAAAAGTTTTGTTGGGAAAAAGATATTAATCTGATACAATAATAACTGTGAGGTGATAAAATGGAAGAGAAAAATAAAGTTCTTGAAGTGATGTCAAATGCGGGTAAGGCTCTGAAATCGGGAGAGATAGCTGAACGATCAGGCCTTGATAAGAAAACGGTAGAAAAGGTTATGAATGAGCTTAAAAAGGATGATCAAATCGTTTCACCGAAAAGATGTTACTGGGAACCAAAATAAATCCTACAGGAGTGAATGGATAGATGGAAAAGATTCTGTTTGGAAAAGGGGAGAACAAAGTTCACCTACTCCCTAAAATGGCTAATCGTCATGGGTTGATTGCTGGCGCTACCGGAACAGGTAAAACTGTTTCGTTGAAAGTATTAGCGGAAGCTTTTAGTGATATGGGTGTCCCGGTATTTTTATCCGATGTCAAAGGGGATTTGTCAGGACTGGGAAAAGAAGGCGTGGAAAACGCTAAAATCATCGAAAGGCTAAATTACATAGGTATTGAGGATTTTTCATATGCCAAGTATCCGCTGGAGTTCTGGGATGTGTTTGGTAAAAAAGGATTGCCAATCAGGACGGAGGTCAGTGAAATGGGTCCGTTGCTGCTGTCAAGACTTATGGACCTAAATGAAACCCAGTCCGGCATACTGAGCATAGCTTTCAAGATTGCAGACGACAAAGGGCTGCTGATAATTGATTTGAAGGATCTGAAATCCCTGTTGATGTATGTAGGTGATAATGCAAATGATTTAAGAAGGCAGTATGGCAATATAACGGCTCAGAGTATCGGTGCTATCCAAAGGAGGCTTATTGTGCTTGAAGAGCAAAGCGCTGAATTGTTCTTTGGCGAGCCTGCGCTGGATATCAATGACTTCATGGTGAGAGACAGGGAAGGAAAAGGTGTTATAAACATTCTCGCATCCACTGAGTTGTATAATTATCCACAATTGTATTCGACATTTTTACTGTGGTTGATGGCTGAGCTTTTCGAGCAGCTACCGGAGGTTGGTGATATTGACAAGCCAAAGCTTGTTTTCTTTTTCGATGAGGCGCATCTGTTATTCAGCAATACACCAAAAGCCTTGCTTGAGAAAATCGAGCAGGTTGTAAGACTGATAAGGTCCAAAGGAGTGGGCATATATTTCGTTACTCAAAGCCCTTCAGATATTCCGGATAGCGTCCTTGGACAATTGGGAAATAGAGTCCAGCATGCTTTGAGGGCCTTCACACCCAATGACCAAAAGGCTGTCAGAGTTGCGGCACAAACTTTTAGAACAAATCCAAATCTGAACACAATGGAAGCGATAACTCAGTTGGGAGTAGGCGAGGCTTTGGTATCATTCTTGGACGAGAAAGGAATCCCCGGAATAGTCGAAAGAACTATAGTGTGTCCTCCACGAAGCCAGTTCGGATTCTTAGAGGAGAGCAAGGTTAACGATCTGATAGCCTATTCATATTTGAAAAATAAATATGCCACTGCAATCGACAGGGAATCAGCCTTTGAAATTTTGGAAGCGAAAGCAAAGAAAGCCGAGTTGGAAGCTGAAAAACTTGCTGAAAAGGAAAAAAGAGAAAAAGAGAGATTGGAGAAAGAGCGAACGACAAAAAAAACAACGACCCGGGCATCAACTTATAAAAGACAGTCTACAGTTGAGAAGACAACCAAATCTCTTATGACTGCCTTTGGAAGGCAGCTTGGAAACTCACTAGCGAGAGGAATTTTGGGATCATTGAAAAAATCTTAATGCGAAGCATTGACTTCAAAATTTTGATTTGCTAAGGTTTAATAATAAATAATATGGAGGCAAATATGGGAAGCGTGAAAGGAACAAAAACAGAACTGAATTTATTAAAAGCTTTTGCAGGAGAATCTCAAGCAAGAATGCGTTATACTTTCTTCGCTGAAAAGGCAAAAGAGGAAGGATACGAGCAAATTGCAGAGTTTTTCTTGGAAACAGCATACAACGAAAAAGTACATGCTGAGCGATTCTTCTCGTTTTTAGACAGGGGAGAAAATCTGGAAATCACAGCTGCATATCCTGCTGGAATCGTTGGTACTACAGCTGATAATCTAAAGGCTGCTGCGATGGGTGAAAATGAGGAATGGTCAGATCTTTATCCGACATTTGCCAAGATAGCTGAAGAAGAAGGATTCAAAGATGTTGCCAATGCATTTAAATTTATAGCCAAGGTTGAAGTGGAGCATGAAAAAAGATATTTGAAGCTTTTGGAAAACGTAGAAAATAAGTTGGTTTTCAAAAAAGATGAACTATCAAGATGGAAATGCAGGGAATGCGGTTATGTACACGAGGGAGAAAACTCTCTGAAAAAATGCCCTGTTTGCTTTAAGCCTCAGGCTTTCTTTGAAATCAAAGAGACAAACTACTAACTGGTAAACAAATGATAGCAAGTGTCTGAATGACTTACTGCAAAGATAATTCAGGCACTTGATTTGCATTAACTCACAGAGGAGATGATTAAGATGGAATTGCTAGTGATTGTATTAAACAAAACTGAGTATCTGACAGATATACTAGATGGATTTGTAAAAGCTGGAATTAGAGGAGCGACAATACTGGACAGCTCAGGCATGGGACATTTGATTGCCAATCATTTCCCGTTCTTTGCCAGTTTTGCTGACTTAAGCAAAAACCAGGAAAAGCATAGCAAAACAATATTCACTGTTGTCAACAGTTGTGATGAAAAAGACAATGCTATTAAGGTAGTTGACAATGTTTTAGGTGACATATCTAAGCCTGACACAGCTTTTTTATTCAGTGTGCCGGTAAATTTTGTCAAAGGAATATCAATACCACCTTGTGGGGTTTAAGATGAATTATCCTTTATATGTTTCAATCATTATGCTTCTTGCACTCATTGGAGGAAACATCTCCATGAAAGCCAGATTGCCTTCGGTTACTGGCTTTGTTGTTGTTGGCTTGATATTAGGACCGTCATTCACTAACTTTATAAACAGCGAGATTGTTGACTCACTGTCATTTGTTAATGATTTGGCAATGGGAATTTTAGCTATTTCACTTGGAGCTGAGCTGCATTGGCCAACGCTTAAAAGATATAGCAAGGATTTGCCCCCGCTGGTTATGGGCGAGATTGTCCTAACAGTTTTAATGGTGGCATCATTAAGTCATTTATTTGGGCTAAGCCTTCCAATCAGCATTGTTTTAGGAGTTTTGGCAATAACTGTCTCACCATCGGGTATCGTTCCGGTGATTCAAGAATACGGCGGGAAGGGACCATTGACCCAGAATCTATTAGCAATGGTCGCCATTGACAATCTCATAGGCATCATGCTTTTTGGCATAGTGCTAGCTTTGTTGGAAGGCTTTGCACAGGGGGCCACAAATGGATCGGGCCTTGTTCTAATAGTCTTGACCGAGCTTCTAGCCGCTACGGCATTAGGTGTGCTATCAGGTTATGCAATTGTTCATTACATCAAAAAAAAAGTCGGAAACAGCCAATTCCTAGTTATATTATTGGGCATAATTTTGCTTAATGTCGGAATTGCCAATCAATTTCATCTTTCAGCAATGCTGGTCAATATCATAACAGGTATAGTGGTTACAAATCTTAGAAACAGAAGCATGACATTATCAGCAACAATTGAGAGAGTCCAATTGCCAATTATTGTGGTATACATGACACTAGCCGGTGCAAGGATCAATCTGGCCTTAGCCGCAACCTTGGCTTTATCTGGAGGGGCTTATATCTTTGGCAGACTGACAGGGAAGGTCTTAGGAAGCTATCTTCTATCAGGATGCAGTGACTTGTCAAAAGCTGTTAGAAGAAATATTGGCCTGGGATTGACACCACAAGCGGGGATTACTGTCGGGCTAAGTATTTTAGCGGATCAAAAAATTCCTGAGGCAAAAGGAATAATCACAGGGATAGTGTTGACAGGTGTTGTTTTTTTCCAAGTTTTGGGTCCAATAATGGTGGCAAAAGCTTTGAAAAATACTGGTGAGGTAACTATTGACAAATAATCTGAGGTGCGTATGAATCAAATTGACGTGAGGCAGGCAGAGAATAAAAAAGAAATTAAGGATTTCATCAATCTCCCTTGGGAAATTTACACGGATAATGACGCTTGGGTACCACCACTTATAAGTGATTTTAAAAAATATATCATGGGATTGACCAATTCAATGAATCAATCCGGACCCAATATCAAATTGATAGCTTATAGCGACAGTAAACCTGTAGCCCGTCTTATTGTGGGAATCAATGAGCATCTCAACGAACTCAAGGAATACAGGGAAGGCTATATCTCTCTTTTTGAATCGATAGACAATCATGATGTATCGGACGCCATACTGACCGTGGCTCAGAAGTGGCTGAAAGAAAAAGGAATGGATACGATAATAGGACCGTTGTCACTTCCCGGTGGCGAGGACAACCGAGGTTTTATAATAGACAATTTTAAGGACCCGACTATGATTATGGGTTCCTATAATCAGCCTTATTATAATACTTTATTTACTGGCTTTGGTTTCGAAAAGTATCAGGATTGCTATGCATACACCATGAGATTTGACAGGGAGATCAATGAAAGATATCTGAGACTTGTACCTTATGCTAAGAAAAAATACAAGTTTGATTTGCATAAGATTGATATGAAAAATATGACAAAAGAAATGGAAGACATCAAGACCATAATCCGAGAAGCTATGCCGGAAGAGTGGGCTGATTTTGTGCCCCCGACAGACGAGGAGATTCAAATAATTGCAGATGGCATCATCCCGATTGCAGATCCCAATTTGATTTATATAGCCAGAACAAATGATGGCAGACCTATAGGTTTTAACTTGACGTTACCGGATTACAACCAGGTGTTGAAGAGAATGAACGGCAAGCTTTTCCCTACAGGCATACTCAAGTATCTTTACTACAAAAGAAAAATCAACAGGGCTAGATTTTTCGTACTGTTTGTAGTCCCTGAATACAGAAAAAAAGGTGTCCCGTCGGCTATTTATATAGAATCATTCAATGCGGCAAGGGAAAATGGATACATATACGGAGAGGGCTCAACTATCTGGGAGTATAACGATATCATGATGAGAGACATTGAAACTTTTGGCGGGGAGAGATACAAAACTTATCGCATTTATAAAAAGAAGATCTTATCCGATGACTAACAGTGCTAAGACTCCCACTTTTATCCGATGACTAACAGTGCTAAGACTCCCACTTCTATAAGTAGGAGATAAGCACTGTAGAGCCCCTGGATAACGGTTTCTAAGGTTCAAATGGCGTATGAAACGCCATCTGAATCCAAGAACCCTGTTGATAGAAAAAAGTCCCTCAAGGGGACTTTTGATTATTCAGCATATTTTTTTGTGATTCCAATTATTACCTCGACAGCCTTTTCCATAGACTGAATAGGAATATACTCATATTTACCGTGAAAATTATGCCCGCCTGTAAAGATATTAGGTGTCGGGAGACCCTTAAGCGACAAGGCAGAACCATCAGTGCCGCCCCTTACAGGTTTTATGATAGGCTCAATTCCCATTTCTTCCATCACGGCTTTTACTGTCTCAACAATGTGGTATACAGGTAGGATTTTCTCTTTCATGTTAAAATATTGGTCTTTAATAGTCACTTTAACAGTACCGAGGCCATATTTGATATTGAGAAAACCTGATATTTCATTGAG
This sequence comes from Eubacteriales bacterium, assembly GCA_030694905.1. Taxonomy (GTDB): domain Bacteria; phylum Bacillota; class Clostridia; order Tissierellales; family Dethiosulfatibacteraceae; genus 38-11. The sequence continues at coordinate 9,185 of JAUYTY010000127.1, read as the reverse complement.
AAGATTCTTTCTGGTGTTGAATTTGTCAAGGCTATGATCTCTTATGATATAACTCATATCAAAACATTCAACATCACCTGATGAGCTCAAAAGATGGTAAAATCCCTCATATCCTTCCGTATACTCTGGTTTTTCATTGGCTGGAAGCAAGCCATTCAGTTCGAAACCTATCCTTTGGGCATTGATCATTTTGTGTTTTGCAGATCCAGGATGGACATTTCTACCCTGGATTATTATTTTTGCCTGAGCTGCATTGAAGGTTTCATATTCCAATTCTCCAATTTCTCCACCGTCAATTGTATAGGCAAAGTCCGCAGAAAATTTCTCCAGATCAAAGTTTATTGTACCCCGCCCCACTTCTTCATCTGGCGTGAAGGCTATTTTTATTTGACCGTGCTTTATTTCAGGATGATTGATCAAATATTCAGCAGCGGTAACAATTTCGGCTATTCCTGCTTTATTGTCAGCACCGAGAATGGTTTTACCATCCGTTACAATTAAATCCTGGCCGATATAATTTTTGATTTCCGGGAAATCAGAGGTCTTGATAATTGTTTTTGTTTCTTCATCCAATACAATATCTTGACCGTCGTATCCGGTTACTATTCGAGGTTTTACGTTTTTACCAGTCATGTCAGGGGCTGTATCCATATGTGCAATAAATCCTATGATTGGCGTTTCATGATCAACAGTTGAGGGGATTTCTGCAGTTACATAACAATGTTCGGATAGATTAACATTTGAGAGCCCAATTGATTTTAGCTCGTCCACCAAGAGATATGCAAGATCGAATTGCTTTCTGGTGCTCGGATTTGTTTCCACAGTTTCATCTGATTGGGTATCTATCGAAACATATTTTAAAAATCTGTTTACCAAGGTATTCATAGTAGCCTCCAAAAATTATTGATTAGTGAATAGGATTTATGTTGGAACATCTATCGCACAAGCCTGACATCAACACTTGGATATCCTTAACTTCGAAGTTTTTCAGTTCGGATATGTTTTGTATGTTCAGGTTTAGATGCAAATCATACACCATCCCGCAGCCATTGCATTTAAAATGGGCATGTTGACTGAAATCAGCATCATATCTCACCTCATTACCTTCTATATGTATAGGCTGAACCACACCCTTGTCGACAAACAAGTGGAGGGTGTTGTATACAGTGGTTTTTGACAGGGTAATCAGTTCAGCATTCAGGCGATTGTATATCTCATCTGCTGTAGGGTGTATTTTATTATTTAACAGAAACTGATAGATTTTCACTCGCTGAATGGAAGGTTTTATTGAATTATCAGATAGAAAGCCTTTTATGTCCTCAATCGTATTTGATATCATTTTCTTTTTCCTTTGGTTTATTTGTCCGATGACTAACAACTTGTATTATAGCATTTATACAGGCCCGTGGACAACTTATTTTTATCTTATCTGACCATTGCCATAGATGACATACTTGGTTGAAGTCAGTTCTTCAAGTCCCATTGGTCCCCTTGCATGCAACTTTTGAGTACTGATTCCTATTTCAGCTCCGAATCCAAATTCCTCACCGTCTGTAAATCTTGTGGAGGCATTCACATAGACTGCAGCAGCATCTACCTCATTCAGAAATCTTTCAGCGTTTGTGTAATCTTCCGTTATGATGGCCTCCGAATGTCCGGTGCCATAAGTGGTTATGTGATCAATCGCTTCATTGATATCTTTTACGACCTTCACACCGATAATAAGGTCAAGGTATTCGGTATGCCAATCTGATTCATCGGCAATGGTCACATTGCCATAGATGGTTTTAGTGGTCAGATCTGCTCTAATTTCAACATTTTTCAATTTTAAACGTTCTAACATGACAGGAAGAAATTCCTGTGCTATGTCCTGATGAACCAATAATTTTTCACATGCATTGCAGACACCTGTCCTGCTTGTCTTGGCGTTTTCCACTATTTTCATGGCCATGTCGAAATCAGCGGTCTTATCAACATAGATGTGGCAATTGCCGATGCCGGTTTCAATTACAGGGACGGTGCTGTTTTCTACTACACTTTTTATCAGTTCAGCGCCTCCTCTTGGAATAAGAACATCCAGAAACTCATTCATTTTCATTAATTCATAAGCAGATTCTCGCGAGGTATCCTCTACAATTTGTGCGATTTCTATTGGTAGATTCATTTCCTCCAGTGAATTCTGGACAATATTCATCAGCGCGATATTTGAGTTGATGGCCTCTTTTCCGCCGCGCAGGATTACAGCGTTGCCAGCCTTAAAGCAGAGGCCAAAGGCGTCTATTGTAACATTGGGTCTGGACTCATAAATAATGCCAATAACGCCGATAGGAACTCTTTTTTTACCGATTCTCAGTCCATTGGGACGTTGCTTCATAAATAAAACTTCTCCGATAGGATCGTTGAGGCTAGCGATTTTAGTTAGCCCTGAAGCCATCGATGATATTCTGTCTTCTGTAAGGAGCAATCTATCCAGCAATGAATCTTTCAGGCCCTGTTTTCTAGCTTCATGGATGTCGATGCTGTTGCTTTTTAAGATATAATTGCTGTTTTTAATAAGATTTTCAGCAACCTTCAACAAAACGCTATTTTTTTGGTTTGTTGACAATTTTTGAACTTGAAACTTGATTTTATTTGCGTTCTTCCCCTTATTGTATAGCTCTGACATATTCTTCCGCCCCCGTTTCTGCAGTACCGAAAAAAGTACCGATTTCTTCACCTTCAAGTATTGAATAGATGATATTGATATTCTCGCCACTGGCAATGACAGTGCGAATTCCGTTTTTCATCAGGTTTTCCGCTGCCCTGATTTTTGTGTACATGCCTCCTGTACCGATAAGTGAATCGGCTCCACCGGCAATCTTGTAAATATCCTCATTGACTCTACCGACATAAGATATCAGTTTGGCATTAGGATTAATAGCGGGTGCTGATTCGTAAAGACCGTCAATATCTGAGAGCATAATCAGCAAATCCGCTTTGACCAAAATTGCAACCATTGAGGAAAGCGTGTCATTGTCGCCGATCTTGCTGCCCGTTATTTCATCTGTTGAAACGGAATCATTTTCATTAGCTATAGGAATAACACCCATATCCAATAATGTAAAAAACGTGTTTTCTACGTTTCTTCTTTTTATATGATCAGTCATGACGTCCTCAGTCAATAACAATTGAGCAATGGTCTGGTTGTACTCGTTGAAGAATTTTTCGTAGAACTGCATCAATAGACCTTGTCCGACAGCAGCTACAGCTTGCTTTTCCCTTAATTCCACGGGCTTGCTTTTCAAACCGAGCTTACTCATCCCTGCTCCGATGGCACCTGAAGAGACCAGTACAATTTCCTTTCCGCTATTTTTTAGATCAGTCAATATTTTTGAAAGCTGCTCAATCTTTTTGAAATTAATCTTACCGTTCTTATAAGTTATTGATGAAGTACCTATTTTTATGACAATTCTATTGGCTTTTTTCAGTTCAGATCTCATGTGGGTTCCTTTCTATGAATAAATATATGTTATCTTACATCAATCAATAAAAAAATTCAATCACAAACAAAAAAAATAACCGGACTCGCCGGTTACTCATTTGATTATTTGCTATAATTCTGCGGGCTCGGTGATTTGACAACGAAAAACTCCAGTATACCATCATCCTCATTATAAACATTCATTTTGATATCAAAGGGAATACTAATGATATTTCCCTTTTGATACTTAGCAGGACTATGCTCATTCAGCGAGATAGTCAGTACGCCCCGAACGATGATCATATACACATTGGAATTGGAATTGTGAACAGGCAATCCGCTATTTTTAGGCAAAATCATGTGATTGATATCCGCATTTCCATCGCTGATGATTCTTTCAATAATTTTCTCCTCTTTCATCTGATAATCATATTTTTTTTCTATCATTATGAAACCTCCATTTGTTGAAGCATATTTATTTTGATCCGAAACCCAAGAACCCTGTTGATGATAAGTAATTATGCTTGCTAAATTATTATAAGTATAATATAATTTGGACATTAAAACTGTAACAAAAGTTACGAAAAGAGGTTTATATGTACGAAATATGGATAGAAGTTTTAATGAAAACCGAGTTGTTCAAAAATATACCAGTTAATGATCTTAAATCCATGATCTATTGTTTGAGCCCGATGGTAAAAGAATACAGAAAAGGTGAATTGGTTGCTATGGAGGGACATAAAATCAAAGGAATCGGATTGCTTCTAAAAGGAGCGCTTACCATTTCCAAGGACGTGATTGATGGGACCAGTCTAATTATGAAAAAAATCGAATCAGGAGACATGTTTGGAGAGATTGCTGCTTTTGCGGACAAAGAAGTCTGGCCGGCAACGGTTACAGCACAACAAGACAGTCATGTCATGTTCATGCCGTCAGAAAGGATTGTGGGCTTGTGTCCGACTGGATGTATCGGTCATAAGATTTTACTGAACAATATGCTGAGGATTGTATCGAATAAAGCCATAAGTCTAAATGAAAAGATAGAGTACCTGTCTGTCCGAAGCATCAGGGAAAAAATAAGCAAATACCTGATAGCCCAATATAAACAACAAAAAAGCACAACGCTGTTTTTAAATATGAATAGAAATGAAATGGCTGATTTTCTTAATGTCACCAGACCATCCTTGTCCAGGGAGATGTCCTATATGAAGGATGAGGGTTTGATAGATTTTCACAGGTCATCGGTCAAAATATTGGATTTGGAAAGAATGAGCATGTATTTGAATTAAATAACTTATGAAAATAGATCAGGAGATAGTATGATACGACTTTTGAAACAAATGAAAAAATATAAATACCAGGTTTTACTTGTAGTAGCTTTAACCTTTGTTCAAGTTATAGCAGAGCTTTTTTTGCCAAAGCTGATGGCTGACATAGTCAATACAGGAATCAAGAATCAAGATATCAGCTTCATACTTAGAATTGGGATTATTATGCTTATCATTACCTTGCTGGGAACAGTCGCGGCTGTTTTTAAAATGTATGTCAGTGCTGTCGCCAGCTCTTCGTTCATTAGGGATTTAAGAGAAAAACTATTCAAGAAGATTCAAGCCTTTTCTCCTGGTGAGTTCGATGAAATAGGCACATCTTCCTTGATTACCCGCACAACCAATGACGTCACACAGATACAGAATGTGGTTATAATGGGTCTGAGAATGATGATCAGAGCACCATTAATGGCGATTGGAGGAATCCTGATGGCAGTTTCACAAAATTCTGGATTATCCATGATATTGCTGGTTGTTGTTGTGATTCTTGGTGTCATTATTGGCATTTTAGCTAAAATCACAATGCCTCTCTTTAAAATGCTCCAAACAAAAACTGATAATCTTAACCGGGTATTGCGTGAAAGTTTGACAGGCGTACGCGTTATTAGAGCATTTAACCGAACCGAATATGAAAAGGAGAAATTTGACATATCCAACAAGGACTTGACCGATACATCGTTGCGGGTAAACAAAATGATGATTACAATAATGCCATTGATTATGCTGCTTCTGAATATTACAAATATCGCGCTGATATGGTTTGGCGCTATCAGCATTGACGCAGGGACCTTCTTGATTGGCGACCTGATGGCCTTTATACAGTATGCGATGCTGATTTTGTTTTCCGTAATCATGATGACGATGATTTTCATTATGATACCAAGAGCATCCGCATCCGCCCAAAGAATCATTGAAATACTTGATATGGATAGCAGGATTCAAGATCCGGTGAAACCCATAACTTCTAGTAAAGGTAAAGGATCAATAGAATTCAGGGATGTATGCTTCAAATTTGCTGGAGCAGAAGAAAATGCCCTATCACATATTTCTTTCCGATCCAATCCCGGTGAAGTGACAGCGATAATAGGAAGCACAGGATCGGGCAAGTCTACCTTGATCAATATGATTCCAAGGTTCTTTGACCCCTGTGGCGGGAGCATCCTGATCAATGGAATAGACATCAGAGAGATGACACAAAGCGACCTGAGGGACAGGATAGGCCTGGTTCCACAAAAGGCATTGCTATTTAGCGGTACGGTTAAAGAAAACCTGGTTTTCGGAGACGATTCATTGGATATGGAAAGGATATTGGAAGTGGCAGAGATATCACAATCCAAAGAATTCATAGACGGCATGGATTTACAATATGACTCGGTTATCTCACAGGGCGGAACAAACCTTTCAGGAGGACAGAAACAAAGGCTATCAATCGCAAGAGCACTCGCTTCCCAAAGAGATATTTACATATTTGATGATAGCTTTTCCGCCTTGGACTTTAAGACAGATGCCAGGCTTAGAGGCGCTTTGGCATCAGAAATAAAAGATTCGACAGTCCTGATTGTATCTCAAAGAGTCAATACCATAATGAATGCTGACAGAATAATCGTATTGGAAAAAGGTGAGATGGTTGGCATGGGAAGGCATAAGGAATTGATGGAAACCAATCAGGTTTATCGGGATATTGTTTTGTCGCAAATGTCCGAGGAGGAATCCGCATGAGAGATGAAAAGAACAGCAAAGTAAACAGGCATAGCTTTGATGCCAGAAGAGGTCCCGGCGCTATAGCGGTACCGGCTGAAAAGGCCAAGGATTTCAAAGGGACCCTGAAAAGACTTGGCAGTTATCTGAAGCCTCACACAGGACCTATCATTCTTTCGTTTTTTATGGCTTGTTTTGGTACTGTGTTCAGTATTTTCGGACCAAGGGTAATGGGATTGGCGACCGATAGCATCTATAGCGTTGTAGTTGAAAGACTGCAAGGCAATAGTATATCCATGGACTATCTTTATTTGAGAAATATTTTAGCGCTGCTCGCGGGCCTGTATGTCCTCTATTCATTATTTACATATCTGATGCAATTTCTGATGGTCAATATAGCTCAGAAGACAGTCTACAATATGAGAAAGGAAGTGAGCGAGAAGCTCACGAGACTTCCTTTGCGTTACTTTGATACCAACACGCATGGAGAAATACTCAGCCGGGTCACCAATGACATTGATAACATCAGCAATACCCTTCAACAAAGTCTGAATCAAATGATAACCTCTATTGTATCTATGGTGGGTATAGTCATTATGATGCTAACCATTAATTGGATGCTGACATTGGTGACATTGGTGACTTTGCCTTTGAGCGTGTTCATAACAAGCCTGGTTGCCAAAAAATCCCAGAAGCATTTCAAAGACCAGCAAAAGACCTTAGGCATGTTGAACGGGCATATAGAAGAGATGTTTACAGGACATAAGGTGGTGAAAGCATTTAACTATGAGGGGAAATCGCAGCAGGAGTTCGACAGGTTGAATGAGAAGCTCTATTATTCTGGCGCGATGGCTCAGTTCATTTCAGGTACAATAATGCCACTGATGACATTTGTTGGAAACCTGGGATATGTTATAGTAGCAGCTGTTGGAAGCATATTTGTTTCTGGCGGAACCCTAACACTTGGTGGAATTCAAGCGTTTATTCAATACTCGAGGAACTTCAGTCAGCCAATCATTCAGATTGCCAATATTGCCAATGTAATCCAATCAACCATCGCTTCAGCCGAAAGGGTATTCGAGGTGCTGGATGAAGAAGAAGAGATAGCAGAAAGCTCAAGTGTGGAAATCCAAAAGGTAAACGGACGCGTCGTTTTTGAACATGTCCGATTCAGCTATGAGAAAAACAAAGAACTCATAAGGGACCTTAATATCAATGTCCAATCAGGACAGACTGTTGCAATTGTTGGACCGACAGGAGCGGGAAAAACGACATTAGTCAATCTTCTTATGAGGTTTTATGATATTCAGGGCGGAAGGATAACTATAGATGGGCACGAGACTAGAGAACTCTCGAAAATCAGCGTCAGAAACCTGTTCGGAATGGTTCTGCAGGACACCTGGCTGTTTAAAGGAACCATAAGAGACAACATTGCATACGGGAGATTGGACGCATCAGAGCTTGAGGTTGTTGAGGCTGCAAAAACAGCATACGCCGATCATTTCATCAGAACGCTTCCGGATGGTTACGACACTATATTGAATGAGGAAGCCGATAATATCTCTCAGGGACAGAAGCAGCTGTTGACAATTGCACGAGCGATTTTAGCCAATCCTCAAATTCTGATACTAGATGAAGCAACCAGCTCAGTAGATACCAGAACAGAAAAGTATATTCAAAGAGCGGCTGAAAGACTTATGAAGGGCAGAACCAATTTTGTTATCGCCCACAGATTATCCACCATCGTGGATGCGGATCTGATACTGGTCATGAATGACGGTGATATCATAGAGCAGGGCAGTCATCAAGAGTTGATGCTGAGAAAAGGCTTCTACCATGAATTGTACAGCAGCCAGTTCTTAGTCAAACAGGTTGTATAGCGCATTACTTTAGTGCTTTATTTGTGTCTTTAAATCTGTTACAATGTATCATGATAGTATTGGTCGGATAGGAGATGTAACTGATGATTTACGATTTGAAGAAGCATGTATATTTTATATCCTATTCCAAAATTCCATCCAATGTAGCGGCGGCAGTGTATGAGGGTTATGTCGGACTTGGTTTTGTTGTTAACTATCAGACAGGGGTAATAGAAGATATCAGTTGCACTCTTCTGACAAGTGTCGCCAGAGATTTTTTGCGAAGCATTATTGTGGGCTATAACATTGATGAGAATGATGTGGAGCCTTTGATTGAAAGGGTAAGGCTACTGTTTCACGGTCACTCACAGAAGGCCATTTGTGTCATTATCAGAGAAAACTATAATAAATATAATGAGTGGAAAGAAGTCAGTAAAAAAAAACTCCTTGATTTAGTATTAGAGCCTTGTTACAATGATAATGTGATTGAGCCCTTCAATTTGAGTAAAATGAAGAAATATCCCGATACATCAATGTACGTAATTTCATATGCCAAAATCCCGCATAATATATCCATGGCTTTTTATAAAGGGCATACCGGGATAGGCTTTGTCATTGATTATACAACAGATGAGATAATCGATTGCTGCTTGACATTTATTACCGAAGAAGCCAAAGCTTATGCAAGATTGTTATTTTTAGGATCCAAGCTAGATAGCAAAGACATCCTCAACGAGTTTTATAACCGGATTGACACATTGTTTAACGGACCTTCCAAGAAAGCTTTGTGTGTTATTGTCAAAGCCAATTACTTCAAGTATGAAAGCTGGAAAAAAGAGA
>JAUYTY010000125.1 GCA_030694905.1 Eubacteriales bacterium | reverse complement strand
CCTGAAAACATTGTTCTCAATTCCAGGTGTCAACCCTTCTATGTTGTTAAGATCTGTATGTATTGTAATGCTCTCATGCTTCAAGTCCAATTCATCCAGCAGCTTCTGGATGCCATCCTTGAGGCTGTGATTCTCCAGATTGACAGGTCTCAGATGCATAATAAGAGCTCGAAGCTCTTGCTGAGCATTGTTGACCATTTTCTCAATCATGGTAAAATATCTTTTTGCCTCTTCAGGCTTATTGTCTATCATTTTTGATGTTGCGGACACAGTTGTGCTGATAGCAAATAATTGCTGGCTTATAGCGTCATGAAGCTCCCTGGCGATTTTACGTCTTTCTTCTGATGAAGCTGCCTCCTCTGCCCCTTCCATCAGTTCCTTATTTTCATTTATAAGCCGCTGAAGGGACTCCACCTGCTTTTCTGTTCTCTGAGCCATCCGATTGAACTGTTCGCTTATTTCTTCCAACTCCATGTATCCTTTGACATTAAGGCGATATTCCAGTTTACCTCTCGATAGCCTTTCATTGGCATCCCTGATGGCTTGAAGCTGGGTTTTTAAAGACCGTCCTACCGGCACACCAATGATGTAAGTGACCAATAAAGACGATGCTAATCCAATTATAAAAAGCAATATCAAGACAATAAAATAAGATCGTGAAAAGAAATCAAATCCCAAAGCCCTAATCAGGAAATCACTATTGAGACCTTCTGACATCAAAAGACTGAGAATCAATATCCCCAGGATCATGGACACAATCGATGAGATAGCTGTCATTAGGAATTTTCGAACAATGTTATATTGAACACTTTTCCCATCCATTGGTTTCGTTAAGAAATCTCTGATTTGCCACAAAATGCATCACGCTCTCTCTCAGGTGATATTGCTGTCCATTAACAGCATCTTTTAATTGATATGTCACCAATATTCAATGAAACCTGCATTCTTAGTTTTTTTAATGCTTCGTCGAATTTTTCACTTCGATAATTTAAGGTGTTTGATACGCCAGATCTTTTTGCCTTCGAATTTTTCTTGCATTCCTGTTCTTGCTCAAATATATCAATATTGCCAACCCTCACTGTGGCGGATATGTCAACAGCCAGGTATTCAGGCATCATCACCTGGATATCGCCAACCCAACCTGAAAGATTTAAAACAGTCAATCCATCTTTCAACAATGCCGTCGTCAGGTCCACATAAATTTCTCCAACACCAATGTTATGGCTACTGTCTTCCAATGCCCAGGGTTGATCTCCCAATCTCAAATCTCCTACGGCATTAAAGCCACCTTTGTTGAATTTCATACCTTGGAAATTCTGTTCGTTTTCAACCTCATAATCGCTGGATTTGAAAAAAATGATTCTGATACCAACAAATATAATAAATAGTGCAGCGACAACGCTCCACAAGCCTATGCTTTCATCAAAAATAAGATTAATGCGATTTTCTAAAAGAACCAAACCCACAATCATCATTGAGATTGATCCATAAATCTTATTGAATTTTTCATTGGATGTTGTTTTGGTTAGTATAATATCCACTAAATGATACAACGCCCATAATATAATTACAACTGGCCAATAGTTAAAAACTGTATTCTTTAGTCCAAGTGGAATCATGCCAAAATTGGACAGCAGATACAATCCTCCAACAATCACCAATATGGTTCCAACTAGGGTCTTACTGATTTTGAGTGTCATGGCACCCGTCTCCCTTACCTAAAGTATTATTTGGTAATTAAAGTATATGCTATAAAATGCCTGAATGCTATAACCCTGGGACGGTATCCATCTCCGTCTTAAGACGGAGATGGATACTTCGCATTAATTATAGCATACTAAATCGTGTTGTTGTAAGCAAGAGCAATATGACATTTGCTGAGTATTCAAGATTTTAGCGATACATTTGTAGCAAGTAGATAGCAAACATGCTACAATTTGATTTGTAAGGTCTTTATCAATATCTAAAAAGGGGGTGTGGTCCTCAGGACCTCGTAATGTCTATAGAAACGGTAGTTGAATTCCATAAAAAAATAGCAGCCAATGTATCCAAGGTCATTGTCGGTAAAGAGGAGGTAATTGATTTGCTATCAATTGCTTTTATATGTAATGGTCATGTCTTATTAGAAGATGTGCCTGGACTTGGCAAGACCAGATTGGTACGTTCATTCTCCAAAACCATAGGGTCTAATTTCAAACGCATTCAATTCACGCCTGATTTGTTGCCATCTGATCTTACTGGCGTAAATTACTATAATCAAAAGCATCAGGATTTCGAATTTAGAGAGGGCCCCCTATTTTCCAATATCGTTTTAGCTGACGAAATAAATCGCGCTACTCCGAGAACTCAATCAAGTTTATTGGAGGCTATGGAAGAAAGGCAAATCACAGTTGATGGTGTGACTCGTAAGCTTAGTGAGCCTTATATGGTTCTAGCCACTCAAAACCCGATTGAGACCCATGGCACCTTTCCTTTACCCGAAGCGCAGATGGATAGGTTTTTCATGCGATTATCCATTGGATATCCATCAAGAGAAGAAGAACTTCTGATAGTTGATCGCAATATCAACCCTGATCCTATTGATTTACTGCAAAATGTATTAGCTTCTGATGAATTACAAACAATAAGAGATACTTGTCTCAATATTTATATGTCAGAGGATGTTCGTTCTTATCTTATGGATATCGTTGAATGTACACGCAAGGATCCAGGCTTGCATTATGGTGTCAGCCCTAGAGGAACCATTGCTCTGTATAAAGGTTCTCAAAGCTATGCGGCTATGAATGGCAGAGAGTATGTATTGCCGGAGGATGTCAGATATATGGCCAAATTTATCTTAAACCATCGCATAGGAATAAAAAGCTTCGCAAAAAAATCAAGGATTTATGATGGCATCGAAAAAATTCTTGCGGATATTGCTGTTCCCGTTGAAACGTATCGGCGCCAGGTCTAAGAATCATGCTAAGGCTATTAATGGTATTTATTCTCATTGGTCTGATCTTTGACCGATATTCCAAAGAAAACAATCTGAAAAATGTCAGTTTCAAAAGAGAAGTTGAGACTTCTGTCGTTGAAATTGATGAAACTTTTAATGTTAAAATAGTCGTCGAAAATAAAAAATGGCTTCCGGTTTCATTTTTGCAAATAAAGGAAGCATTTCCAATGGACCTCGAGTTCTCACTTAAGGCAAATGTCGAAATCAATTACATGCAAAAGATTCATACAATGACTATGGCATTAATGCCTTTTCAGCGAATCACCAGGATTTATCAAATGATCGGGCTAAAAAGAGGCAAACACATTTTTCAAGAGATTTCATTTATATCGGGTGATTTTATTGGTTTGAAAACCTACTCAGAGCCCTATTCAAACGGCTACCGTCAGGAAATAGTTGTATTACCCAAGCCTTATAGTTCTTTAAATGATCTGAAACCGTACAGCAACTACTATGGTGACATTTCTGTGAAGCGATGGATTATTGACGACCCTATTATGATCAGGGGCGTTCGAGAGTATACTGGTAACGAGGCTGAGAAATACATACATTGGCCAACAACTTTAAAGAATGGCAAGCTGATGGTTAAGGATTTTGATTTTACTTCAGACCATTCTGCCATAATAATTCTCAATACCGAAGTCAATCTCTATCTTTGGGAAAACAAAGATCTGCCAAAAATTGAAGCTTGCTTCTCCCTCACAAGAACTGTACTTGAAGCTTTTGAAGTGGAAGGAATCCCGTACGGATTGGCCTCAAACGTTACCGGTATAACCAACTTTCTAGGCAGATCTATCACGGATATCGGATATGGAAGCCATCATCTGCATCTACTATTGGAATCTTTGGGCAGGGCAGACTAT
>JAUYTY010000089.1 GCA_030694905.1 Eubacteriales bacterium | reverse complement strand
ACTGAATCCAAGAACCCTGTTGATAAGTGGGAGATAAGCACTGTAGAGTCCCTGGATAACGGTTTCTAAGGTTCAGATGGCGTTTTAAAACGCCAACTGAATCCAAGAACCCTGTTGATAAGTGGGAGATAAGCACTGTAGAGTCCCTGGATAACGGTTTCTAAGGTTCAGATGGCGCTTGAAACACCACCTAAACCCAAGAACCCTGTTGATAAAGGAGTATAAAATGAATAAAATCAGAGTGATCAGCAAGAAGGATATTGAAGCACATCTAAATATGCTTGACGCTGTAAGAGCGGTTGAAGAAACATATGTGCTGAATTCAGAAAAAGAGATTGTGCTGTTTGATACGGTATTCTACGATTTCGAGGAAGGCAAGGCAGATATGGACATCAAATCAGGAACCGTTGATAAAGCTGGGATTTTCGGATTCAAGCTGATGTCATGGTTTGGAGAGAATGCCAAAAATGGTATGGAAACATTGGTTGGAAACATCATGCTATATGACAGAAAGACAGGGTCACCATTAGCGTTGCTGGATGGGTCGTCTATTACAGGCATGAGAACCGGAGCTGCAGGAGGAATCGGAACCAAATATCTTGCAAGGAAGAATTCCGAGGAAATTTTGATGGTAGGAGCGGGTAATCAGGCACCCTATCAAATTGCCGCTCATCTGATGCTCTTGGATGGAATAAAACGAGTTTATGTATATGATGCCATGAGCTATGAAAGTGCGGTAAAATTTTGTGAGACCATAAAAGAAAAACTGTTCAATGATTTTTTATCCAGGTTTGCGGATAACCCGCAGTTTTTCAATGAACTGATGAAAAAATACGACATAGAATTCAATCCTGTTGATGATATCGAAAATGCAGTGAAAAAGGCAGATATCATTATCACCGCTACGCCTTCCAGAAAACCCATGATTATGAAGGAATGGCTTAAACCGGGCACACATCTGACTTGCATGGGGGCTGACATGGTGGGTAAGCAGGAAATAGATGAGAATATATTTACGGTGGCAAGAGTGTTCACAGATGATATTGAGAAAACATCCAAGACGGGAGAAATGGAAATCCCCATTAAAAAAGGATTATTCTTAAAAAGTGATATCATTTGTGAAATCGGAAAAGTAATCAAGGGTGAGAATCCAGGGAGGCTTTCAGATAATGAAATAACTCTTTTTGACGCTAGCGGGTTAGCGGCACAGGACCTGATAACCGCGAAAGAATTGTTATCTAAAGCCAACCAAAACAATTTTGGCGTCGTGGTAGAACTATAAAAAGGAGAGAGATGGATGGCACCTGAAAAAATAAAACTATTATGTGAAGAATACTATGAAAAGGTTGTGGGTTTAAGACATCAGTTCCACATGAATCCCGAGCTGGGCCATGAAGAGGTTGAAACATCAAAAGCTGTTTCTGAGATTTTAAAAGGTCTTGGTTTCGAAGTCACAGAAAATATTGAGAAAACCGGTGTAGTAGGTTTGTTGAAAGGCAAGTATCCCGGAAAAACCCTTATGCTCAGGGCTGATATGGATGCCTTGCCCATACAGGAAAGCACCGGACTTGAATATGCGTCAAGAGTTAAAGGGAAAATGCATGCGTGCGGACATGATGGACATACGGCCAACCTATTAGGTGTTGCGATGATATTGAGCCAGATGAGAGATGATTTGCATGGGACGGTCAAGTTTGTTTTTCAGCCTGATGAGGAGTATGATAGCGGAGCAAAGGCGATGGTCAATCTGGGAGTTCTTGAAAATCCAAGGGTTGATGCGGCATTTGGGCTTCATTTTTGGGGCTCTGTACCGGAAGGCGAAGTGTATATCAAAGGGGGGCCCTTTATGGCCGCACCTGACAAGTTCATCTTTAAAGTCATTGGTAAAGGCGGCCATGCGGCTATGCCTCATCTTTGTGTAGACCCAATAATGATTACGGTTCAAGCTATCAACAACATGCAGTCTATTATCAGCAGAAAGAAAAACCCTTTCAACCCTGCAGTGGTTTCTTACTGTTCTTTGAATGCGATCAGTGAGTACAACACAATACCCGACGTGGTTGAAGTAACCGGTACGATAAGAACATTTGACACTGACTTAAGAAATTGGATTATCAAGGAAATGGAGGAAACCTTGAAAGGCATAACACAATCACAGGGGGCTGATTACGAGTTTGTAATCGCTGAGGATTTTGCCTTACCACCTGTTGTGAATGATTATTCGCTTGCAGAGCTTGTAAAAAATGCAGCTAGAAAGGTTTTGAGAGAAGAACAAGTCATAGAACCAAAAGAACCATCAATGGGAGCTGAGGATTTTGCGTTTTTTTCTGAGAAAGTCCCTTCTTGCTTTTTCTTCGTAGGCATAGCGCCTGAAGGTAAAGAAGTGGTTCATCACAGTCCTGAGTTTCAATGGGACGATCGAAATCTCAAAAATTCCATGCTTGTGATGTCACAGGCAGCTATTGACTATCTTGACGGAGGAATCAATTGATCTACAAATCTCTAGAAACAGTTTTCATCATGATCATTATGATTGGTGTGGGCTGGCTCATGTCTTATGTGGGGTGGCTGAACATTGAAGGTAAACGCTTCATCCATCTGTTCATTATCAACATATCAATTCCAGCGTTGACCTTGACAAATTTTTTCCAGATGTTTCCTAAGGAAATGATTGGCTCAACAATCCACTTTGTATTGATAGGCATATTGTCAATGATGGTGGCATTTGTTCTTTCTGAGTTGGTGGCAAAACTTATCAGGATTGAGAAAACCAAATCAGGTAGTTTCGTCTCCATGTCATCAGTCTCAAACAGCTTATTTTTTGGAATGCCTATTGTACTCAGTCTTTTTGGAGATGTGAGCCTTCCATACATCTTGTTCTATTACATCGCAAACTCATCTGTATTCTGGGGAATTTGCGCACCGAGAATTATGAAAGACGGCAATGTGAAGAGAATCAGAATTTCAGAGAATGTCAGAAAAATTTTTAATGCACCCTTTGTAGCTCTGATCTTATCGATTCTTCTACTGGCAATTGATCTGAAACCACCGGACCTGGTTCTGACAGTCTCTAGCTATCTTGGTAAGCCTGTAACGCCATTGGCAGCTATCTTTGTGGGTAGAATCATTTACGAAATAGATTTTAAAAACTATCAGTTTGAGAATTCCATATTGGTTATCTTGTTTCTCAGATTTATCGCGTCTCCAGCTATTATGTTTCTAATGACTAGATTGTTTCAATTCGATAAACTATCCACCCAGGTTATGGTTATTATGTCGGCCATGCCTGCTATGGTACAGACCTCTTTGGTGGCTGAAATGTACGGTGCGGATTCCAAGTATGTAGCTTTCACCATTTCACTGACAACGGTTATGGGTCTGTTCTTTATTCCTTTTTATATGTTTGTTCTTAATTATTTATAACGTATTATGTTAAGTGTTAGGAGTGATTGGATTGCCTCAAAAATATGATTCATCAGGTAGAAGGAAAAAATCACAGGAGACAAAAGTTAAATTGTACAATGCCGCCATTAAGCTCTTCAACCGATACGGATACGAAAATGTCACCATTTCTCAAATTACCGATAAAGTTGGCGTAGGAAAGGGAACTTTTTATATACACTATCCATCAAAGGAAGCAATTATTGTTGAACAATTCGAAAAAATAGACAGATTTTATCTGGAAAGATATAATAATAGTGATAAGAATAATAATGCAAAATCTCAATTGATGGCGTTTCTAAACAGCGTGGCGGTACTTACCGAGGACGTTCTGAAAATTGACAGCGTCAAGGTTGTGTATAGAAGTCAGATCAATGCCACAGGTAACTTCAAATTACTGATAGATGAAAAGCGTTTGTATTTTAGAATAATTCAAGAAATTATTGAAAACGGACAGAGCAAAAAAGAATTCAGTGAAGACCTGAGTTCAAAGGAAATCACTATGCATGTGACAAGATTTGTCAGAGCCATCATTTATGACTGGATATTACATGATGGTAGTTTTAGTTTGACGGCTGAGTTTGACAAAAGCTTCAATTTGTTTCTAGAAACAATAAAAAATTGACATAATGACTCGAAGTGCATTATAATGATTACATTGAATGACCAAAGTCATTTAATATAGTTTTGAGAGACAACAAATAAATGTCGTTAAATGGAGGTACCAATATGAAAAAAACAATTATAACAGCAGCCCTTACAGGAGGCATCCATACACCGGGTATGAGCGAGTATTTGCCTATCACACCAGACCAGATCATAGCGGACGCACTGACAGCTTATGAGGCAGGTGCGGCAGTGGTCCACATTCATGCCAGAAATCCTGAGAATGGTAGACCCACATCTGATATTGAACTGTTCACCCAAATCGCCAAAGGCATCAAGGAGCAGTCAGACCTGGTGGTTTGTGTTACAACAGGAGGCGGTCTGGGAATGACTATCGAGGAAAGACTAAAACCGGTCACCGTATTGAAACCGGAACTGGCGTCATGCAATTCCGGATCCATCAACTTTGTGCTGGCGCCTGCGGCAAAAAGACTTAAACCAAAATATGACTGGGAGATTCCTTATTTGGAATCGACGGAGGACCTGATATTCTCAAATACGTTCAAAGGCATCAGAACCTATGTTGAAACCATGTATGCCAACGGCACCATCCCTGAATTTGAGGTATACGACATAGGTATGATTAACAATCTTGCCTATTTTAAGGAAATTGGCTTGTTGACCAAACCGATCTATCTTCAGTTCGTAATGGGAATACTGGGTGGCATACCGGCTGAGACAGACAATCTCACCTTCATGGTCAAAAAAGCAAAGCAGCAGTTAGGCGACATCTTCGAGTGGTCTGTTGCCGCGGCAGGGAAAAACCAGTTCTACATGACCAGTGCCGCATTGTCTATGGGTGGTCATGTGAGGGTAGGTCTGGAAGACAATGTCTATCTAAAGCCAAGGGTACTAGCCAAAAACAGTGGGGAACAGGTCGCGCAGATCAGGCAGATAATTGAGGCAGTCGGTGGAGAAGTGGCGACAACCGATGAGGCGAGAGAGATACTAAGCTTGAAGGGTAAGTCAAAGGTAGCTTTTTAGTGAGAAGATTTTCATGTGACAAGGCTAGTTCAAGATACTAGCCTTGTCTTTATTTATTCAGCTTAACTAGTAGCTTATTGAAGATAAGTCTCACAAGACCTGCCATTATGAGTCCGAAGCTGATATAAATAAAAACCCATTTAAGCAATGTAAACTTTGGCGTTATTGTTGCTATAAATCCGGTATCCAGGGGATAGCGGAACATGACATAAGAAGCCCCAAGATTCTCCAGAAAATCAAACAGCACACCAATGAAAGGAATCAGATTTAGAGAGCTTTCGAACAAGAAAGTTATCATTGACACCAGAAAAAGAAGGTAGACAATAGGCCAGACGATGTCAAAACTAAATCGGCTTCTAATGTAATATGCCCTTCCCTCTTCACCATAGGATTCAGCAATATCATACAGCTTTTGTGATGAGTAGAAATACATAGTGTCCGGTGATGTGCTGGTCCCGGTAATTTCTTTTGTCGTGTCCGAGACATTGGGGAGAACAACTATCATAAACAATGCAAATACAATAAATGAAATAAATAGATGAAAGGGTTTGAATTTTTGATTAATCCATTTGGAAAGTTCATTTAATTTATCCATAAGTTTTTTCCTTAGTGGTTTTTGAGTATATTATATCATATTGATCTAATATTGCATTTTTATTCTTGAATGATTATTGCTATTGAAATTTGAGGTGATTGCTATTATGATGTAATAAGCAGTGTTCATACAAAATAAAAGCAGGTGATACCAATTTATGGATATTCTTTTAGAAGATGTATTGGATTCAATGGATGACCCAATCTATATTTTGAACAAGAATGCGGATTTTATTTTTGTCAACAAAGCATTGGTTGAGATGTCAGGTTACTCAAGAAATGAGTTGCTGGCATTCAATGCCTTGGAACTTGAAAAAAAAGGAACAATAGATAGATCTGTTACTAAAACGGTTCTGCAAACCAAACAAAAAATCATAGCATGTCAACATGTTACCAAGAAAAACAAGGTTGTCAATAAGCTTATGATAACACAAACACCAATTTTTGAAGCGGACGGAGAGATCAAGTATCTTATTGGCGTTTTGAAGAATGTCAGTGATATCAATGAGCACTACAGAGAGGCTGTTATTAAGAATGAAGTTACCGTGTTCCATCATAAGGATGAAGACACCACCGAGCTGGCATTTAATAATATAATTGCCGAGAGTACAGCCATGAAAAGGTTGTTGGAATCTGTGTCCAAACTGGCATCTTATGATACATCCATACTCATATTGGGTGAATCTGGAACAGGGAAAGAGGTTATCGCCAATTACATACATAACATCAGCCCAAGATCAGAAAAGAATCTAGTAAAAATCAACTGTGCTTCCCTTCCTGAAACGTTGCTGGAGGCCGAGTTGTTTGGTTATGAGAAGGGCTCATTCACAGGTGCACTGGAAACAGGTAAAGTGGGACTTGTAGAAACAGCCCATAATGGAACTTTGTTTTTAGATGAGATTGATTCATTGCCTTTATTGTTGCAGGGAAAGCTCTTGCGGGTACTTGAAACCAAAATGATTAAGAAAATTGGATCCGTGAAGGAAATACATTCTGATTTCAGATTGATTACCGCCACCAACGCTGATTTGGATGAATTGGTCAAAAAAAAGCAATTCAGACAGGATCTTTACTTCAGATTAAATGTTGTGCCAATCAGAATACCTTCTCTGAGGGAAAGACCATACGATATTATCCCGCTAGCCATCCATTTTTTGAAGGATTATTGCCGGAAATACAATAAAACCAAGTACTTCTCAAAAAATGTGTTTGATATAATGCTTAACTATGACTGGCCCGGCAATGTAAGGGAGCTTAAAAACTTCATAGAAAGAATGGTTGTTATGAGCTCTACGTCAGTCATAGAGCTGCAGGATATACCCAAGGGCATTCTGACAGATTTCAGCCTTAAGGAAAACGACTTTTCGCTGGTGAACAGAAATATATTCCGTGATTTGATTTCTGATAAAAACTATAATTCCTTGTTCGACTTGGAGCATAAAACCTATAAAGAACTGATGGAGGAGTACGAGGAGGAGTTGATCAAACATGCAATGGAAAAATACAAAACAACCTATAAAGCCGCTGAAGTTTTGGGTGTCAATCAGTCTACCATAGCCAGAAAAACCAGAAAATACGACTTCAAATAATGCAAATATGCATTATTTGAAGAAAAAGAGTAATGCTAATTTGCATTTAATGCAAATTAGCATTATTTTTTTGTGCATATTGCTCAAATAAACATGGCATGGTAATTGCAAATCACTAGATAAGATACCGAACGATAAGGAGGAAATAATTGATGAAAGTTGCATGTATCGGATCAGGTTTGATTGGGAGTGGATGGGCGACATACTTCACTTTAAAAGGGTTGGAAACCACTTTATACGACATTGATGACGGCAAATTGGACGAAGCTGTTGATAGAATAAAGTCCAATCTGAAATTCATGTATAGTGAAAATGTTATAGACGAGAGAGAGTTCAATAGATGTTTGGAACGAATCACAACAACAACATCTATGGAGAAAGCTGTCAAGGATGCTGATTTGATTCAAGAGAACGGTCCGGAGAATTATGAAATTAAAAGAAGCATCATACAAAATATAGAAAAATATGGAAAGAACGATGCCATCATTGCATCGAGCACATCAGGATTGTTGGTAACAGAAATTGCGAAAGATGCCGATTACCCGGAAAGAATTATTGGTGCTCATCCATACAATCCCGTTCAGTTGATTCCACTTGTGGAAATAACGAAAGGCGACAGGACTGAAGAAAAATACATCAATAAAGCAGTTGAGTTTTATAGATCGATTGATAAAGAGCCAATTGTATTGAATAAGGAGGCCTTAGGCTTTATTTCAAACAGGCTTGCATTGGCTTTATACCGAGAAGCGGTGGAAATAGTGGAAAGGGGAATTTGCAGCGTAGAAGAGATTGATAAGGCTTGTTGCTTTGGCCCTGGGTTAAGATATGCGCTGATGGGACCTAATCTGATTTACCAGCTGGGTGGCGGTGCACACGGCATAAGAGGCGTCCTGACCCATATTGGTCCATCTGTTGAAAAATGGTGGGAAGATATGGCTGATTGGAAAAAATGGCCGGAGGGATACGGAGAAAGAGTACAAAAGGGTGTCAATGAAGAAATGAAAAATCGTAGGGAGTCCCATGGCAATACCAATGACGAAATTGCCATGTTTAGAGATAAAGGACTAATAATGTTGTTGAAGTATCATGACAAAATGTAGAAAGGAGGTGAACAAATGTATAAAAATGAATATGTGAGCAAAATGATCAAGCCTGAAGACGCGGTTATGCTGATTAAATCCAACCAGCATGTGGTATTGGGAGGTGGACCTATTGAACCGATAACATTTATTGAAAACATGACATTGTTAAAGGATAAAGTGCAAAATGTCAATGTGACAAATGTCCTCTCGCTTAAGCCCCATGCAATAATGACAAGACCTGAGTACAAGGGAGTCTTTGAATTTGAGGCCTGTTTTTATAGTCCGGTACAAAGGGCGACAGATAAGCTGGGTTACGGATCGCATGTGCCGACACATCTGAGAAATTCAGGACCAAGCTTCATCCGGAGACATAATAGTCCCGATGTGTATGTTTGTACCGTCAGTCCCATGGATAGAAACGGATTTTTTAGCACAGGTCCCGGCGTTATTTATGATTATGAGATGATCCACAATGCTAAAATCGTTATTTTTGAAGTCAGTGCTCAACACCCAAGGACCTTTGGTGATACAGTGTTCCATATTTCTCAGGTGAATTATCTGTACGAAGTGGATAGAGCAGTTCCTACAATTGCCGATGCACCAATCACTGAAGTTGACAAAATGATCGGCCAATTCGTTTCAGAATTGGTGGATGACGGATCTACCATACAATTGGGTATAGGCGCAATCCCAAATGCAGCCGCCAAGGAGCTGATCAGCAAAAAGGATCTGGGAATACACACTGAAATGCTTAATGATGCCATGGTTGATTTGTATTATGCAGGTGTCATAACAGGCAAGAAAAAGACTTTATTTCCCAATAAGATTGTAACAAGTTTTTCGCTAGGAACAAAAAAAGTGTATGACTTCATTGATGACAATCCATTGGTGTATCACTTCAGATCCAGCTATACCAATGATCCTTTCGTTGTCAGACAAAATGATAATATGGTATCTGTCAATACGACACTGATGGTTGACTTCACAGGGCAGTGCGCATCAGAGGCTATAAGGAATGTACAAATCAGTGGAACAGGAGGACAGGTGGAAACAGCCATAGGCGCTCAAATGGCCAAAGGTGGAAAGTCAATTATAACCTTGCATTCAACGGCCGAAATCAAAAAACCAGGAAGCGATGAAACAGTAAGGGTATCGAAAATAGTACCATTTTTTGACAGGGGGACTATCATAACCCTGGCTAGAACAGACGTGGAGTACGTGGTAACGGAGTATGGCATAGCTTGTCTAAAAGGTTCTTCAATTAAGGATAGGACAAAAATGCTGATCAATATTGCTCACCCTGACTTCAGAGCGGAATTATCGCAAGAGGCAAAGAAGAATAACTTTATCTAAACAAAAAATTCAGGAGGAAATTATGTTAGGAGTATTAGGTTTATTAATAGCCATTGCTTTATTGATTGTTTTAGCATATAGGGGCATCGGCGCAATTCCAGCATCATTGATTTGTTCTATAGTTGTCATACTGACAAATGGAATGCCGCTTTGGGAATCTTTTTCTAAAGCATATATGGGTGGTATCAATGCGTTTATTGGCGGCTACTTTTTGGTGTTTATCAGTTCAGCGCTGTTTGCAAGAGCAATGGCTGATTCTGGTGCCGCACAAGCGGTTGGATATAAGTTCCTGGAGTGGTTCGGTCCCAAGAGAGCTGTCTTGGTATTGATTGTTACAACTGGCGTGCTAACCTATGGCGGTGTCAGTTTGTTTGTCGTCATATTTGCGATATATCCTATAGCTATGGTGCTTTTTAAAGAGGCCAATCTGCCGAAAAGCTTTTTGCCAGGGATTCTTGCTTTTGGTGCGGCCACATTTACCATGTCTGCTTTGCCAGCATCACCACAGTTGACAAATGTTATTCCTTCGCAAGTTTTGGGAACATCTTTGACGGCAGCGCCTTTACTGGGAATATTTGCAGCAGTGTTAATGTTCATAGGCGGATACGCATATTTTGTATGGGCTGAGAAAAAAGTTAGAGCTGAAGGGATAGGTTTTGTACCTGGCCCTATGGACGATGTCAGTAAGTTTGAAAATGTTGACAAGTCAAAATTGCCAAGTGCGGCATTATCGTTCCTTCCAATGATTTTAATATTACTAGCTATTATTTTTCTGAGAAAGACATTTGGCTCAATTGAGCTGGTAGTTTATGCCATGTTTGTCGCTACGGCTATCGTTTTTGTTTTGAACTGGAGTAAATTGACCGATAAGAAAACAACCATCAATCAAGGTTTAAAAGATGGTATCGCTATTGTCAATGTTGCGGTTATCGTTGGATTCGGTGTTGTGGTTCAGAATGCACCTGCTTTTCAAGAATTTGTGAAATTTGCATTGGGCATTCAATTGCATCCATATTTATCTGCGGTTATTTCAACAGAGATTGTTGCAGGTATTGTTGGTTCATCTAGTGGCGGGTTGACAATTTTCTTGAACGCATTGGGGGCAGAGTATGTGGCTCTAGGCGCTAATCCTGAAATACTACATAGGCTAACAGCAATAGCAGCAGGTGGTTTGGATACATTACCGCATGCAGGCGGCATATTCATACTGTTGGGAGTTGTTGGAATCACGCATAAAGAAGGCTACAAGCATATTTTCTGGACAACTGTTGTAATACCAATTATTGTTGCTTTTATCTGTGCTTTTATAGCAATAGCTATATATTAACAAATCAATAAATAAAAAGGAGAGATATAAAATGACTAAAAGAATTTTAAACTGTGCCATCACAGGATCTATTCATGTGCCGAGCATGTCACCTTATTTGCCCATCACACAAGATGAAATAGCTCAAAATGCTATCGATGCGGCTAATGCGGGAGCGTCTGC
The DNA here is from genome assembly GCA_030694905.1 of Eubacteriales bacterium. GTDB lineage: Bacteria > Bacillota > Clostridia > Tissierellales > Dethiosulfatibacteraceae > 38-11. The sequence continues at coordinate 22,085 of JAUYTY010000089.1, read as the reverse complement.
CATTCATATCCATGCCAGAAATCCAGAGAACGGAATGCCTTCTCCGGACCTTGGGCTCTATGAGGAAATCATAGGAAAAATCAGGGATAAGAATAAAGATGTGATTATCTGCATCACAACGGGTGGCGGCGCTGGAATGACCGTTGAACAGAGAGTTGCGGTTGTACCGAAATTCAAGCCTGAACTGGCCTCTATGAATGCAGGATCCATCAACTGGGGACTTTTCCCGGCAGCTGCAAAAATTAAAGAGTTCAAGTATCCTTGGGAAAAAGCAATGCTTGACATGACAAAGGGCTTTATTTTCCAAAACACCTTTGCTGATATGGAAGTCATGATTAAAACAATGAATGCGAATGGCACCAAGCCTGAGCTTGAATGCTATGATGTCGGACACGTCTACAACGTCAAATTTCTTCAGGATGTCGGTTTGGTGCAAGGTAAGCCTTATCTTCAATTCGTTCTGGGCATCAACGGCGCATTGGGTTCCGCGGTAGAAGACTTGAACATGATGAAACAGACAGCTGACAGGTTGTTTGGCGTTGGAGGCTATGAGTGGTCTGCCTTCGGTGCAGGTAAAGCCGAATTTCCTATCTGTACGCAAAACTTGTTCTTAGGTGGTCATGTAAGAGTAGGAATGGAAGACAACTTATATTTGGGTAAAGGCGTCATGGCAAAAAATAATGGCGAATTGGTGGAGAAAATGGTTAGAATCATGGGAGAGTTCGATTATGAACCTGCCACTCCAGACGAAGCCAGAGAAATGTTGGGGATAAAAAAATAAAGGAGGATTCAAATGAGAGTAGCTATTATGGGCGTTGGCTCATTGGGAACCATAATCGGCGCATATATTGCAAAAGCGGGATTTGAAATCGATCTCATCGATGCAAATGCGGAGCATGTAAAAGCCTTAAATGAAAAAGGTGCGACAGTCATTGGAACAGTGGAGTTCAACCAACCTGTCAGAGCAATCACACCTGAAGAAATGGAAGGAATATATGACCTTGTCTTCTATATCGTAAAACAGACTTATAATGATGTTGCTTTGAAACAGCTGTTGCCGCATCTTGGACCTGATAGTGCGGTTTTGACTCTGCAGAATGGTGTTCCCGAACCTGAAGTGTCGGCAATAGTCGGTGAAAAAAGGACAATGGGTGGTACAGTTGGCTGGGGAGCTACTTGGACAGGGCCTGGCGTATCCGAATTAACATCCGATCCCAATAACATGAGCTTTGAAATCGGAGAGCTTGACGGCCAAATCACAGACAGATTGCTGAAAGCGAGAGATTTGCTTGAGAGTATGTGTCACGTGGAAGTGATGGATAATCTTATGGGGATAAGATGGACAAAATTATTGGTCAACGCAACCTTCAGCGGCATGTCGGCATGTCTTGGCTGCACATTCGGTGATATTTTGGATAATCCGAAGGCAATGGACTGTGTCAAGCATATTGCCAATGAAACAATAAAGCTTGGCAAGGCTGCAAATATTAAGATGGAACCGATGCATGGGTTTGATCTTGGTGGATTGCTGTCATTTGAGACAAAAGCGGAAATGGACAGCAAAGACCCTGTTTACAATAAGATGTGGGGTCCGCACAGAAAGCTGAAGGCCAGTATGCTTCAAGACTTGGAAAAGGGCCGTAAAACAGAAATTGGCGCAATCAATGGTGTGGTTTGTGATTTCGGCGACAAGTATGGCATTGAAACACCTGTGAATGATCAGGTAGTGGAAATTGTGAGAAGTATTGAATCAGGAAAGCACAGCTACGTGTTTGAAAATCTGGAGCTATTCAAGGTTCCTGAAGTAAAATAACGATCAGATAGGCAATTGAAACAGACCCCTTTTTAACAACTCCGATTTTTTCGGAGTTGTTTCTTTTAGGTTACAAGAAATATAATGTCCAAAATTCAATTAAGAATTGACAACCAACTTTATCAATGAAATACTACTAATATAAGGTTGAGGGATAAACTATGGAGGAGGAGACGAAGTGTCAGGAGTTTCAAACTATATGACTGAACAAGAGGCAAGAAAAACCATTTGTGAAATCGGCAAGAGACTTTACTCTAAAAATTTTGTAGCTGCAAATGACGGCAATTTATCGGTAAAAACAGGTGAAGATGAGATTATCTGCACACCAACAGGTGTATCAAAAGGTGTCATGACCGAGGATATGCTGGTGAAGATAAGAATGAATGGCGAAATTGTTGAAGGCTCTCTGACACCATCATCTGAAATAAAAATGCATCTCAGGGTCTACAGGGAGAATAAACAGGTAGGCAGTGTGGTGCATGCGCATCCGCCTGTCGCCACAGCTTTTGCTGTGGCAGGATTGGAACTGCAACCTAATTTATTACCTGAAGCGGTAATATTGTTGGGTACAGTTCATGTTGCGCCATATGCCACACCGGGAACCGATGAAGTTTCGGAAGCCATAGCGCCATATGTTGAAAACAGCAAAGCTCTCCTAATGGCCAATCACGGTGCCTTGACATGGGGAAAGGATATTTATGAAGCGTTCTACAGAATGGAATCATTGGAGCATTACGCTAGAATATCAATGTATGCCAAATATACGATAAGACATTTCAACCCGTTGACTAATCTGGAAATGTCCAAACTTATCAAGCGTGCGGAAGATGGGAGGAAGTTATGAATAAAGATGTATTGACGGTTATGGCGTCAAGACTGGACGATGAAAAACAAGCGGTCATTATATTAGACCAGACAGCTCTGCCTAATGAAACAGTCTATAAAAGGCACACAAAAAAAGAATCAATATGGCAAGCCATCAATAAACTGGAGGTTAGAGGTGCACCAGCCATTGGAATAGCAGCTGCCTATGGTATTTTTGTTGTGATGAATCAAAGCTTGGCTGATGATTTTATAGCTTTTTCTGAAGAGTTTAAATCGGTCAAGGCTTATTTGGCATCGTCAAGACCTACAGCAGTCAATCTCTTCTGGGCACTTGACAGGATGGAGCATTGCCTCAATAGCAATAGGAATAAACCTGTATCAGAAATCAAACTGGCTTTAAGAGAGGAAGCTGAAACTATCAGACAGGAAGACGAGGAAGTATGCCGAATGATAGGAGAGAACGCCCTTTCCTTGCTAAAACCGGGAATGGGACTTCTGACACATTGCAATGCAGGTACGATAGCCACCTCAAAATATGGCACCGCTTTAGCGCCTATATATCTGGGAGAGGAAAGAGGATACAGCTTTAAAGTCTTTGCTGATGAGACAAGACCATTGTTGCAAGGGGCTCGACTGACAACTTGGGAATTGAATGAAGCCGGGATCGATGTTACGCTTATCTGTGACAACATGGCTTCTGTGGTGATGAAAAACGGATGGATTGACGCTGTGTTGGTGGGCTGTGATCGTGTCTCTGCCAATGGAGATGCAGCCAATAAGATAGGAACTGCCGGTGTTGCAATATTGGCAAAGGAATTTGGAATCCCTTTTTATGTCCATGCACCCTTATCTACCATTGATATGGAAACCAAGACAGGTAAAGACATCGAAATAGAGCTCAGAAAAGGCGAAGAAATCTATGAAGCTTGGTATGTGAAACCTATGGCACCTAAAGGTATCAAAACATATAATCCGGCATTCGATGTTACAGATTCGAAATATATAACAGCAATCATCACTGAAAAAGGAATTGCCTATCCACCCTACGAAAGATCACTAAAGGACATGTTTGAAAAAAAGGAGAATTCGATTTGAATTCTCCTTCTGTCATCAGATATGACACTACTTACACAATTCCCCAACCTTTCTGCCAAGATCCATACAAGATCCGATGACTTCTTCATTGGGATTCCAAAGAGATTTGATTGTATCGTCCAAGACATCAAAACCACATTTCTTTAGCTCTTCTTTGATCAGGGCAGGAGATTCCCCACTCCAACCATAGGTTCCAAATGCTGCAGCTTTCTTGTTTTTAAATTGAAGACCTTTGATGACCTCCAGGATACCTGCCAATCCGGATAGTATCCCTTTATTGATGGTCGGAGATCCAGCCAGTACAAATTTTGATTTGAATATTTCAGATATCACGTCATTCATATCTGAGCGGCCGACGTTATATTGTTTGATTACTACGTCATCATTGACCGATTTTATACCTTTTGAAATCGCTTGAGCCATCTTTCCAGTGCCGTCCCACATTGTGTCATAAATGATGGTTACCTGATTTTCCTGATAATTATCTGCCCACTTCAGATACTGCTCTACAATCTGGGCAGGATTATCTCTCCAAATGACGCCATGAGAAGGACATATCATTTTCAGAGGCAGATTGAAACCTAAAATCTCCTTGATTTTTCTGGTTACTTGAGCGCTGAATGGCGTGAGTATATTAGCATAGTATTTTAAAGCCTCTTGGTAGAGCTCAGACTGGTCAACCTTATCGTTGTACATAGCTTCACTGGCATAATGCTGTCCAAAACCGTCATTGCTGAAAAGTATGGCATCCTTGGAATAATAGGTGAACATTGTATCTGGCCAATGGAGCATAGGCGCCTCTAAAAAGGTCAGGGTTCCCTCACCTATATCCAGAGTATCACCTGTCTTTACGATGTTAAGGTTCCAATCAGTGTGGTAATGACCTTTTAATGATTCAACACCCTTCTTTGAGCAGTATATCGGTGTTTCTGGAATTTCCATCATCAGATCCAACAGAGCACCGCTATGATCCACTTCTCCATGATTGACAATAATATAATCTATAGTCTTCAGGTCTATTTCTTTTTTTAGGTCAGCAACAAACTCCTTGGAAAATGGCAGCCAAACCGTGTCAATAAGGACAGTCTTTTTGTCCCTGATCAGATAGGAATTATATGAAGAACCCCTGTTGGCAGTATACTCTTCGCCATGAAATTTTCTTAATTCCCAGTCTATTTTACCAACCCATGATACATTATCAGTTATCTTAAACATATAAGTAGTCTCCTTTATAGATATTTAGTAATATGAATACCCTTATTATACATCATAATTGTTGTATTCTCAAACAAAAATAGACTCCGACCGATTGACATTGACGGTCAATTGTTTATATTATAGAATGCTTAAAGGATAATCGAATATTGAGGCATGTATTCTTAATTCTCGTTTTTTCAGTCACATAATCAGCAAATAATACATTGACAGAACGTCGGAGGCGCATTATTTGAAAATAACAATTGCCAGTATTATTATTGCAGGATCTATTATCATACTACGGCCATTTGATATGTCTATTGAACAAAGCGTTATTCTTGCAGCGTTATTGTTGACCATTGTATTTTGGACAACGAATGTGATTGGTAAAACTTACGCATCGTTTTTTTTATTGGCTGTTTTTACGCTGTTTGGAAGGACGCCTATAAGACAGATTTTTAGTTTTCCTTTTTCAGAAAATTTTATCATGATAGTCTTCTCATTTATTTTTTCTAAAGGGATCGCCAATAGCAGGCTTGCGGATAAACTTCTTCAACCAATTCTGATGAGATACACAAATACAATTTTGAAGTTTTTCATTTCTATTTTCATTGTACAGATTCTCATGATATTCATCATACCCCAGCCATTTTCCAGAGTCATCATCATTGCCATGGTTTTCATAGCTTACTTTGACAGAATAGCTCTTGACGTGGAGAATAAGAGAATCATGACATTTTGGATTTATGCATCATCCGCTTTTATAAACATGATTATGATTAGAGGTGATATCATATTGAACAATGCCTTGATAACAATCGCTAACTATTCAATAACGGAGGGGATATGGATACAGTATATGCTGGTGCCATCATTGGTGCTATATTTCATTTCAGCCATTGGTTTTTACTTTAGATTCAAAAGGTCATTTGCAGGATTTGCAATGAATTATACAGAAAATACTGTTGTCAGGGTTGGGTTGAATAAACAAGAACGAAAGCATCTTTTGATCATTGCTTTGACTGTTTTGCTATGGGCGTCAGAAAGCTTTCACGGCATTAAAGGAACAGCTATTGTTGTATCTGGATCCTTGACTATGTTTGCGATTGGTTTGCTAAAAATTGAAGACATAAAGTCAGTCAATATTCATTTATTGGTATTTTTGACGGCTACCTTTTCTATTGGAGGCGTGTTAAAAAACAGTGGGGTTTCGGATATTGTCTTTCTTAGATTTGTGCCATTATTCCCTGACTCATTTTCCATCAAATTCATAATGATTGTTATTCTGACAGCCGTTTCACTCCATATGATTTTAGGAAGCAATGTGACGACTATGTCAGTGGTCGTTCCGGGTCTATTAATAATGGGTTCAGGGTTGGTAAACGTGGAAATTCTGATGTTTATCATTTATATTGCAGTGTGCTCTCATTTTGTTTTGCCATTCCATAATGTGCTAATGATGATTGGAAATGGCAACAGGCACTTCGATGCGGAAATTATGCTGCGATTCGCACCATTACTAACCGGAATCGTGGTTTTTAGCATTTTTGCCGTTTATCTTAACTGGTGGCGGATTTTAGGTATTTTATAAATTAGAAAAAATATGGTATACTGAAAAAACATCCACAGTATAAACAGAATCAAAAGGTTGGCGCAAAAAAAAGGAGGGCGAATGAATAGAGTGATGCTGCAGCAAATAAACAAATGGTTAAATGAAGAAGAAATAATTGGATTGATGAGAGAACTGATAAAACGGCCAAGTTATCCTGGAATAGAAAATCAAGAAACAGCTGTAGCAGAATACATACATGACTTCTTTTTGAAAGAGGGAATAGAGTCTGAACTGGAGCATGTCCAGGATGGCAGAAAAAATGTAACCGCGATAATAAAAGGAAAGGGTACCGGAAAAAATCTTCTGCTGACAGGGCACACTGATACTGTACCGCCTTATGATATGCCGGATGCATTTGAACTGAAACAGGAGGGAGACCGCCTGATAGGGAGAGGATCCAATGATATGAAGGGACCACTGGCATGCATGATAATGGCCATGGTCGCTGTAAAAAGGGCTGGAATAGAGCTGGCTGGTAATCTTATGTTTGCAGGGGTCATAGACGAAGAGGAGAAAAGCCTCGGAACCATTGATTTGATAGAAAAGGGAATCAACGCTGACGGTGCGATTGTCGGCGAACCCACTAATCTTGACATCTGCATAGCACATAGGGGTTTGGAATGGTTTGAGTTTGACTTCGAAGGGAAAGCCGTACATGGAGGAAAGCAAAAAGAAGGAATCAATGCCATTGTTAAAGCATCAAAATTTATTCAGCTGATGGAGAACAAGATTACACCATTACTGGATAATAGAAAGCACCCAATAACAGGAACATCAACTATGAATTTCGGAACAATCAATGGTGGCACACAACCAAGTACAGTAGCTGGAAACTGCAAGATTAAGATTGACAGAAGATGGATACCTGGTGAAAACTATGAAGACATAATCCGAGAATATGAAGATGCGCTAACAGAACTTACAGAAAATGATTCTGAATTCAAGTGCAGCATGAAAGTGATGGATGTCAGTGTGATGAAGGAAGGGTATGTACATGAAGCTATGGAGATAGATAAAGATCATGCACTTGTTGAAGCATTATTGAAATCATCAGATTTAATAGGTCATCACACACCTGCAATAACCTATTTTTCAGCATGGACAGACGGTGGTCTGTTATCTCATTACGCTAAAATACCAACACTGGTGTGTGGACCGGGGGATTTGGAGACAGCACATTCAAAGGATGAATTCATTGATAAAAAACAACTGACACTTGCGGTAAAAACCTACGCTTTAGCAGCATTGAAATTTTGCAGATGAATTTAGATTTCCAGGGATAAACCGGTCTCTCTTTTTATGCTTTTTAATAAAGACATAGTCATGCAAAGTTGGTATAATGTATTTGTTGATTTATGACAAAAAGAACCTAGTAGACCGATAGTTCAAATAAAGAAAATATTCAAATCCGGAGGAGACAATTATGGCACTAATGAACCGTCAAGAGTATATTGAGAGCCTACGAAGACTCGACATAAAAGTATACATGTTTGGAGAACTGGTTGAGAATCCAGTGGATCATCCCATTATCCGCCCGTCAATCAATTCGGTTGCAATGACCTATGAACTGGCACACGATCCCCTTTATGAGGATCTCATGACAGCAACTTCCAATTTGACCGGAGAAAAGGTCAACAGGTTCTGTCATATTCATCAAAGCACAGAGGATCTTATCAAGAAAGTTAAAATGCAAAGATTGCTTGGCCAAAAAACTGCTGCCTGTTTCCAAAGATGTGTAGGAATGGACGCTTTCAATTCTGTATACAGCACAACTTATGATATTGATAAAGAACATGGTACTCATTATCATGATAACTTTTTGGAATACATGAAACTGGTGCAGGAAAATGATTGGACTGTAGATGGTGCCATGACTGATCCAAAAGGGGACAGAAGCCTGTCGCCAAGCCAACAGGATGACCCCGACCTGTATGTTAGGGTAGTCGAGCGACGAGAAGATGGAATAGTTGTAAGAGGCGCAAAGGCCCATCAGACAGGTTCAATTAATTCTCACGAACACCTGATTATGCCGACGATTGCCATGGGTCCGGAGGACAGGGATTATGCGGTCTCATTTGCAGTTCCTACAGGGTCTAAGGGAATTTATATGATATATGGCAGACAATCCTGTGACACCAGAAAACTTGAGGGTGGAACCATAGATGTTGGCAACAGTGAGTTTGGTGGACAAGAGGCACTGGTCGTATTTGATGACGTGTTCGTACCGAATAATAGGATTTTCCTGAATGGGGAAACTGAATATGCTGGCGTGTTGGTAGAAAGATTTGCCGGCTATCATAGACAAAGCTATGGTGGCTGTAAAGTAGGTGTCGGAGATGTGTTGATTGGAGCTGCTGCCCTGGCATCGGAATACAATGGCGTACCTAAGGTGGCGCATATAAAGGACAAACTGATTGAAATGATGCACCTGAACGAAACCTTGTATTGCTGCGGCATAGCCTGTTCAGCAGAAGGCTATCCTACTGAAGCCGGCAATTATCAGATTGACCTTTTGTTGGCTAATGTTTGCAAACAAAATGTAACCAGATACCCTTATGAAATTACGAGACTGGCAGAGGATATTGCCGGAGGGCTTATGGTAACCATGCCTTCCGAAAAAGATTTCATGCACCCTGAATTGGGACCGGTATGCGAAAAGTTTTTTAAGGGCAATGCAAATGTTCCGACAATCGATCGCGCAAAAATATTGAGGCTGATCGAGAACTTGACTTTAGGCACAGCTGCTGTAGGCTATAGGACTGAATCAATGCATGGCGCGGGATCTCCACAGGCCCAGAGAATCATGATCTGGCGACAGGGAAATCTGGAGCATAAAAAAGAGTTGGCAAAGAATATAGCAAAAATCGGTAAGTAAAGGATTAGTGAATGGAAATGAAAGCGTTAGAGAAAATTATCAATGAGAAAATAAGACCCAGACTTCAGTCACATGACGGAGATGTACAAGTTATTGATGTGGTAGATGGTATTGTTAGAGTTAAACTCACGGGTGCTTGCAGCGGATGCCCCAGTGCAGATTTGACAACAAGGGATTTTATAGAGGATGAATTGAAAAAAAACTTCTCCTGGGTCAAAGAGGTCCGCATCATAAATGAAATCAGTGAGGATTTGCTTGAAATGGCCAGAAAAATACTCAAGAAATAAAGGTGCTTATTTTGAATATTGGTATTAAATTTTGCGGAGGATGCAATCCCCGTTTCGATCGGTTGGAATTTGTATCTCAAATAAAAAAAACATTGACATATCATACATATAGGCCATACTTGGAAGGCACAAGTGATCTCACTTTGGTCGTGTGTGGCTGCAAACGAGCTTGTGTCAATCTTGGAATAGATGAAGCATCAGACCTTGTTGTTGTCGATAATAGCAGTAGCATTGAAAGGGTTGTTGAATCGATATGTCAAATGGAGATATGACAAACTATCAACCCTGATATCCCTGAGGATTGTTCCCGAATTAGCATAATTAACAAAAAATAAGCGCTTCTGAAAGAGATTCAGAAGCGCTATGGTTTTAGTATCTGAAGAGCGCAAATTGGGAATGGTTATCTGGAAGATCATCCTTGGGTAGGACATACACATTGCCACTGCTTTTCAAGGTGTTGATGGCGGCAATGTTTAGCATATCCTGGCTCTCAGGAAGATGCTTATCCATGAAATTGGTTATTTGTGTGTTGCTGTCAAACATGCCCCAGGATTCTACATCGGATGATAGAACAAGATCGCTGATTCGGCCGTGATATGAAGCTGCAATGATATCGGAGACAATCTCTGTGCCGTTCCCTTTATCTTTTGTGTCATTGAACTTGTCAATTATGTTTTTAATCGTTTTCTTGTAGTAAGTGTCTACAATCTCTTGAGCTTTATCCCTTAGTTCTTTAGGTTTCATGTTGTCAGGGCTTCCTTCAATTGTATCTTTCAACAAATTTGGATATTTATTGGTTTCTTTGTAGATGGAATTTATATACTCCACGCCAGCAGTTATCAAGGGAATATCTTTGTAAGGCATATAATTTGGTATGCTGTCGCTTATTTTTTGCATGAAGCGAATAACTTTATTTTTGTTATCCTCCGAACCACCGCCATATCCATGGAAAACCGATTGGGAAGAACTCGATCCACCTGCGTGGGATTGAAGTTGTCTATCCGGATCATCAATCTGAAGCGCATCTTCGAGATTGGTTGGTAAATCTTTTAGATCAATTTCTTCAATGTCAAAGCTATTGCCTTGGAACAGACGAATTTTCTTTTGGCTCAATGAAAGGATATAAAAATCTTTATTATTGGTAAGAACAGATAATAATGGAATTATTTGGAAGTTATCTGCTACAGTTACCTTATCTAGAAACTTCACGGGCATCTTGTAATATTCAAAGGTATCTACAGACACAAACAACGCCAGACCCTCATCACAGCTCTGCCAGAAAAGAGTATCCTCAGCTAATTCGTAAGCGGGTTTCAGGATGCTTTTCATGTCTATTTCCTGCGTTCCTTGTTCTTTGTGAAAGTTTTCAGCATCCCTCAACAGGTTCTTTAAAAGGATTTTACCTTTCATGACATCCTTTCCTGCTTTTTCAGTGGGCAGATAAATTGAGATGCAAGGTGTGAGAGTTTTGTCTATTAGTTTATGAACGTTTTCTTTAGTTAAATGGTTCATCAATTAAACCTCCTCTCGATTCTATTTAATTAATTATACCATATCAGTCAAACATTGATAACTGATAATTCTTGCGATTAAACGATATTTGACAGAGATATGCCCACCAGCCTAATTTTTTTGTCAATTATCAAGTTGTCCACCAAGAGAACCATCGCTTCTTCAAACGTTTGCAAATTATTCGTGTAGGCAAGCAGACTGTGGCTTCTTGTGATTTGACTGAAGTCTTCAAATTTGATTTTTATTGTTACAGTCTTTGCAGATTTGTTGGTTTTTACCAGTTTAAAAGCAAGTTCAAAGAGGTATTGCAATAAAACTTCCTTGATGACAGGCTTGCTTCGGATATCCTCTTCAAAAGTAGTTTCTCTGCCATAGGATTTTCGAGTGGTTTTTATTTTTAAAGATCTATTATCGATTCCCCTTATTCTATTGTAGATTTCATTGGATCTCAGCTCACCTAAAAAGTATGATAGAGTTTTACGGTCGCATTGCAGCAAGTCGCTGACGGTGAATATTCCTATACTATTGAGCCTGTCTGCTGTTTTTTTCCCAAGTCCGTGGACTTTAATAATGCTAAGTGGCTTTAAAATGTTAGGGACATCACTCGGGCGAATTTCAAAAATACCATCTGGCTTGTTCCAGTCGGAAGCCAGCTTGGCTAAAAACTTGTTATAGGATATGCCTACTGAAATCGTTATGCCGATTCTATTCTTGACTGTTGTTTTTATCCAGGAAGCTATTTTATATGGTGACCGATCTGAATCAGTTACATCCAGATAAGCTTCGTCGACTGAAATCCGCTCTATATGGTCTGTCACCTCATACAAAATCCTGAAAACTTCTTTTGAGATTTGGGCATATCTGTCCATTCTAGGCTTTAGGAAAATACCATTCGGGCAAAGCTTTTTTGCCATAAAACCGCTCATTGCACTATGAACGCCAAATTTTCTCGCTTCATAGCTGCAGGTGGCCACCACGCCTCGTTTAGAAGAGCCTCCGACAATAATAGGCTTGCCTTTGAAAGATGGATTATCCAATTGTTCAACTGATGCAAAAAAAGCATCCAAATCGACATGTAAAATTTTTCTATCAATCATTTCGCTCTCCAATTGTCAATTTCATATGACATATTGTATCATAAAAATCTAAAATCTAGAGATAAAATAAGCAAATTATTTTGCTTAAAAATGTTGACATAATTGCCAAAAAGTGATATATAATAATTAGCACTCAATCAATGAGAGTGCTAATAAAATCAGAAAGGAGTTGTTGAACATGGCTGGATTAGTACCTTTCAACAAAAGAAACAGTTTAAGACCAAGAGGTTTTGAGAACTTCTATGATGTTCTTGATGACTTTTTTAATGACTCCTGGCTTACTGGAAAGAATGCCTCATATGGCACTTTCAAGTTAGATGTACGAGAAGGTGAAAATGAGTATTCTGTTGATGCAGAGTTGCCTGGAGTTATGAAAGAGGAAATCGATGTTAAGCTAGATGACGGCAGGCTGTCCATAGCGGTTCAAAGAAGCGAGAAAAATGAGGAAGAGCAAAAAAATTATATTCACAGGGAAATAAGAACTTCCTCCATGGAGCGGGTTTTGTATCTTCAGGATGCCAAATCAGATGGTATCAAAGCCAAGCTGGATAATGGCATTTTGAACATAAAGGTTCCAAAGAAAGCTAAAGAAGATAGGACAATCAAGATTGACATTGAGTAAGCAATGTGGTATAAAATTATTAGCACTCTAAACGCTTGAGTGCTAATAATTTTATACCGTCAAAGAAGGGAGACATTGATATGGCAAAAAAACAATTTAAAGCGGAGTCAAAAAGACTACTGGAGTTGATGATCAACTCAATTTATACGCACAGAGAGATTTTCCTGAGGGAATTGATTTCAAATTCAAGTGATGCGATAGACAAGATTTACTACAAGGCATTGACTGACGAGTCAATGGTTTTTGACAAGAACAATTATTATATAAAAATTGAAGCGGATAAAAATACTAGAACTTTAAGAGTATATGATACCGGCATTGGAATGACAAGAGAAGAGTTAGAGAGCAATTTAGGCGTTATAGCCAATAGCGGATCATTGAACTTCAAGAAAGAAAACAATATAACAGACGGCTACGAGATTATCGGCCAGTTTGGTGTTGGTTTCTATTCTGCCTTCATGGTTGCTGACAAGGTTACTGTCATATCCAAGGCCTTAAGCAGTGATACAGCTTATAAATGGGAATCTACCGGAACCTCGGGCTATACAATAGAAGAATGCAAGAAAGATGCAGTGGGGACAGAAATCATCCTTAAGATTAAGGAGAATACAGAGGATGACCAGTTCGATGATTATCTTGAGCAGTACAGACTCAGAAGTATAATAAAGAAGTATTCGGATTTTGTAAGATATCCAATAAAGATGGATGTTAAAGAAACAAAATTAAAGGATGGAACTGAAGATGAATACGAAGATGTTTTTGTCGAAAAGACCATCAATAGCATGGTGCCGATCTGGAGAAAAAACAAGAGCGAACTGAATGATGAGGATTACGACAATTTTTATTCAGAGAAGCATTATGGATTTGACAAACCTTTAAAGCATCTGCACGTCAGTGTGGACGGTGTCATCAGATACAATGCCATACTATACATACCCGAAAATATTCCATTTGACTACTACACAAAAGAGTATGAGAAAGGACTGGAATTATACGCTAATGGCATATTGATCATGAATAAGTGCAAGGACCTTCTACCTGATTATTTCAGTTTTGTTAAGGGAATGGTGGACTCAGAGGACTTGTCATTAAACATTTCAAGGGAAATACTTCAACAGGACAGGCAGCTGAAGTTTATCGCAAAGAACTTAAAAGCCAAGATTAAAAGCGAATTGCTTAACATGTTGAAGCATGAGAGAGAGAATTATGAAAAATTCTATAAATCCTTTGGAAGGCAACTGAAATTTGGCATATATGACAATTATGGCATGGAAAAGGAATTGCTGCAGGATTTGCTGATGTTTTACTCCTCAACGCTTAAATCAATGGTGACTCTTGATGAATACATAGATAGAATGCCTGAAGACCAGAAGTACATTTACTACGGAGCCGGAGAGTCATATCAGAGGATTGAAAAACTGCCACAATCAGAAATGATCAGTGACAAGGGTTATGAAATCCTTTACTTTACAGATGACATAGATGAGTTTGCCATTAAACTGCTCTCCAGTTATCGCGAAAAGCCATTTAAATCCGTTTCGGACAAAGATCTTGGCATTGAGAGCGAAGCTGAAAAAGAAGAGCAGGAAGATGAGAATGTAGAGAATAAAGAAATCTTCAATTACATGAAGGATGTATTGGGAGACAAGATAAAAGAAGTAAGGGTTTCAAAAAGACTTAAGAACCATCCGGTATGCTTAAGCAATGAGGGTGAGGTTTCCATAGAGATGGAAAAAATCCTTAAGTCCATGCCTAATAGCCAGGACATCAAAGCAGATAAGGTTTTGGAAATAAACATCAATCATCCACTGTATAAATCACTCAAGGCTGCATTTGATAATGACAAGGACAAACTGGCATTGCTGACAAATATTCTGTATAATCAGGCGCTTCTGATAGAAGGCTTGTCCATTGGTGACCCGGTCGAGTATGCCAATGATATTTGGAAGCTCATTCAATAAATAGAATAGTTATGATTAAGAAAACCGCCATCATAAGCGGTTTTCTTGTTGTATTCATCATCTTTTGAAATCCAGATGTATTCTACCGTCTTTCACTTCAATGATCCGATCGGTTTTTTCTGCTATTCTCTGATCATGAGTGATTATTACAAAGGTGGTTTTGTACCTTTCGTTGATATCTCTCAAAATCTTATATACATTTTCGGTTGAGTCCGAATCCAAATTACCCGTAGGTTCATCTGCAAGAATGATTTTGGGCCTGTTGATCAATGCCCTCGCTATAGCAGTTCTTTGTTGTTGGCCACCAGACATATCGTTTGCCAGGTTTTTAGAGACTTTTGTCAGACCTACTAACTGTAACAACTCGTCCGCCCATTCATCCACATCCTTGGGAACGTGGTAATCATGTATTTTATAGGGCATCAATATGTTTTCTTTGGCGGTGAATTCAGGCAATAGATAATGAAACTGAAAAATGAAACCCATGGTTTGGTTTCTGAGGCTAGCGAGAGCCTGTTTGTCCAAGGTATCTGTCCGATCACCTGAAATATAAACTTCACCGCTTGTTGGCTTATCTAGGGTTCCGATGATGTTAAGCATTGTGCTCTTTCCACTACCTGACTCACCAATTATGGAGTTGAAGCTTCCCGCATCAAAATTCAGATTGATATCAAACAGCACTTGAGTTTTTATTTTATCGCCATATATTTTATTGATGTCTTTTAACCTGATAATATCAGCCATTCTTAATCACCTCAATTGGATTCAGATTTGACGATAATCTCGCAGGGATCAGTGACGCTGTCATGGCGGAAATGATAGCAAAAACGCCGGATAAGGCAACAAAACCATTGTTGATATATATAGGCACGACTGGCGTACCATCCGGATTGACAGCAAAGGTGGTAAACGAAATCAACAAACCGAAACCCAATGTTATGCCTAAGATAGCGCCAAGAATCCCAAGCATCAGGCCTTGAAAGACAAAGATAAGACTTGCATCTCTATCTTTGATGCCCATTGCCTTGAGAATGCCAAGCTGCTTAGAACGTTGAACTACTGAGATGGCCAGCACACTTGAAATACCTAATAAGACAGCAACTAAGACAAAGACCTGGATCATAATGCTGGAAACACTTTGGCCGTTCAAACCACTTAGAAGCTGTTGATTTTGGTCTTTCCAGTTATCAACTTTTACTTCTGGAAGAGATAAAGTATAAGCCAATGATTTAGCGATCTTATCTGCTTCAAAAACCTCATTTACCTGCATTTCAACACCAGTGACCTGATTGCCTATGCCTAGAATGTCTTGTGCGGTTTCTAAATTTGTAATGACCCATGTTTCGTTGATAGATGAAACTTTAAGATCATATAACCCTGTCACCGTCAGACGTATGGCTCCACCAAAAGGAGATACTATTAAAATTTTATCGTTGACATTAGTCTCTGTTTTTTCTGCAAGTTCTCTGCCTATTATAGCTTCATCCTTTCTGGAAGGGAGTTGTCCAGAATATAAGCCTTCCTCGAAACCATAGATCTTATTCCCGTTTTTCAATTCAAATCCTCTAATCAAAACAGGATCAATATCACTCTCATAGTCAAAGCTCGCGGGTCCATCAGCTGCGACTGATAGATTGATGATATCATTGCTGCTAATTTTCGCTTCATAAAGAGCCCGTTCCCAGTCCTTAATTGTTTTTTCAGTATTGGTTGGCGTGATTGTAATCTGTGGTGAATTGCCAATGGTTGTATTGACTAGATTAATCTGAAGGCCCTGAATAAGGGATCCGATAAATAATTGGACAGCGACACCAACGGAGATTCCAAGAACAATTAGAATAGTCTGACCCTTGCCAGATTTCAAGAACCGAAGTGCTATACTAAATGCCAGTCTCATTGAACGAGTCCTCCTTGGCCAGATTTCTGATGTCATTATGAGATGTCAAATAAAGATCTCCACCTATATCGAAAATAGCTGTTGAATTATTGAGAAAAGCGGTGCCGCCTAGAATAATTGTGATTCTGTTTTCATGCCTTTCCCTAATATTTGAAATAAGTTTCTTGGCCTCAAACATCAGATAAAAATCCGTTATGCCAATGGCGACATATTTTGGATTGTTTTGTGATATTGCAACGCAGACCTGTTCCCTCGGTGTGTTGCTGCCGATGAAAATAGATTCATAGCCGTTCATATCAAAAAAATCCGACATCATTCTCAAACCTATTTCGTGGTATTCCTTCTCAGGACATACCAAAACAACTTTATGATTCAATGGCTTGACACTTTTTTTTATTTCAATGACGTAAGGATATATCGATTCAATAATTGTCCTGACAATAGCAGTTTTTACATGCTCTCGCCAAATGCAGTCATTATCATCATTTTTGCATTCATCAACAGCATAAAGAGCAGGACCTAAGATTTCCTCATACAACTCTGGAATGGTAAAACGGTTGTTGTTTAAGCCATTCAATACAAATCGTACACATTCATCCTTATTGAATTCTTCAAATAGCAGCATAAATTCTTCTTTGTGGTTTTTCATATCATTCACCTGAATGTGACTTTTAATGATGTTCCGTCTTTAACTTCCAACGATGGGTTGACAATAACCAAATCATTTTCATTTAACCCTGATCGCACAGAAACATTTGTATTATCTGAGGCACCTGATTCTATGAACGTTTTGATGGCTTTGTTGTCTTTTATAATAAAAACAAATTCTTTGCCGTCCAGATCTCTTTTGAGCGACTCTCTTTTGATTATTAGTTCATCAGTTAATCGAACCACCTCAACAATCGCATCGGCGTCAAACCCTGAGATTACCTGGTCATCTGACAGTTCCAACGTTATAGTGACCGCAACTTTAGGCGTCCGGCTACCGCTTTGAGAATCGATGACTGCAACAGTTCCCATTGAAGTTACTGTGCCTTCATATGATGTCGGTATTCCGGAAATACTGACGAGTGACTTTTGACCAAGTCCAATTTGAACCGCGTCTTCTTGAGGAACCATAGATTTGAATTGAAAACTGCTAATGTCATAAATCTCTATCCTGCTATTTGGCAGAATGCTTCGTCCTTCCTTAATAGGGAAGGTGGTCAAAACACCGGATATAGTGGAGGTTACAAAATTATCCTCAAATTTCAGTTTTAAACTAGCCAGATCAAGTCTTGCTGATTCGATTTGCGTTTCGATTGAATTAATCCGTATAGCTTGATTTCTATCATAATCCAAATAGCGCTTATTGGCAGTATCATAATTGAGCTTGGCAATATAGTAATAACTGTTAACATCAGCTGATAAAGATAGCACCTTGTCATATTCCGCTTGGCTTATTGCACCTCCTGATAATAAAGCTTTACTTTTTCCAATTTCATTTTCAGAGATTTCAAAATCCTTTGATGCCTTGTCGTAATCTTCTTTGGCTATGAGAAGGACGTTTTTTAGCAATGCTTTTTCTACTGCACCTGAATCACCCGATATTGTTGAGAGATCATCTTGTAGTTGAGCAATCAGAAGATTGGTTTTTTCTATATTAATGTTTACTTCGTCGGAATTCAATTCCGCTAAAACCTGTCCAGCTTCTACAAATTTGTTTTCTTCAGCAAATACTTTTTTAACCATCATGCCAGTGGGAAGATTGATTATCTCATTATCTGAAGTACTGATTGAACCTGTCAGATTGAGGGTTTTAATAATATCTCCTTTGATAACTGGAGCACCATCAACCTCAACAGAAATATTTTCCGTGTTAAAAAACAAAAAATAAGATATAATAAGTATAATTACAACGATAATAATAATGTTAAAAGTACGTTTTTTTGTTTGTGACATAAATATTCCCCCTTAAAATTTCATTCTATTCAATATTAAATTGTAATGATTATAAAGTCAAGCAGAAGGAGAAACCATGACTCTTTTATTGCTGAAATCAAATGAAGAACTGGTCAAGATGAACCAAACGATTTATACAAACAGTACATCAAAGACCTTACATTAGTTATAAGAGAGACAGTAGCGAGAATTAGAAGTATGGGAGGTGTTTAAAATGGATAAAGCGTTAAAAAGAACGTTAGCTTGGACAGGGATAGGATTGCTTATATTGCTGCTTTTGGTTGTAGTAAACCAGATCAGCCAGATATTTTTAGCAGCATCAGCAATACATCCTGTATTCGGAACACTGGTGACCCTATTGCTATCCATGTTTTTTGCGGTTATATTTCTGGTCCCGTTATTTGGCTTTCTGCAGCTTAGAAAACCTTTAGAATTACCTGATGAGACCAATGCAGAAGCATACGGCAAATATCTGACTGCATTGAAGAAAAGGCTAGTAAGAAACAATTATATCAGGGAAGCAAATCTTAGCTTTGATGAAAACTTGGAATTGCTACCTCAAATAGAAGCGGCACACGAAGTCCTAAATCAGGAGACATTTAAGATTATCAAGGAATCCTCTTCTACGGTATTCCTGACTACAGCCATATCGCAAAATGGCATATTGGATGCTTTCTTTGTGTTGACTAATTTGTCAAGAATGGTTTGGCAAATAAGTCACATCTACAATCAAAGACCCAACACAAAAGAGATTTTATACCTTTATGCCAACGTGGCGGCAACTGTTCTTATGGCAAGAGAGATTGAAGATCTTGCTCTCATGGACGAACAGTTGCAACCAGTCATCAATTCGTTGATTGGCGGGACGCTTGGAACATTGGTTCCAGGTGCGACAGCAGTGACAAATCTCATAGTCAACTCAATAATACAGGGATCAGCCAATGCTTTTCTAACATTGAGGGTAGGTATAATAGCCAGAAAATATTCCTCAAGTCTGACGCGTACCGACAAAAGGCTGATTAAAAGATCGGCGACTCTAGAGGCCTGTGGAATGCTTGGCGTGATTGTACAGCAAAATTCCGTATCAATCATGAAAGCTTTTGTCACCGCTTCAAGAAAAGCGACGATAGATAAAACCGTTGATAGGATTAAAGACAGCGCAAACAAAACAGGGAATTTCGTTAAGGATATTTTTAATAAACAGTAGTCAATCCATCAATGAGGTGGCTCTTTGAGGGATCGGTATTCCATCATACCGAGCTCTCAATCTTTTTTGAGAAATCTTTCAAATGATTTAAATAAGATTACAATACCAAGGAGATGAACTTATGAACATACTTGTTACAGGTGGCGCTGGCTATATAGGCAGCCATACAGCTGTTGAGCTTTTGGAGGATGGATATGAAATCGTCTTGCTGGATAATTTCAGCAACAGTAAACCCGAGGTTGTTAATAGGATAAAAAGCATAACCGGGAAGGATTTTAAATCATATAAAGTTGACCTTCTGGACAAACAACGGCTTGAAAAGGTATTTGAAGAAAATCCAATTGACGCTGTCATCCATTTTGCAGGGTTTAAAGCTGTAGGTGAGTCAGTGGCCAATCCGATAAAGTATTATAAGAATAATGTGGTTGGCACTTTGATTTTGTGCGAAACAATGAACAGATATAATGTAAAAAAAATGGTGTTCAGTTCATCCGCAACTGTTTACGGGATGAACAATACTTCGCCATTGACAGAAGATATGCCACTGAGCACCAACAATCCCTATGGCAGCACGAAAATGATGATAGAGATGATATTGAATGATCTGTCTTATTCCGACCGGGATTGGCGCTTGTCCATATTGAGATATTTCAATCCGATAGGCGCCCATGAAAGTGGTTTGATAGGTGAAGATCCGAATGGAGAACCCAATAATCTGATGCCTTACATCACTCAAGTAGCGGTTGGAATTAGGGATAAGCTTACCATATTTGGCAATGATTATCCAACTCATGACGGCACAGGTGTAAGAGATTATATACATGTTGTTGATTTGGCAAAGGGTCACGCCAAAGCGCTGAAAAAAATTCTTGAAAAACAGGGAACTGATGTTTTTAATCTCGGCACGGGAATTGGCTACAGTGTCATGGAGCTTATCAGATATTTTGAAGAAGCCAATGAAATTAATATTCCCGTTACCTTAAGTGGAAGAAGACCTGGCGATGTGGCCGTTTGTTACGCGGATCCTGATAAGGCAGCAAGAATTTTAGATTGGAGAGCAGAAAAAGATATTTATGATATGTGTCGGGATTCATGGAGATGGCAGTCAAAAAACCCTGAGGGATACAAATAAGGAAAAAACTCAAATCATAGTTCTAAAGTTCAAACATTTGAGATATAATATGTAATC
Organism: Eubacteriales bacterium; assembly: GCA_030694905.1. Taxonomy (GTDB): domain Bacteria; phylum Bacillota; class Clostridia; order Tissierellales; family Dethiosulfatibacteraceae; genus 38-11. The sequence continues at coordinate 955 of JAUYTY010000089.1, read as the reverse complement.
ATGCTAAAGGAGTGTACAAAAATGGAAATAACAAGAGAAAAAGCATTATCTTTATTTGAAAGACATGTTGATTCCGAGAGCCTCATCAAACACTGTCTTGCAGTCGAAGGAGCAATGAGAGGATGTGCGGGGCACTACAATGAAGATGTTGAAGTATGGGGTGTCTGTGGCCTCTTACATGACATAGATTTTCAAAAGTGGCCCAATAATCATCTCGAGATGGCACCAAAAATTCTTAAGGAGGCAGGTTATCCTGAAGAATTCATACAAGCCGTACTTGGACACGGAGATTTTACTTTGGTTGCCAGAGACACACAGATGGCTAAATGTCTATATGCAGTGGATCAGATGGCATCATTTATCATTGCTGTGGCGCTCATGAGACCGACAGGATTAGAAGGAATGACAGCCAAATCAGTCAAGAAAAAAATGAAAGACAAGGCATTTGCTAGAGCAGTTGACCGCGATGAAATGCAAAAGGGTGCGGATGAGTTGGGCATGGACATAGGGGATCTTATTACCGTCGTAATTGAAGCACTTCAGAAGAGAGAGTTGGAATTAATCGTCATGGGGATTTCAATGATGTAGTCTTGAAAGGAGCATTAAATGGAATATCTGATTATCAGCTTTCAAGCACTGGTGCCGCTGATTATTATGGTACTGATAGGTTATGGCTTGAGAAAGGCAAATGTTATTGACGAGTCATTCAATCAGAAGAGTTCAACTATTCTTTTCAGGATTGCATTTCCAGTTATGCTTTTCTACAATATGACAAATGCGGATGTTGAATTTGTTTTTGATTGGAATACCTGGCGGTTTATCATATTAGCGTGCACCATAGTTCTAGCTTCATATTTCATTTCATTTTTAATTGCTGAGAAGAATAATTGGGATAATAAGACTAAAGGAGCTTTTATTCAAGGCGCGTATAGAGGCAATTATATTATTATTGGAT
>JAUYTY010000072.1 GCA_030694905.1 Eubacteriales bacterium | reverse complement strand
AATGTTTTTCGGTTGAATATTTCATTAATATGTATTATAATAATATTTAGTTGAATTGTCAACTAAACAGGGAATGAACATTTTCACTTTAAGGAGATTGCATGATAAAAGAAAGAGAAATAATACGAGAGATAGTAACCATTTCAAGATGCATAGCATCCATCAGAAATGAAGAATTCAATAAGCAGGATTTGACTAGGGGACAACACTCTTTCTTGACTAGAATTATGGAAAATCCCGGTATCAGCCAGGAAGAGCTGTCCTATATGCTTAGATTTGATAAGACAACTACCGCAAAAGCATTGAAGAAACTGGAAGAAAAAGGTTATATCAAAAGGCACAAGTCTAAAGTCGACAGAAGATCCTGGACCCTTTATCCAGATGATAAATTGATAGACATTTATCCACATCTAGTCACGATGATAGACAACACGGCGAAGCATGGATTGGAAGGATTTAACGAAAGCGAGCTGAATACGCTTAGGAAGCTTTTGGAAAGGGTTAGAATAAACATAGATATGGAATGGAAAAAAATAAAATAACAAATTAATTGGAGGGCTTTATGAACACGGTTCAAACATTGGTTGTCGCAGTTTTAGGTGGTTTGATTGGATTGAGATTAAGAATTCCAGCAGGCGCATTGATTGGATCCATAGTGGCATCGGCAATATATAATATAATGTCCTCTAAAGGATATATCCCCTATAACTTTAGACTGGTGGCGCAAATGGTTGTAGGGGGATATATCGGACTGAGCTTTTCCAGGAATAGTCTTTCCCAAGTAAAGTCAAGTTTAGTGCCGCTTATTATTATGGTAGTAGGGATGTTTGCATTCAGTCTATTATTGGGATTGTTTCTTTATAAAGTGGCTGGCATTGATTTAGCAACAGCCATGCTGGGCACAGCACCCGGAGGTATAGCTGAAATGTCGATCATTGCAGATTCTTATGGCGCTAATGTTTCGATAGTCGCGTCCATGCATTTGATAAGAATTGTAAGCATAGTCATTTTTCTTCCCCCGATCATAAGAAAAGTTTTAGTACTTTTGCTTGATCATCAATAAGGATTATATTATGGATAACCTGAACCTCTGTTATAAAATTAAAAAAGCAGCAGTGAAAGCATTGCTATATGAAGTGGCTGTCACACCAAAGCCCGGATTGGTTGACCGCTCCAACAATGGGTCGCATAATGATATGGATATTTTCACATTTATTGACAGCGCGCTGGCTCTTGAAAGCTATTTTTTTGATTGTGCAAAAATTGTGTTTGAAAATGAGGATGAAGGCTATCATCAGGTTTTTCTGATGCTTCGAGATAGGGGGAAAAAAGCTGATCAGGATATGTTTAGTGCCACAGGGGGCATCAATACCCATAAAGGCGCTATTTTTTCATTAGGTCTGTTATCTGCTGCGGCCGCGTTTAGCTACAGAAATGAGAAAAGCTTCTGCTATAAAAGCATATGCAATTATGTTGGCAAGCTAACCGACACAATATTTGATTTGGATTTTCAGGACAGGCAGGCTGAGAATCAGACATGCGGATTAGCCTATTATCACAGTCATGGCATAACCGGAATCAGAGGCGAAGTCAAGTACGGGCTTCCGACAATCACTAATCATGCCTATCCCTATCTGGTGCAATTGATTGAAAATGGTGTAAATCTGAACGATGCGGCTGTAAATGTACTGTTGAAAATCATCATCAATTGCAATGACACAAATCTATTATCCAGGGGAGGTTTTGAGGGTATTGACTACGCGAAACAGATGGCGGGAGAAACCCTTGAAGCAGGGGGAGTTTTGAACAAAGACGGGATGTCTAAGCTGCACAAAATGGACGGAGAATTCATTCGAAAGAGACTCAGTCCAGGGGGATCGGCGGACTTGTTATCGTGTACACTGATGTTGTTTTTTTTAGATGGATATGGCGATTCAAAACCTGGTGATGTTGATCAATTTTGACAAACATCCTGCAATTTGATATTTTATTGGTAGGTCAAACTAATAAAGGTAGAATGGACATGGATAATAGGGATTTTATTTCGGAATCCAATAAAAGAAGTAAGCTGTACGGTATTGCGAAAAATCAAAAAATAAGCAAAAGAGTACTGGATGATTGGGAGCTCAGTGAGCGCATTAAGCGCAAACATGAGCTGATTTGCGTAGCAAATCCGTTTATCAATCAGCTTTATGACTTTGTGAAATCCTCGAATTTTATTGTCATACTAAATGACGAAGAGGGTTGTATTCTAAATATTATCGGCAATGACAACATGCTTCAGAAAGCCTTTGAGTCAGCATTGGTGCCAGGTTCCTTTATGGGAGAACAATACATTGGAACAAATGGCATGGGCACTGCATTACATGAAGGAAGACCGCTTCAGGTTTCCGGCAAAGAGCATTATGTCGAGATATTTCATAAATGGACGTGCTCAGGAGCACCTATAAGAGACCATGAGGGCAAACTGACAGGATGTCTGGACCTGACAGGCGACAAAGAATTGGTAAATTCCCACACATTGGGCATGGTGGCTTCCGCGGCAAAGGCCATAGAAAACATGCTGATCTCGAATTACTATGGAGAAGAACTGGCTTCAAATAAGATCTATATTGAAACCATCATGAACTCATTGCCCTCAGCCATATTTACTGCTGATTTTAAGGGCAATATCAAATTGGCCAATAAACATACAAAATCCATACTCGGTTATGCTTCAAAAGATCTATACAAGATGAATGCATCTGAAATAATTAACAATTGGACAAAGGTTGTGGAAACAATCAAAAATAATGAGAGCATAATGCAGGAAGATGTCTACGTTCGCCTCAAAATGAATAAAATTGAGGTCAATCTTAGCGTCCATCCGATTTTGGACCACAAGGAAGAAATACATGAAATGGTATTTGTAATCCGAGATGTTAAAAAGATGAGAAAACTGGCCAATAAAGTGACAGGTTCAAAAGCTGTCTATACTTTCGACAAGGTTATCGGGAGTGATCCGGGTTTCCTGAAAACAGTCGAATTTGCAAAAAAAATAGCTGATTCAAAGTCAACAGTTTTGCTGATGGGAGAAAGTGGCACTGGCAAGGAGATATTCGCACAATCAATACAAAACCATAGCAACCGGAAAGACGAATCATTTGTTGCGTTAAATTGCGGGGCGATACCTAAGAATCTTATTGAGGCGGAGCTGTTTGGCTATGTGGAAGGTGCTTTCACAGGGGCTAAACAAGGCGGCCAGACAGGTAAATTTGAAATAGCTGACGGTGGAACATTATTTCTGGATGAAATTGGTGAGATGCCCTACGAGTTGCAAACGAGACTTCTAAGGGTCATAGAGGAGGGCGTCATTCGAAGAGTTGGAGGAACTGACGAGATTCCAATTGATGTCAGAATCATTGCAGCAACCAATAAGAACCTCAGGGAAGAGGTAGAAAAGGGAAATTTCAGGAAAGATCTATATTACAGACTGAATGTTCTGCCAATCAGGTTACCGCCACTCAGAGAAAGAAAAATAGATATTCCCCTCTTCATTGATTATTTTATGGATCGAAAATCCAGGAGACTCAATAAAAAAGAAGTAATCATCAAGGAAGAACATATGAGATTGCTGATGGATTACGACTGGCCGGGAAACATCAGAGAATTGGAGAATTTTGTTGAGTTGGTCATCAATACAGAAGGCATCCCTTTAACATCAGGCAATAGATTTGAGGTTGTGACCGGCAAGAAAGAGCATTATGGAATAGATATTACATTAGATCAACTTGAAAAGGCTCATATTTTAAAGGTTTTAAAAAACAATGACAATAATATATCCAAAACAGCAAAAATATTAGGGATTGGCAGAAATACGCTATACAGAAAACTGGAAAAACATGAAATAAATGATCTAAAATAGAACACTGTCATAAAATGGAACATAAGAAAACATTAAAAATGATCTATTTTGGAACAATAATTAGATTACTTATTTATATGCGATTTGATAATCGCTGGAAGCGCTGTAAACACAAGAGTGAATGTGCAAAAATAAATTACTCTATCTGGCATAAATTTTGCAATATCTCCTGTCAACAGGGTTCTTGGATTCAGGTGGTGTTTGAAACGCCATCTGAACCATAGAAACCGTTATCCAGGGACTCTACAGTTCTTATCTCCCACTTATAGAAGTGGGAGCCTTACACTGTTAGTCATCAGATAAATAAGTTTAGGGAGGTTTTTTTATGTATGGTTATAACGGAAAGATTTTAAGAGTTGACCTGAAGGCTAAAACGATTAAGACAGAAGCGCTGAACGAAGATTTGGCTAAGAAGTACATAGGCGGCAGGGGACTAGGAACAAAAATCATGATGGATGAAGTTGATCCACAAGTTGATGCGCTAAGTCCTGAGAACAAGCTGTTGATTGTCACCGGACCGATGACAGGAAATCCGGTAGCGACAGGGGGCAGATACATGGTAGTTACCAAGTCTCCGCTATCAGGAACCATCGCATCATCCAACTCAGGCGGAAGATGGGGAGCTGAGTTGAAATTTGCAGGATATGATGTCATTATATTCGAAGACAAATCTGACGAGCCGGTTTATTTAAGCATAGAGGATGATAAGGTTGAATTGTTGTCTGCAGAAGATCTGTGGGGAACCACCGTGTCAGTGACTACTAAAAAGCTTGAAGAAAAGCACGTCAAGGGCAGCAAGGTATTGACAATTGGTCCTGCCGGAGAGAATTTATCCAAAATTGCGGCAATCCTCAACGATGAAGACAGGGCTGCCGGCAGATCTGGCGTAGGGGCTGTTATGGGATCGAAAAACCTTAAAGCCATTGTAGTTAAGGGATCTGGAAAACCTGCAGTTTTTGATGATGCAAAACTTAAGGAAGTCAACAAGTCACAGCTATCCAAAATAAAAGAAAATGGCGTAACCGGCCAAGGACTGCCTACCTATGGAACAGCCGTACTGGTCAATATATTGAACGAGCTTGGAGCACTGCCAACCAATAACTTCCTGTCGTCTCAGTTTGGAAAGGCGGAAGATATCAGCGGTGAGGCTCTGGCAGAAAAATATTTGATAAAAAACACAGCATGCTACAGATGTCCTATCGCATGCGGCAGATACGTCAAGATGGAAGCCGGAGAAGGTGGCGGACCGGAATATGAAACACTGTGGGCCTTTGGATCGGATTGCGGTATCAATGATCTCAAATCCATCATAGAAGCAAACTACTGGTGCAATGAGATGGGATTGGACACTATCTCAGCAGGTGCTACAATCGCTGCAGCCATCGAGCTAAAGCAAAAGGGATACATCAAGGATGATGAGCTTGACGGCTTAAAGCTTGAATTTGGCAATAGTACCGATATTATGGAATGGACAAAAAGAATGGGATACAGACAGGGATTAGGCAATAAAATGGCAGATGGATCCTACAGACTGACCGAAGGATACGGTGTTCCTGAGCTTTCCATGACAGTTAAAAAACTTGAGCTTCCGGCATATGATCCAAGAGGTATCCAAGGCCAGGGCCTTCAATATGCGACAACAAACAGGGGTGGATGCCACGTAAGAGGCTATTTGATCTCACCTGAGATTTTAGGAATTCCAGAGCAATTAGACAGATTTGCCACTGAAGGAAAAGAAAATTGGGCAAAAACATACCAAGATCTGACAGCTGTTATTGACTCGCTGGGTATTTGCCTGTTTACATCTTTTGCGCTAAAGGCACCTGATTATGCGGATATGTGCAATGTGATCACCGGGACCGCCCACACTGCCGAAAGCATATTGGAAGCAGGAGACAGAATCTGGAACCTTGAGAAAATGTTTAACCTGAAAGCCGGAATCGATTCAAGCCAGGATACATTGCCTAAGAGGCTATTGGATGACCCGATAGCGGAAGGTCCTTCAAAAGGATGGATAACCAAGCTTGATGAGATGCTTCCGAAGTACTATCATGTGAGAGGTTGGACTCCGGAAGGGATACCAACTGAGGAAAAATTAAAGTCATTGGGGTTATAAGTTGATTAACATTGAGATTAGATATTTTGCCACTTTGAGAAGAAATGGTCTCAAGAAAGAAGTCTTGTCTTTTGAGGAGGGCATTTCAGTAAGCAAGGTGTTGTCTGAAATCCTGATAGAAGAAAAGGATGTGGCGATACTCCTGGTGAACGGCATCAAAGTATCGTTCGACAAGTTGTTGAAAGATGGTGACATCGTTTCATTATTTCCACCTGTCGGAGGCGGTTGATACCGGACAAAAAAACAGAAGCTGGCGAATTTGCCAGCTTCTTTGGTTTATCAACAGGGTTATTGGTAGAATTTTTCCAGCAGATCGAAGTGTTTTTTCATCGCATTGTAAGCCTCTTGAGGTCGCTGGTTTTTAATGGCTTCATAGATATCGCAATGAACTTTATGGACCACCTCAAGGCTATATGCCTCGACAAACTGGTTCATGGAATCTGCAATAAAGGAATTTGTCAGTTTAATCATACTCATGGTCTGGTAATACATTAATTTGTTTTTCGTCATTTTAGAGATTATAAAATGAAAATCCTTGTCTGCATGTGAATCTCTATTGGAAGCCATCCTGTCGATAATTGTTTTTAAAATATCAACTTCATCTTCAGTTCTTCTCTCGGCTGCCAAATAAGCCGCATAGCATTCCGTTACCAACCGTGACTCGTACACCTGGTGAGAATTGCCGCCATGAAGCATAAAAGCCAAGGATGCCGGATTCATCATGGACATAGGAGAAAAGTTTTCTGATATGTAAGGTTCGCCGTCCCTTATCTCTATTAATTCAAGTACTTCCATCATCTTGATGGCTTTCTCGATGGATTTGGGTTTCAATGTTTTAAGTCCGGGTATTTCCTGCCAGTTTTCCAGCTTTGTACCTGGCTTAAGATGTTCCGACAATATCTGGTTTTCGAATATTTCAATCGCCTTTCTTATTTCAAAATGGTTCTTAAATTCATACACAGTGGGACCTCTCTATTTCTAATATTTTATAGTTTCAAAGGAAATTATAATAAAATAATCTATAACATTATAGTTTCTATGAGATTTTATGTCAATAGCTAAAGGAGAACTGAACGGGAAAGCGCTTATGGCGATTAGAGTTTGACACCATCAGAGTCAAGTGATAATATTTGATTGTAAATAATTTTAAAGGGGAGAAAAGATGAAACTGGATGAATTGTTAATTATAAAGCAGGCTATCATTAACGAGATAGAGGGATATGAATTTTATAAGATGGCAGAAAATCAAGCTGATTCAGAAGAAACCAAGCTGGCTTTGAATACGCTTGCTGAAGAGGAATTGACTCATTCCAAATATTTGAAGGAGCTATTCGACCAAATCAAGAATACAGAAGAAGAGGCATTCTCATTGGCTTTTCTCGAAAACCCGCCTTCTCCAAGAATCTATGATTGGAACAAGCATAAATTTCCAAAAGAATCAATTGCGGTTTCAATTTATGGAACAGCGGTCAATCTGGAAAAAGCAGCCGTTGAATTTTATCAGAATGCCAAGGAAGAAAGCAATCATCCCGAGGCAAAAAAACTTTATGATCTATTGATCAAATGGGAAAAAGTTCATCTTGACCAGTTCTTCAAGGCATATCAGTTGAATATGGAAGACTGGTGGACGGAACAGGGATTTGCTCCTTTTTAAAAAATAAAATAAAGAAATTCAAAAACCCTTCACAAAACATATGTTCGATGATATAATCAGTTACACGGACATTGTTTTGAAAGAGGGTTTTTTTATGGTCAAGCAAAAGGTTGTTATGCATATAGATGTAAACTCAGCTTTTCTATCCTGGCACGCGGCTTACAATCAACAAATAGGGATAGAGGAAGACATCATGGGCAAACCATGTGTCATTGGGGGAAATGAAAAAAAACGTCATGGTATCGTGTTGGCTAAATCCATCCCTGCCAAAAAACTTGGCATTAAAACGGGGCAATCGCTGATGGAAGCCAGGCTTCAGTGCCCTGATCTCAAGATAATAATGCCAAGATATGATATATACGTAAGGGCCAGCAGGAAATTAAGGGATATGCTGAGGGAATACACGCCCAAAGTGGAGGTGTTCAGCATAGATGAATGCTTTATGGATCTGACGGGAACCGAATTGATTAACGGCGATGCCGTTCATCTTGCCTATCAGATCAAGGAAAGAATCAAAACGGAATTTGGATACACGGTCAATATCGGTATTTCAGAAAACAAGCTATTGGCAAAGCAGGCGAGCGAATTTGAAAAACCTGACAAAGTCCATACGCTATATGTGGCGGAATTGAAAAGCAAACTCTGGCCGTTGCCGGTGGGAGAGCTTTTTATGGTCGGCAGAAGAACAGAAATCAAACTCAACAATATTGGCATAAATACCATTGGGCAACTGGCAAACGCTGACAGGAACATGTTGTCAGGCCTTTTGAAATCCCACGGCAGATTGATATACGATTACGCGCGAGGCATCGACTGTTCAACATTCTCGACAGAGGAGTCCATTCCATTCAAAGGAGTCGGCAATGGCAGCACCATACCCTTTGATGTCGAGGACAGCTTGACCGCCCATAAGATATTGCTGAGTCTTGTGGAAACAGCATCCAAAAGACTGAGGGATGAAGACCTGAGCTGCAGGGTTGTTGCAGTGGGAATCAAGGATAAGTCATTCGGATACATGACACATCAGAAAAAGCTTTCTTATTTCACAAATTGCACCTATGACTTGTATGAAGCGGTTCAGGATCTTTTTGATGAAGCATGGGATCGGCAGCCCATCAGACATATGAATGTCCGATTTACCGACTTGGAGAAAACAAAAATTAAGCAGCTGAATTTTTTTCAAAATCAATATAGTGTGAAAATGGAGAAGCTGGACTGTGCCATAGACCATATCAGGGAAAAATACGGAAAATACGCCATTATAAGAGGAGGCTATATAGATTCTGGATTGAGCCCTATATTGGGAGGTTATCCAGATGATGACTATCCTGACATGCGAAGTATTTTATAATTAAGGAGGATTATTTATGAAGCTTCTGAATCATCCGATCGACATGATAGCAATTTTCGAAATTGGGGGCAAGATAGTCCCATTTAAGTTTAAATATGAAGACAAGCCTGTCAAGGTGGGTAAAATAGTCAAGCAATACCGGGAAAAACTGGCGGGAAATGAAAGGATCGTTTTTGTATGCATGAACAATGGCAAGGATCTTTATGAATTGAAGTATGAGCTAGACAGCCAGAAATGGTTCCTTTTTAAAAAATAAAGATGTATTGTGAACGGCAAATCTATTTGATATAATGAACAATAAAAAGCAATGGAGGCAAATATGTATAAGATCTTAGCCATCAATCCCGGCTCCACTTCTACCAAAATATCTCTCTATGAGGACGAGAGGGAGGTTTTTGTTGAAACTTTAATACACGACGATGAGGAACTGAGACCATATAAAAACATTCCTGATCAATATAAATTCAGAGAAGAAAAGGTATTGAGCTGTCTTAAGAAAAATAATTTCAACATTGAGGAGTTATCCGCTGTGGTAGGCCGTGGTGGAATTTTACCTCCCCTTAAATCCGGCGCCTATAAAGTAAATGATGTCATGCTGGATATTCTAAAAAATAGACCGAGAGTCGAACATGCATCCAATCTTGGCGGTATCATTGCCTATGAAATAGCGAAAATGATTGGCGTAGAGGCCTATATCTATGACTCCGTCGCTGTGGATGAATTGGAGCCGATTGCAAGAATTACAGGCATCCCTGAGGTTGAGCGGGTAAGCCTGCTGCATGCACTCAACATGCGCGCATGTGCCATCAAGGTGTCCAAGGACATGAACAAAAGATATGAAGACTGTAAATTTGTTGTGGCCCATCTAGGTGGAGGAATAACATTATCGGTCCATAGCGGTGGCAAAATGGTGGATTTGCTGTCCGACGATGAAGGTCCTTTTGCGCCTGAGAGATCTGGAAGGGTTCCTGGTAGAAAAATGGTGGATTTGTGTTTTTCAGGCCAGTACAATAAGAATGACATCACCAAAAAAATGCGAGGCAACGGGGGATTGAAAGCACATCTGAATACTGTGGATGCCAGAGAGGTTCAAAAGATGATTGACCAGGGAGATCAGAATGCAAAACTTATTTTTGAGGCTATGGCTTATCAGATAGCCAAGGGAATAGGTGAGTTGGCCACAGTTGTGAAAGGGGATGTAGACGGTGTCATACTCACCGGCGGTCTTGCATATTCCAAAATGTTGATGGAATGGATAAAGGAAAGAGTCGAATTCATTGGTGATGTTATCATAATCCCGGGTGAAAATGAAATGGAGGCCTTGACTTTGGGCACATTGAGAGTTCTGAGGGGTGAAGAGGCGTGCCACGAGTTTATAGAGTAGCACGCCAGACAGCTTTACAAAAATTCAATGTCTCTGAGCAAGTCAAAGCCTTCCATGACATAAGCGGCGAGATTCTTGCCTGTGGAACCTGCTTGAAATCAAGAAGCATGGACGGAACTGAAGTTTACCCTATTAATACAGTAACATTCTAATCATTATGGATCAGAATATAGAGGATATCATTCGAAAGAATGGTATCCTCTTTTATCATAGAAGGATTTTCAGCAAGGTATAAAAAAAATCATCAACAGTTGACATTTATATATATGAGGAATATACTATATTCATGTAGACTATATTCATAAAGTATATAGTTAAATAAGAGGTGGTTAAATGAAAGAAGAACAAGCCTTATTCTGTCATAATAATCATAAAATGGAAAGATTCTTAGAGGTCTGTATGTTGTTGCTGTTATATGATGAGGTTGGTTATGGTTATGGATTGATTAGCCAGCTTGAGTATTTCGGATTTTCTCAGGATGAGCTCAATGTCAGCACACTTTACAGGACCTTAAGAAAAATGGAAAAAGAGGAGCTGGTGACATCCTTTTGGGAAGATGGGGGTCCGGGTCCAAGAAGAAGGGTGTATAAAATCACTCAAAACGGCAAAAAAAATCTTGACCAATGGGTTAAAATTTTAAAAATCAGAAAATCAATGATTGAAAAGTTGATTGGGAAATATGAAGATAAATTATAAATTTGAGGAGAAAAAATGAAAATATTCGATTTAATGAACTTTGAAGTGGAAGGCTATGAGAAGAGAAGTGTTAATGTATTCTTTCAAAACGATGTATTCAAGACACGTGTCATTGTATTGGAAGCGGGCGGTAAGATTCCGCCATGTCAGATGGATACATTTGTCATGTTTTATGTTGTCAAGGGAGAAGTTGTACTAAAGAAAAACGAAGAGTCAGCCACCTTAAAAGAAAATCAGGTTTTCATTACCGAGCCGGCATTGCTTTCGATGGAATCAGTATCAGGTGCAAGACTGATGGGCGTGCAAGTTAAGGCTTGAGAGACTGAAAGACTCTTGTCGACATTAAACCCCGTCACTTTTTTCTGCCGGGGTTTTATCATATTGTACTAAAAAAAGCCTAAATTGTATTTATTTTGTAACATCTTGCAAAGAAAATTCATTATAGATATAATGTAAATGTGAAGATGTTTTCACAAAAAAATTTAGGAGGAACATATGTTTAAGAAATTTACCAACGCTTGTGTTACGCTTGTAAACAAGTATCTACCAGACCCGTTCTTATTTGCAGTCATTCTTACTTTTATTGTTGTTCTCCTTGGGTTGGCTTTGACAGGCCAAGGACCTATGGACATGGTTAAACATTGGGGAAATGGTTTCTGGGCTTTACTGGCTTTCTCAATGCAGATGGTACTGGTGCTTGTAACTGGAAGTGCTATGGCGCAAGCCCCTGCCATCAGAAAAGTATTACAAACAATCGGCAGCATGGCCAAGTCGCCAACTTCAGCAGTTATGATCACTGTTTTTGTAGCGACCATTGCATTCTGGATCAACTGGGGTTTTGGTCTGGTAATTGGCGCATTGCTGGCTAGGGAAATGGCAAGACAGGTCAAGGGAGTTGACTACAGATTGCTGGTTGCGGCAGGCTATGCAGCCATAGTTGTGTGGCATGGTGGTCTTTCAGGATCTATTCCATTGACTATTTCTTCCGCGACAGGTCTGGGAGCCACCGGTGGCGCGCTTACAGAAGCTGTTCCAATCAGTCAGACCGTCTTTTCATATTGGAACCTGATTATTTCAGCCGCTCTTATTGCTGTCATGCCATTTATATTCAGAGCGATGCAGCCGGATGCAGCACACACAGTAGTTGTGGATCCTAAATTATTGGTAGAACCTGAAGTGAAAATCTATTCGGCGAAAACACCTGCTGAAAAGATGGAAAACAGCAAAATCCTTTGGGGTTTGGTGGCATTGATGGGATTTGCCTATATTGTATTCCACTTTATGACAAAAGGCTTTGACCTGAACCTGAATATAGTTAACTTCATCTTCATGTTCACCGGTATTCTATTGCATGGTTCATTGAGAAGATATATTGATGCGGTTATCGAGGCGGCAAAAGGTGCTTCTGGAATCATACTTCAGTTTCCGTTCTATGCAGGAATCATGGGTATGATGACAGGGCTGAATGCTGATGGTGTATCACTGGCAGGCGTTATTTCCAACGGTTTCGTCAGCATATCGACAGCCACCACATTCCCGCTGTTTACATTCTGGAGTGCCGGTCTTGTAAACTTCTTCGTACCATCAGGTGGTGGACAATGGGCAGTTCAAGGGCCTATCATGATGCCAGCCGGTTTGGCACTTGGGGTTGAGCCCGCGAAGACAGCGATGGCCATTGCTTATGGTGATGCATGGACAAACTTGATCCAACCTTTCTGGGCATTGCCGGCTTTGGGTATTGCAGGACTAGGTGCAAGAGATATTATGGGATATTGTGTGGTCACTCTGTTGATTACCGGGGTTATAACCTCCTTAGGGTTCTTGTTTTTATAATTTGATTTAAACATTTATATTTAATGAAGACATCTCTTCTGATGATTATCTTAGAAGAGATGTTTTTTTTTAAATATAATAAAAAAACAAAAAAATCTAACGATATAAATCGAGATTTGTTAATTAAAGCCTACCATTAGCAAAATAAAATTTATTATATTAGCCATATCCTCTAAAAACCTTGTCATGTAAGATTGTATTTGATTTTACGAGGTTTGTACTTTATACCCCAAATCCTTGCAATAGCTCGTTATTAAGTATACAATATATATAATGTGAGTATTGACTCACAATAAATTTATTTGGAGGAACTGATGTTTAAGAAATTTACTAACGCTTGCGTCACACTTGTGAACAAATATCTACCCGATCCATTCTTATTTGCAGTTATTCTTACTTTTATTGTTGTTCTCCTTGGACTTGTTTTAACAGGTCAAGGTCCTATGGACATGGTCAAGCATTGGGGAAATGGCTTCTGGGCTTTATTGGCTTTCTCCATGCAAATGGTGCTTGTTCTAGTAACAGGAAGCGCCATGGCACAAGCACCAGCTGTCAAAAAAGTGCTTCAAACAATTGGTAGCACGGCAAAATCGCCTGCTTCAGCTGTTATGATCACTGTTTTTGTTGCACTGGTAGCTTGCTGGATCAACTGGGGATTTGGACTGATCATCGGTGCATTGCTGGCGAAGGAAATGGCAAGACAGGTTAAGGGTGTTGACTACAGGCTATTGATAGCTGCCGGTTATTCCGGAATGGTTGTATGGCATGGCGGCCTGTCAGGATCAATTCCATTGACAATCTCCTCGGCAGCTGGCCTGGCAGCTACAGGTGGCGCTTTGACTGAAGCAGTCCCGACAAGCCTAACCATATTCTCATTGCAGAATATAGCTATAACTGTCGCTATCCTGATTATAATGCCTTTTGTTGTAAAGGCCATGCATCCGGAAGCAGATAAGACAGTTGTCGTAGATCCGAAATTGTTGCTGGAACCGGAACAAAAGAAATATTTGGCAAAGACACCTGCTGAAAAAATGGAAAACAGCAAGATTCTTTGGGGTCTGGTGACATTGATGGGATTTGCCTATATTGTCTTCCACTTCATGACAAAGGGATTTGACCTGAACCTGAATATCGTTAACTTCATATTCATGTTCACCGGTATTCTATTGCACGGTACATTGAGAAGATACATTGATGCGGTTATAGAGGCAGCCAAAGGCGCTTCCGGTATTGTCCTGCAGTTTCCATTTTACGCCGGAATCATGGGAATGATGACAGGCCTCAATGCTGAAGGCGCATCACTTGCAGGCGTTATATCCAACGGTTTCGTCAGTATATCGACAGCTACCACATTTCCGCTTTTCACATTCTTGAGCGCCGGTATTGTAAACTTCTTCGTACCATCAGGTGGTGGTCAATGGGCAGTTCAGGGACCAATCATGATGCCAGCTGGTTTGGAGCTTGGTGTTGCTCCGGCTAAAACTGCTATGGCGATTGCCTGGGGAGATGCTTGGACCAACATGATCCAACCGTTCTGGGCTTTACCCGCATTAGGTATTGCAGGATTAGGAGCAAGAGATATCATGGGATACTGTGTCATCACATTGATAGTAACAGGTTTGATTGTATCCGCCGGATTCCTGATTTTCTAATTTAAAATCTGATTAGATTTTTAAACTATGATGCCCTCTCCTGCTTAATCAGGAAAGGGCATTTTGTTTTGATAAAAATGATGGTTTGACCGATTTGTATGGTACAATATAATGGAATGATTTTAGATTCCATTTTGAAAGGATCGATATGGATTTTTTACCGATTAATGAAAATGATTTAAAGGATAGAGGCTGGGATGAGCTTGATTTTATAATGGTGACAGGGGACGCTTATGTGGACCATCCATCTTTTGGAGCTGCCATTATCTCAAGAATTCTCGAAAGATACGGATATAAAGTAGGCGTTATCGCACAGCCTGACTGGAAGGACATAGAAAGCCTCAAGATTTTTGGGAAACCTAAAATCGCATTTCTTGTGAATTCAGGCAATATAGATTCCATGGTCAACCACTACACCTCATTTAAAAAAAGAAGAAAAGAAGATG
>JAUYTY010000050.1 GCA_030694905.1 Eubacteriales bacterium | reverse complement strand
ATATCTATCTCTCCCAAACGAAAACCTGGAAATTCTCACCAAGGTTTTTCTTATGGTCAAATTAGTATTGAGATAATCAATAATTCAGAAAAACCATTTTTGATTCGTGATGGTTATATAATTTTAAGAAATGAATATGGGACAATAGAAAGACGGATATATGATATTCTTCCAAGTGTTATGATAAGTGAAAATCCATTTGAAGTCTCGCCAAAGTCGAGATTTGAAAAGAATGCGCTATTTCAATTTAATAGCAGTGACTGTATTATCATGCGTTTTGATGATTATGGGAATATGAATTATGATACCTATGCAAAAACGATATTTATTGATTCTGATAATAACGAGTATCACAGTGATGAAATTAAAGTAATGGTTAAAGCTTCAGGAGATATTTTACATAAAGTTAAGCGCTTGTATACAGAACTGCGAAATTATCTGAAGAAAAATGAAAAGAAAATAATCGACTTAATCATCTCACATAAAGATGTTGAATTGGAACAAATGTTTGCAAAAAGCTTTATTCGTTTATCATTTGTTCAACCATTATATGTATTGGGCAACTCTAGCTATCCAGAATATGATATTGTTACTAAAATGGTAAGGGCAGCCACTGATAGCGATAACGACTATGCATTAGAGTTGATGCGTAAATTGGAATTGAGAGATGATTTTGTAGAGTTTGCTCGAAGATAAATACTTAATTTTTGAAAAATTTAATTCATAATATCGAGATGCTACAAAACACATACCTGCTTATTTCCATCAAATTTGGGTATAATAAAAACATATATATATTCTCTTTAAACATGGAGGGTGGGAATGAAAAATAGAATAATTGCAATCATACTGATCATATCCTTGATCTTGCCTCTTGCGGCATGTGGTGGAAAAACCGCAGCAGCGCCTGTCATTAGTGAAAAACTATTGGCCGAGGCTGTATTGAATGAGGAGAATCTCGTTCTAGGCTTTGAGGGAGTCGAGCTCAGACTGGACCCGGTAATTATATCCTCGGATGTCAAAGCCATCATATCAGAGGTGTCCAATGCGCCTGCACTGGATGATGAGGGAATCATCTCGCTTAAGGTATACGACTTTAAGCTCGAGAATGTAACCCAGGTGGATGGGGTGATCAAGCTGGCAATACCACTTAAGCTGGTTGATGGGGACATTCCCGGAGCGGCTTATCTGAACGAGTCCACTGGAAAGTGGGAATCGGTGGCATTTATGTATGACAAGGAGTCTTCCTCTGTCATCATATTCACTGATCATCTTTCGAAGTATGGTGTGTTTTCTGTTACCAACGCAGGTAAAAGACACGCCAGAGTCGAGTTTTTGGATCTGTACGGAGAAGGCATGGATGAGGACTTTCAGGCTGCGGTAGAGGAATATGCCATCGGGGGAGTCCCAGCTTCGCAGTGCTTTAACATTGGTTCGGGAGCGGCTGGGGATGCCATGCAGCTTGGTGGGGATTTTCTTGGCAACATCGTACAGAGCGCAGGCTATCTGGCCTATGGTGATGATGTTCTTTCTACTCTTGGAGATCATCTTGGCAGCGTAGGGTTGTTGCTATCTGTGGTACAGATTGGAACTAACATCTATCGGGGAAACATAAACGATGCTGTAGTGGCAAGTCTTAAAACCTCGTTCACCTACATACTGGGCAAGGTAGCATCAAAGCTCAGCAGTTCGGTTATGTCTGCCAGCATGGCCTCCATAGCAATTGTGGACTACGCCATCAACAAATTCGGAACCACGGCTATCGAGGGACGTGCTGATATCTATAGGGATGCCTATTCCATCTATTATTCCAAGGGAGAGGATGGATTTAAAGGGTCAAATCACTGGTACAAGACCTTCTATCCCATGTTCAGCGACCCCACCATGACAGAGGTTAGCCTCAAAGCTGAAATCGATAAGATAGTGACAGCCCACTGCAATGAGTTCTGGACTGGGACCAACAAGTCGGGAGTCGATTACTATGTCAGTGAAGCCAGGGAGAAGATGGCATGGACCGGAGGCGGTGCAGGGCTTAACCAGAATCTGCAGGACAGCATCAGCCAGGAAAGAAGATCCGTTCTATACAATGACATATTGCCTGGGGTTTTCAGACAGATTGCCCTAAAGATCAACATGAACAATGAGACCAAACTAAGAGCTGAGTACAAGGCCCTTTCGGATTATTTGAATAAGACCGTTGCCTTCAGCGTTACCGATACAAAAAAGACCTATGCTAAACATTTAGTAAGATTCTCACCGCTAAACGACAAAGCTGAAATAGAGAACTGGACAGGCAAATTCAAGGATGACGGCACTCTCAACACAGCCTTTACCCTCTATGGGCATATGGTTGCCGGATCTCCAAACAAGCTGGATATCTATGCGCCTGATGCGGACATGGAAAAGGATGAGCCTGTCAAGTCCATTGAATTCAAGGTCACGCCACCGGCTGTTGAATTAGTTATAACTGAAGAGACCGGTCGATTGACCACACTTATCACACAGCGATCATCCGGTGAGATCGTCTCCAACTTTTTAGTCGAGGATGAGTACAAATCATATTTTCCAGAAGAGCTTTATCCGCTGCCTTTGGAGCATATGCTGAGCCAACAGCCCATATCAATTCCAAAAGACAATATCATCAGCACAAGCCTCAGTGGAAGCTGGGACGCGGGCACTGAAAGCGGCACAAACAGCCGGGGTGACGAGTGGAGCACATCCTACAGGTACGATGTCCACAATTTTGATCTTAATCTAACCTTGAATGTCAACATGGAACTCCCGGTTATCGGAACCGACAAGAAAGGACTCTTATTGGACGGCGCAGGGACCTATAGCTACACAGTGACAGTAACCTCAGTAACGACTGGATATCAAGAGACTGTCGCACTGTTTGAGAAAGCCTGGTCAGAGGGTTCTGTCACGAGAAGCATCACTTTTACCTCAACAGGGAATGTGGCGCTGTATACGTCAAGCAGGGCGATCGACAGCTCTAAAGGAATCGTGGTATACCCCGAGGGGATTGATAATCTTGAAACCTTAGGCGTGATACTTGAGTTTGAAAATCCAATTAATAACATCAGCGGAAAAGCGACAAGCTATACTAAAATCACATGGGAAGATGAGACGGAAAAGGAAGAGACTGAAACGTACGATATCAAGTTAGACCCGGATGTGTATCTGTTCCATGCATCCAAGATTTACTTCAGATATCCGGTTAACTAGATATAAATTGATGCAAAAAGAGTCGCACATTCGCGACTCTTTATTTTGCAATCCATTCTATTTCTGTTTTAGGATCAATCCCCAGATACATGTTAAAACAATCATTATAATATGTATCGTCATAAGGCATTGTCCATCTATACTCTCTGTAAGGTAATACTAGTAATTGTAACGGCAAGGGATGTCCATCAGGTGTCTTTGTGATTCCTTCCTTATATTCTTTCGCCAGTTCAAGATTTATATCATACGAGGAAGCATTTGCGCTATATGGCGCATAGTTGCCTAGAAACAGCTTTGTGCATATCAGCATTACCATGCATATCAAGGAAAACTTTCGCAATACATCAACAGATCTCCAATTTTTTAGAACCAATATACCCATAAAGATTATCCCGCTGATCAGGGCTAACATGAACTCCTGTCTTACAAAGGCAATACCCATGCACATGACCAATAAAGTATTGTAACTTATCTTTATCTGGAGTAAAAGAACACCATAGAGCACCAGCAGAAAATACATATACAGTAGATTCCTATAGCCAAATATTGGTGATATCAGCAACATAAGAATTGAGCCAATACCAAGTAGCAAAATTATAAGCGGCAATTGATGATATCTGATCCATTTGAATACGAAAACCAATATGCTCGTATAAATCAAAAATATGAGATAACAACCAATAATCATCGGCAATAGAATCTTGTGCTCTAAAAGTCCGGTAACGATGCTAATATTTTCAAAGTACTGAATGGATGTAAATGACAGCCCCAGGCCCAATACGCCAATAGCACTGAAGACCATAGCGAACCATTCGATTTTTTTAAGTTTGGCGGCAGAAGTGATACGTCGATAAAGGACACCGCATCCAGCCAGTATTGCCAATACATGAACAGATGCCATGGCATCGGATTTATAGAACAATCCTCCTTCTGAGAATATGTTGGCAAAGACCAAATCCAGCGTCGAATCAGC